>FR886345.1:17388-28623 GCA_000436535.1 Eubacterium sp. CAG:252 | reverse complement strand
AATGTAAAGTATGTATCAGTAGTAAACTCTGGTTCATCAGCCAACCTCAACGCATTTATGGCACTCACATCACCACTTCTCGGTGACAGAAGAATAAAGAGAGGCGATGAGATAATAACAGTAGCAGCAGGCTTCCCAACAACAGTAACACCAGCTATCCAGTATGGTGCAGTACCAGTGTTTGTTGATGTGACTATTCCACAGTACAACATTGATGTGACAAAGCTTGAAGAAGCTTACTCAGATAAGACAAAGGCAGTTATGATTGCACATACACTTGGTAATCCTTTTGACTTATCAGCAGTTAAGGAATTCTGTGATAAGCATAATCTCTGGTTAGTAGAGGACAACTGCGATGCACTTGGTTCTAAGTACACAATAAATGGCGAGGAGAAGTTCACAGGTACAATCGGTGATATCGGAACAAGCAGCTTCTACCCACCACATCATATGACAATGGGTGAAGGCGGTGCTGTATACACAAACAACGCACTTCTTAACAAGTGTATCCGTTCATTCAGAGACTGGGGACGTGACTGCGTATGCCCATCAGGAAAGGACAACCTCTGCGGACACAGATTTGACAAGCAGTATGGCGAGCTTCCATTAGGATATGACCACAAGTATGTATATTCACACTTCGGATACAACCTTAAGGCAACAGATATGCAGACAGCAGTAGGCTGTGCGCAGCTTGAGAAGTTCCCTTCATTTGTTGAAAGAAGAAGACATAACTTTGACAGATTAAGAGCGGCAGCTTGAGAAGTTCCCTTCATTTGTTGAAAGAAGAAGACATAACTTCGACAGATTAAGAGCAGCACTTGCTGACATCGAGGATAAGGTAATACTTCCAGTACCTTGTGAAAACTCAAGACCAAGCTGGTTTGGTTTCCTTATCACAGTAAAGGAAGGAATAGACAGAAAGGCAGTAGTCGAGTACATCGAAAACCACGGAGTACAGACAAGAAACCTTTTTGCAGGAAATCTTATAAAGCATCCTTGCTTTGATGAGATGAGAGCGACAGGAGAAGGCTACAGAGTAGTAGGAAGTCTTGATAACACAGACAGAATAATGAGAGATACATTCTGGGTAGGAGTATATCCTGGAATGACAGATGAGATGATAGATTATATGGCTAAGACTATAAAGGAAGCTGTTAATCAGTAATCACGGACGAATTATTAATGATAATATATTATAGTTCGGGTGCCTGACAGTAACCGGACTATAATAAGAATAGGAAAAGTATATAGATATGGGTAAAAAGATATACGCATTTATAGAAAGAATATATATGTTCTTTGTTGAATTACTATTCAGACTCGTAAAAAAGGAGCTGACAGATAAAACAAGACAGACATTTAAGGAGTTTCTCCAGTTTGGGCTTGTAGGTGTATCCAATACAATAGTATCATATCTTTTATATGTAGTATCATTATTTATGCTTTCAAAGACAGGCATAAAGATTGATTATATAATTGCAAATGTTATTTCATGGTTATTGAGCGTATTATGGTCATTTTACTGGAATAATAAGTTCGTATTCAAGAAGGAAGACGGCGAAAAGAGAAATATATGGGCAGCACTGTTTAAGACATATGTATCATACGGCTTTACAGGTCTGATACTTAACAATATATTACTTGTATTATGGATATCAGTACTTCATATGAATAAGATGATTGCGCCTATTATTAATCTTATAATCAATATACCTATTAACTTCTTCCTTAACAAGATATGGGCATTTGGCAAGAAATAATTATATAATCTTTTTTGTGGCTTTTTAATAAGCTGGAAACGGGAAAGATTATATAATTAGAGAAGGGGTATAATAATTATGAAAAGAGCTGTAATAACAGGACCAACAGGTTCTATAGGTATCGCACTGATTAATGAACTTGTGGCTAATGGAATAGAGGTCTTAGCAGTTGTAAGACCGGGTTCTATGAGAGCTGACAGAATAAAAGAGAGTTCTTTGGTTAAGCGTGTAAGCTGTGACCTTTCAGAACTTGAAAAGCTTCCTGAGCTGATACCGGAGGGGGCAGATGTATTCTACCACTTTGGCTGGGATGGCACATTTGGCGACAGCCGTAACAATATGCACGGACAAAATCTTAATGTTAAGTATGCCCTTGATGCTGTAGAGGCTGCAGCAAAGTTAGGCTGTGATACATTTGTTGGCGCCGGCTCACAGGCTGAGTATGGAAGATTTGAGGGCGCTCTTAACGGAAGTGTTCCTGCATTTCCAGAGAATGGTTATGGAATAGCAAAGTTATGTGCAGGCCAGATGACACGTATATTGTGCCACCAGAAGGGTATGCGTCATATATGGACAAGAATTCTCAGTATATATGGACCTTACGATGGCGATAAGACTATGGTTATGAGCACTATAGGAAAGCTTCTTAAAGGTGAGTCACCATCGTGTACAAAGGGTGAACAGATGTGGGACTTCCTTTACTCTAAGGATGCAGCACTTGCTATGAGGCTTCTTGGAGAAAAGGGTGTTGACGGTAAGGTGTACTGTATAGGAGGCGGACAGGCAAGACCATTAAAGGAATATATAGAGATTATGGGACAGGCTATCGACAGTACTATAAGTATTGGTTTTGGTGATATTCCTTACAGTCCTAATCAGGTTATGTACCTGTGTGCTGACATAACAGACCTTAAGGAAGATACGGGCTTTGAGCCACAGTATACATTTGAAAAGGGTATACTTGAAACAATCGAATGGTGTAAGGAAAACAATAAATAGTATTCAGAAGATAAACAGACTGCTGGTTAGTTATTAGCTGGTGGTCTGTTTTTATATACAAAAAGTTATAGTATTAAATGTAAATATAGTATATAATATTTGTAAATAAAAAGTTATACATAAAGAATATAGGGAGGAGAATTGTGTATGTTAAAAGACTGGAACAAGCTGGAGGTACCAGCAGGGGAAGAAGTAGAAAACAGACTTAAGGCGGCAAGGGAAATGCTGTTAAAGCAGCAGGTTATGATGAAGGAAAAGAAGCTGCCTGTTATAGTACTCTTTGAAGGCTGGGGCGCTGCCGGAAAAGGAAGTGTATTAGGAAAGGTAATCAAGAACATTGACCCAAGATTTTTTAAGGTTGCTGTTATGGATGAGCCGACAGAGGAAGAGAACAGAAAGCCATTTCTTTACAGGCATTTTGTAAAAATTCCAGAAGCAGGAAAGTTTGTTTTTATGGACAGCGGCTGGATGTCAGAGGTTACAAAGCAGAAGCTGAGTGGTGAGTTATCAGACGAGGATTATAAGAAGAGAGTAGAGAGTATTAAAAGATTTGAAAGACAGCTAACGGATAACGGATATCTGTTACTTAAGTTTTTCTTTAACATCGATAAGAAAGAACAGAAAAAACGTCTTAATAAGCTTAAAGAGGATAAAAATACAAAGTGGCGTGTAAGTGCATATGATAAGTGGCAGAATAAGCATTATGAGGAGTGCTTTGATGTGTATGACCAGTATCTGTGTGATACAGACCATTCAAGTGCTCCTTGGTATATAGTAGATGCAAAGGATAAGAAGTGGGCACAGTTACAGGTGCTTGAAACAATAGTACAGGGAATAGACACAGCATTTGCCAATAGCGCATTATCAGTGCCATTATTACAGAATGCATTTCCACTTAAGCCTATTCCTAAGCTTTCAGAGGTGAGTCTTGATAAAGAGCTTTCAGATGAGGAGTATGAGAGACTGCTTGATATGTACCAGAAAAGATTGGGTGAGCTTCACAATGAGCTGTACAGGAAGAAGGTGCCTGTTATTATAGCTTATGAGGGCTGGGATGCAGCCGGAAAGGGCGGTAATATAAGAAGAATAGCTGAAGCTCTTGACCCAAGAGGATATGAAGTACATCCTATAGCAAGCCCTGAGCCACATGAGAAGGCAAGACATTATCTGTGGAGATTTTGGAACAGACTTCCTAAGACCGGACATATAGCTATATTTGACAGAACATGGTACGGAAGAGTTATGGTTGAAAGACTTGAAGGCTTCTGCAGTACGAATGACTGGCAGAGAGCGTATGTTGAGATTAATGAATTCGAGAAGGAGCTTACAGACTGGGGCGCAATTATTGTAAAGTTCTGGGTTCAGATAGATAAGGATACGCAGCTTGAAAGATTTAAGGACAGGGAGAATACTCCTGAGAAGCGTTGGAAGATAACAGAAGAAGACTGGCGTAACAGGGAAAAGTGGGACAGCTACGAGGTTGCAGTTAATGAAATGCTTCAGAAGACTAACACAGCTTATGCGCCTTGGCATATATTAGAGTCCAACGATAAGAAGTATGCCAGAATAAAGGCATTAAAGACTGTTATTGAGGCTATTGAGGACAAGCTTGAAAAATAACTTGCGTTTATTGCAGGTGCTACAGCAATATATGTTAATGATTATTATCATGCAGATGATAATACAATATCACTGTATAACTCGGTGCTTGATAATCTTTCAGATAATGATGGTGTTTCAAAGGTGCTGACAAAAGAACTTAAAGGCGGAGATATAGCATATATTTCTGAAGATATGTCATATATGGAGGGTGTCATGCTTATTATGGAATGTATGGACAGCAGAAGGGTGATGGTACAGCGACTATAACCAATACATTACAGATAGATAAAACCGCAGATTATATATACAGGCTTATAAGTGAGTAACTCAAGAAAAGTATATGCAATATAAACCAAAGAACAAAAAAGTGAAAAAATTACAATTTTGTTGAAAAATTTTTAAAGTTATTGTTGACATAGGCTATATTATGTGTTAATTTATCAGTGTCAAATAAATAGAACGAATTAATCAAAGGCAAAGGAGCCGTTACAATCTGTTGGTTGTGCGCCCTTTGCCTTTTTTATTTTCGTCATTATAAGCTGCATAAAAGGTTGCAGAAAATATTTTTGGATACGCACAGGAGGGTGTGCGCAGAAAGGAGTCAGTTATGAAGTTACAGGACACAGGTTTAACAGCACAGGACATTAAGGATAAAGTAAATAAGTATATGATTGAAACATATGAGCGTTTTGACTTTCTTGCGGAAACAGCCAAAGATATGTATCTCTATGATGAAAATAAGACACCATACCTTGACTTTTATGCAGGTATTGCCGTTAACAATGCAGGAAGCTGTAATGAAAAGGTTGTAGCTGCTGTAAAAGATCAGGTTTCAGATATAATGCATACATTTAATTATCCATATACAATCCCACAGGCATTACTTGCTGAAAAGGTATGTACAACAATAGGAATGGATAAGATATTCTATCAGAATTCAGGAACAGAAGCTAATGAAGCGATGATTAAGATGGCACGTAAGTATGGCGTTGAAAAGTATGGTCCTAACAGATACCACATTGTAACAGCAAAGGATGGTTTCCATGGAAGAACATTTGGTGCTATGTCAGCAACAGGTCAGCCGGGTAATGCTTGTCAGGTTGGTTTTGGTCCTATGACATATGGTTTCTCATATGCACCATACAATGACCTTAAAGCTTTTGAGGATGCATGCACAGAGAATACAATCGCTATTATGATTGAACCGGTACAGGGCGAAGGCGGTGTTCATCCAGCTACTAAAGAGTTTATGACAGGATTAAGAAAGTTCTGCGATGAACATGATATGCTTCTTCTTATTGATGAGGTTCAGACAGGATGGTGCAGAACAGGTGCTGTAATGTCTTATATGAATTATGGAATTAAGCCTGATATCGTATCTATGGCAAAGGGTCTTGGCGGTGGAATGCCAATCGGTGCTATATGTGCTACGGAAGAGGTTGCAAAGGCATTTACTCCGGGCTCACACGGAACAACCTTCGGTGGTCATCCAGTATCATGTGCAGCAGCACTTGCAGAGGTTAATGAACTTCTTGACAGGGATTTAGCTGGAAATGCAAAGAAGATGGGAGATTACTTCAGTGCAAAGTTAGAAACACTTCCACATGTTAAGGAAGTAAGACATCAGGGACTTTTAGTCGGTGTTGAATTCGATGATACTATAAGCGGTGTCGATGTAAAGCATGGCTGCTTCGACAGACATATGTTAATAACAGCAATAGGAGCACACATAATCCGTATGGTACCACCACTTATCGTATCAGAAGAAGAATGTGACAAGGCTTATGAGATTATTAAGGAAACAGTTGAAAGTCTTAGCAAGTAAATAAAAGGAGCGATGCAGATGAAACATTTTGTTGTAACAGTTGGATGTGAGTATGCCAGCGGTGGAATTGAAATCGGCAAGATGATAGCAAAGTCTTTAGGCGTTGAATATTATGACAGGGACTTAATAGATAAGGTTGTTGAGCAGATAGGAGTTGACAGGGAGTTAGTAGAAAAAGCGGATTCAGGAGAAAATGTCAAGTATGAATTCGATACTAACTTTGGCCCAAGATATGCCAATCTTACAAACAGGGTAATATATGAACAGTTTGAGGTTATCAATAAGTTCGCCGAAAAGTCTTCTTGTGTTATCATCGGACGTTGTAGTAATTACATATTAAAAGACAGAAAAGATTGTCTTAATGTATTTATATATGCACCATTTGAAAAAAGAGTTGAGTATGTTATGGAGAAAAAGGGCGTAAGTTATGATGAAGCAGCAGAGCTTGTGAAGTATAACGACAGAATGTTAAGCTCAAGATATAACTATATGACGAATGGTGATATGAGAGATTGCAGCATGAGAGATATGATGATTGACTCAAGTGTGCTGGGTCTTGAGAAAACTGCAAAGTACATATTGCAGATGATAGACTTAAGATTTGAAAACTAAGTTATTAATAAAATATTGTTTACATCGCGAATATATTCAACTGGCAAAGGTGCTGGTAATCCAGAGGCGTAATGCCTATGGATTGCTGGCATTTTTTTTATTCAGGCGGATGCTGCAGAGACTTATGCTTTTATAAGCATCTGACCTGATAAAAAGAGTTATGGCGGATAGATATAAATGGTGGTGCAGGATTAAATATATGTTATATGAAAATGTTAGATGAAAGGACTGATAATATGGCTGGAAAAAAATCGGAATTTGATAAAGTATTCAGTGCATGGGATATACTTGTAATAGCATTCGGAGCCATGATTGGCTGGGGCTGGGTTGTATCAACCGGTGACTGGATAGAAAGAGGCGGTGTAGCTGGTGCCGCTATAGGTTTTGCCATCGGTGGTGTGATGGTATTTTTCGTAGGACTTACATACGCTGAGCTTACTGCAGCGATGCCACAGTGCGGAGGCGAACACGTATTTAGTTATAAAGCAATGGGACCAATAGGTTCTTATATATGTACATGGGCAATTATATTAGGATATGTCAGTGTTGTATGTTTTGAGGCATGTGCGCTTCCTACTATTATTACATATATATATCCAAAGTTCTTACAGGGTTATCTGTATACAGTAGCAGGTTTTGATATATATGCATCATGGCTTGCAGTTGCCATACTTGTAGCTATATTTATTACATATATCAATATCAAAGGTGCTAAGACAGCAGCGGTGTTACAGACAGTGCTTACAGTTATCATAGGTGGTGTCGGAATACTCTTAGTTGTCGCTTCTGCCATAACAGGTGATGCATCTAACTTTGATGGACAGATGTTTGTTGGCGGTACAACAGGTGAAGTATTTAAGACTATATTAAAGGTTGCTGTTACAACACCATTCTTCTTTATAGGTTTTGATGTTATACCACAGGCAGCAGAGGAGATAAATGTTCCTCTTAAAAAGATAGGCAAGATAATGATACTTTCTATCGTTCTTGCAGTTGCTTTCTATGGACTTATAATATTTGGTGTTGGTTATGTAATGAGCGCACCAGAGATTGCAGCATCTGTGGAGGGTTCTGGACTTGTAACAGCTGATGCCATGGCTAAAGCATTTAACAGCAGTATTATGTCAAAGGTGCTTATCGTTGGTGGTATGTGTGGTATCATAACAAGCTGGAATTCATTTCTTATAGGTGGAAGCCGTGCTATGTATTCAATGGCTGAGTCATATATGATACCAAAAACATTTGCAAAGCTTCATCCTAAGCACAAGACACCTGTAAATGCATTATATCTTATAGGTGCATTATCAGTACTTGCACCACTTGCAGGACGTAAGATGCTTGTATGGATAGTTGATGCAGGTAACTTCGGATGCTGTCTTGCATATTGTATGGTTTCACTTTCTTTCATAATATTAAGAAAGACACAGCCTGATATGAAAAGACCTTACAAGGTTAAACATTATCTTCCAGTAGGTATTATGGCAGTTCTTATGTCAGGTGCAATGGTTGCCATGTATATAATACCGGGTTCAGGAAGTACACTTGCATGGCAGGAATGGGCTATGGCAGGCGGCTGGGCACTGCTTGGCGGTATATTCTTTGTTATATGTAAGATTAAGTATAAGGAAAAATTTGCATCACATGTTGATGTTATCATAGATGATGAGATAGTTGAGGAAGAGGCTGCAAAGGACAGAGAAGAAGAGGTAAAGGCAGCTATCAGCCTTGTTATGTCTGAGGAGGATGATGACAGATTTGATGCACCTATGGCATTTAACTATTTCCTTCCAGTCAATATAGTATTCGGTTCTGGAAAGGTAAGAAAGGTTGGAGAGCTTACAAAGCCATATGGTAAGAAAGCGCTTATCGTTACAGGACGAAGCAGTGCAAAGAAGTCAGGATTATACGATAAAGTCAATGACAGTCTTAAGGCTGCCGGCATAGAAACAGCACTTTTTGATAAAGTACAGCAGAATCCTCTTACAACAACAGCAGCAGAAGGTGCAGCATATGCAAAGAAAAATGGATGCGATGTAGTTGTTGCAATAGGTGGCGGAAGTATAATGGATTGTGCAAAGGCTATAGCGTTCCTTGCACTTAATGAAGGCGATGTAAGTGATTATATATTTGGTAAGAAAGCCAGTGATAAGGCACTTCCATTGATACTTATACCTACAACCTGTGGTACAGGTTCAGAAGGCAATGGCTTTGCAGTTCTTACTAATCCTGAAAATGGTGATAAGAAGTCACTCAGATGTAATGCAATCGTTGCAAAGGTGTCAATCGTAGACCCAGAGTGTATGATGACTATGCCAAAGCATGTACTTGCCTCAGTTGGTTTTGATGCGCTGTGTCACTGTATAGAGGCGTATACTTCAAGGATAGCACAGCCATTTACAGATGCATTAAGCTTATATGCTATTGAACTTATAGCAGAAAATCTTGTTGATGTATACAAGGGCAGAAGCAACAAGGCAGGCTGGGAGAAGATAACACTTGCAAGTACTATAGGCGGAATGGTTATTAATACAGCAGGTGTAACACTTGCACATGGTATGGAACATCCTGCAAGCGGTTTTAAGGATATAGTCCATGGTAAGGGACTTGCAGCACTTACTCCTGCGGTTATAGAAGCCTCTTATATAGGCAACCACTTCAAGTTTGCAAAGCTTGCAAGAATATTTGGCGGATTAACAGCAGAAGACCTTGCACCTAAAATCAGGACACTGCTTAAGAATCTTGACCTTAGCTGTACACTTACAGACCTTGGAATAGAAGAAAAGGATATTCCTTGGATGGCTGAAAACTGTATGAAGGTATCAGCAGCAAGCATAGCCAATAATCCGGTTGTATTCTCACAGGAGGAGATTGCTGATATATATAAGAAGGCGATGTAATGGGTGTTGATGTAAAAATATGTCTGAAGTCAATATTATAAAATATCTTATGTTAATATTGAAAAGATATGTAATAGGTGGTTTCATAAAATATAAGTACTTTGGTATTATCTTGTATCTGGGATAATATCAGGGTACTTTATTTTAAAGTTGCCTGATTATAGATTATAAGATAAAATAAAATACTAGGGTCAAAATATCTGAACCCATATGAGCTTGCTCATAGTTGGGTAAATGACCATGTGCCCCGCCCTGATATTCGCATAAAAGTGGGATGATAGCTCCACGATATGAGAATATTGGGTAGTATTGTCAGATGTTAATGTCTGTCACTGACTGATATTAATTTACATAAAATACGCAAAGAATATAAGCGAAAAAACGTGTGCAGAAACGAGGATTATTATGAACCAATATACAATAAGACATGCAGTTGATAGTGATAAAGAAAGAATATGCGAAATATACGCATTTGCAAGAAAATTCATGGCAGAGAATGGCAATCCTAATCAGTGGAAAAATAACAATCCATCAAGAGAAATCATAGATAATGATATAGCTGCTGGTAATCTTTATGTGATAGAGGAAGCAGATAAAGAACAGCAGACAGAGGGTACAGATAATAAAAACAGCAGAGTTCATGGAGTATTTTTCTTTAAGATGGGAGAGGATGCCACATATAATGTTATAGAGGATGGAAGCTGGTTATCAGGAGATACATATGGAACTATCCACAGAGTTGCAGGCGATGGACAGGTACATGGTGTACTTACCATGGCGGTGCAATTCTGTGAACAGAAGATAAAGCATCTTAGAATAGATACCCACAATGATAATAAAATAATGCAGCACGTCATAGAAAAGAATGGCTTTAAGAGGTGCGGAATTATTCATGTAAAAGACGGCTCTGAAAGAATAGCCTATGAAAAATTAGGTTAATTATCAGAAGCTTCTATTCTTAGCATAGTTAATAAACTTTTCAGCACTGTCGGTCGTGTAACTGCCTTTTTTCCAGATAAGTCCTATATCCTGTGTTATGGCAGGGCTTATTGGAAGACCAGTTACACCGGGCAGGTTGCGAAGCAGTGAGGCATAAAGAAAAGCCCCACCCAGGTTGTTGCATACAAAGTTTCTTATAGTAAATAGCTGGCTTGCGTGCAGTATTGTGTTAGGGTTAGTGTTTATGCGCTTAAAAGCAGCATCAAGTGTTTCATTCTGTACGGAGTCAGTGTTATACATAATAACAGGTTCATCCTTAATCATATCTATAGTGACCTCACGGCACTTCGCAAGCGGATGTTCTTTTGATACACAGAATACAAGCTTGTCAGTCATCAGCTTGTAAGAGTTAAGCTTATCTATCTCATAAAAATGCATATTTACAAGTGCAAGGTCAAGCTTTCCTTCCATAACCATATTGGCGGCACGTATAGAGCCGTATTCAAATAATTCAAATGGAATATCAGGATATTCCTTATTAAATTCAATCAGCATATCCGGAAAAAATATAGTACTAAGAAGAGGTGGTATGCCTATC
>FR886345.1:16900-17345 GCA_000436535.1 Eubacterium sp. CAG:252 | reverse complement strand
GGATACATCTTTGCCAAGGTCATGAAACTGTTCCATAGTATTGTTGTATTCGGCTAAGAGCTTCTGTGCTTTCTGGTAAAATACTTCACCCTCTTTAGTAAGCGAAAGGTGGTTTTTCGTTCTTGTAAAAAGGCTTATGGAGAATTCCTTTTCAAGCTCCTTAATGGCAGTAGATATAGCAGGCTGTGTTACATATAATTCGGCGGCAGCCTGAGTTATGCTGTGCAGTCTTGTGGCGGCACAGAAGTATTCTAATTGTACAATCTTCATAATATTCCCCCTTTATATTCTAGTATTTTATAGATAATGTCAGAGATAAAAGTTAAATTCATAATAGTTTTATGTGAATTTCCTGACTTTTTTAGAAATATACATTATTTGTATACATAGTGCAATTGTTAAAAATTAACAACCTGTATTATTGTTTTGTTAAAATTATATCATA
>FR886345.1:16508-16840 GCA_000436535.1 Eubacterium sp. CAG:252 | reverse complement strand
GTGGAAAATGTCTAAAACTGTCAAAAAAGCATAAAAAAAATTTATGATGTCATAGTTTTTTGTAAATTTACAACAAGGAAAAGTCTTTATATAATACAATCAAGCAAAGGGAAATAACAAAGCCGGCAAGATATTTTCAAAGTAAATATATAATGAATGGAGGATATTTTATGAGTCATGCAACAATAACATTATTATTCTTGTTGTTTGCAATCATAATGTTCATGTGGGAAAAAATTCCGTTAGGACTTACTTCGATGATAGTCTGCGTGGGGCTGGTTGTCACAGGAGTACTTGATTGGAAAACAGCATTTTCAGGGTTCATTGACAGC
>FR886345.1:9539-16477 GCA_000436535.1 Eubacterium sp. CAG:252 | reverse complement strand
CATTGACAGCAACGTAATTCTTTTTGTAGCAATGTTTATAGTAGGTGGAGCACTTTTTGAAACTGGAATGGCAAACAAGATTGGTGGAATAGTTACACACTTTGCCAAGTCAGAAAAGCAGCTTATCATAGCAATTATGGTTATCGTAGGTTTTATGAGCGGAGTGCTTTCAAACACGGGAACAGCGGCAGTACTTATTCCAGTAGTAATAGGAATAGCAGCAAAGTCAGGATACTCAAGGTCAAGACTTCTTATGCCACTTGTATTTGCAGCAGCTATGGGAGGTAATCTTTCACTTATAGGTGCGCCGGGTAATCTTATAGCACAGTCAGCGATGCAGGAAATCGGTAAGTCTTTTGGTTTCTTTGATTATGCAAAGGTAGGACTTCCAATACTTATTGTAGGTATAATATTCTTTGCACTGGTAGGACATAAGCTTCTTCCGGATAACAAGGTGCCAGATGATGACTCGGCTTACAGTAGTAAGAATGATTTCAGCGATGTACCAAAGTGGAAGCAGTGGTTATCACTTATAATCCTTATACTTACTCTTCTTGGAATGATATTTGAGGATAAGATAGGAATTAAGTTATGCATAACAGGCTGTATCGGAGCACTTGCACTTATACTTACAGGTGTTATATCAGAGAAACAGGCACTTAAGTCGATTGATTTAAAGACTATATTCTTATTCGGTGGAACACTTTCACTTGCATCAGCGCTTTCAAAGTCTGGAGCTGGAGAGCTTATAGCTAATAAGGTTATAGGATTGTTAGGAGATAATCCTTCACCATATGTATTAACATTTGTAGTATTTATGC
Organism: Eubacterium sp. CAG:252; assembly: GCA_000436535.1. GTDB lineage: Bacteria > Bacillota > Clostridia > Lachnospirales > Lachnospiraceae > Lachnospira. Next base: position 15,656 of record FR886345.1, on the reverse strand, counting down.
TCTGCTGTGTATTAACTAACTTTATGAGTAATACAGCAACAACAGCACTTATGGTTCCTATCTGCTTATCAATAGCAGAAGGGATAGGGGCAGACCCAAGCGCAGTACTTATGGCTTGCGTAATAGGTGGTTCATGTGCTTATGCAACACCTATCGGAATGCCAGCTAACACTATGGTAATAGGCGCAGGCGGATATACATTTAAAGATTATGCGAAAGCAGGTGTACCGCTGATACTTGTATCAACAGTAGTAAGTATGATACTGTTACCAATTTTATATCCATTCTTCCCATAGAAGATACATTTATGGGATACAAATGTGGATGGAAAATGTCATATACCTAAGAAATTATATGAATATCATATAATACATAAAAACAAGAAAACATTAACAATAGTATAATTATTTAAGGAGGAATAAATATGTCTAAAGAAGCACAGGTAAAACAGCTTACTGATTACATGGCAAAGTTTATTGCTTACACAGCAAAGAAGCTTCCAGATGATGTAATCGCAAAACTTCAGGAGTTAAGAGATAAGGAGGATAGTCCTTTATCTAAGACAATTTATAACACAATGTTTGAAAACCAGAAACTTGCAGTTGAACTTAACCGTCCAAGCTGTCAGGATACAGGTGTACTTCAGTTCTGGGTAAAGTGTGGTACTAAGTTCCCACTTATCGGTGAACTTGAAGCACTTCTTAAGGAAGCAGTAGTACAGGCTACATTTGAAGCACCATTAAGACATAACAGTGTTGAAACATTTGATGAATACAACACAGGCAAGAATGTAGGTAAGGGAACACCAACAGTATTCTGGGATATCGTTCCAGACAGCGATGAGTGTGAGATATATACATATATGGCCGGTGGTGGCTGTACACTTCCAGGCAAGGCTATGGTTCTTATGCCAGGTGAAGGTTATGAAGGAGTTACAAAGTTTGTTCTTGATGTTATGACAAGCTATGGACTGAATGCATGTCCGCCACTTCTTGTAGGTGTAGGTGTAGCAACATCAGTTGAAACAGCAGCACTCCTTTCAAAGAAAGCGCTTATGAGACCTATCGGTTCACATAATGATAACGAAAGAGCAGCAAAGATGGAAAGACTTCTTGAAGATGGAATTAACTCTATAGGCTTAGGACCTCAGGGTATGGGCGGAAAGTATTCAGTTATGGGTGTAAATATCGAGAATACAGCACGTCATCCATCAGCAATCGGTGTAGCAGTTAATGTAGGCTGCTGGAGCCATAGAAGAGGACACATCATATTTGACAAAGACCTTAACTACACAATAACAACACATACGGGGGTGACTTTATAATGGTAGAGATGAGAAATGGTAAGAAAGTACTTATAACACCTGTGTCAGCAGAGGATTTAGAGGATATCAAGGTTGGCGATATCGTATATCTTGACGGAAGTATGACAACATGCCGTGATGTTGCACACAGAAGACTTGTAGAAGAAGGAAGAGAACTTCCAGTAGATGTTAGAAATAATGCAATATTCCACGCGGGTCCAATCATCAGACCACTTGAGAATGATAAGTTTGAGATGGTTTCTGTAGGCCCTACAACAAGTATGAGAATGGAAAAGTTTGAGTATGAATTCGTTAAGCTTACAGGCGTAAGAGTTATCATCGGTAAAGGTGGTATGAAGGAAAATACAGAGAGAGCCTGCAAGGAATTCGGAGCTATACACTGTGTATTCCCAGCAGGAAATGCAGTAGTAGCAGCTACAGAGGTAGAAGAAATAGTAAGAGCTGAATGGCGTGACTTAGGAATGCCTGAAACACTCTGGAACTGCCGTGTTAAGGAATTCGGCCCACTTATCGTATCTATAGATACTAAGGGCAATAATATGTTTGAAGAAAACAAGGTGATATTCAACCAGAAGAAGGATGCAGCATACGAGAAGATATCTAAAGAAGTTGGATTTATCAAGTAATTAAGTCAGACAATTTATATCTGACAAAGCTTAACCATTAATCAGCCTGATTATATGGAAAGGTATATACATTGTGTATAATGTGCAATATACAATGTTTATATAAAGGATAAACATGCATTATATAGCGATGTGATTATTTATATGATTTATGTTTATTCAGCCACAATACAATGCTGGTGCAGACAACTACTAACTAGCATTGACTGATGTATAATCATCTATTTAGTTATGGCTTACAATGTGCTAGTAAGCCATAACACAACAAGCCAGAGAAAACAGAGTACCAAAGATAAAGTATTAATCAATATTTATACTTACATTAAACCCAAACCTAATATTTTACGAGCAAAGGGCTGTTGCATCACGGATAAATGATGTAACAGTCCTTTGTTTTATATAAAAGTATATAAAAAATATGATGAATAGATAGAAGGGAGATATGGTATATATGAACAGATATAGAAAAATAATATTATTATCTCTTAAAATAGGAATAGGAAGCAGTCTTTCACTTTATGCAGCACAAAAACTTGGATTTAACTATGCAGTGTCTGCCGGAACTATAACACTGCTTTCGCTTATGAATTCAAAGTGGGAAACTATAAAGCTGTCTGGCAGCAGAATAGCTTCATTTTTAATAACAGTGCTTGCAGGATGGCTTTTATTTACACATATAAGCAGTATGTGGATAGCATATGGGATACTACTCACATTTATAGTGTTTATGGCGGAGATACTTGACTGGAGAGCAACTATTTCTGTAAATGGTGTTATAGCCGCACATCTTGTTACATATGAGAATTTCAATGATGCTGCGGTGTGGAATGAGCTTGGAATTGTCCTTGTGGGAGTCGGTTTTGCCATAGTATTTAATCTGTTTAATGGTAACTATGAGCATAAAAGACATATAGTTACTAATATGAGAGATATAGAAAACAGGATGCAGATGATTATGGGTGCGATGTCTGCGTATCTGTCCAACAAAAAAATGGAAACAGATGTATGGGAAAATATGAAAACACTTGAAAAAGATATACAGGATTGTATCAAAGAGGCATATGAATATCAGAATAATACATTTTATTCCCACCCGGAATATTATATATCGTACTTTGAGATGAGAAAAAATCAGTGCCAGATACTTCATAATCTTCATTATGAGATGAAGAAAATGCGTACTATGCCTAAAAATGCCAAAATAGCCGCAGAGTATCTGCTGTATCTTGCAGGAAATATAACAGAATATAACAATCCACAGGAACAGCTTGTAAGGTTAAAAGAACTTATTGAACATATAAAGGATGAGGAACTTCCTGCAACAAGGGAGGAATTTGAAAGCAGCGCATTATTATTTCATATATTTATGGATATAGAAGACTTTCTGCTATATAAAAAACATTTTATTGATAATCTTGATAAGACACAGAAAAAGCACTACTGGAAAGCAGGTTAGAAGAAGAAAAGCACTGTAAGATTGTTGTAAGATTGATGCGTTAATCTAGTAATAGATTAAATATACGCAGCCTGCCGTATAATAAGATATCATATTAATAATAATTCAATTAAGAAGTGATACAGAATTAATAGATTTATAGTATAATAAGATGTTATATTAGTAATAATTCACGTCAGGTCCGTATAGGGAAGGAAGAGTGACAACGTGAATATACTAAAAATAACATTTAAAAGTGTGAAAAGAAGGTACAGGCAGATTATAAGAGCTGCACTTACAACACTTCTTGCAGTATTTTTTGTGACGGCTGTTCTTATATTTCAGGAGAATATGTATCAGTGGCAGATGCAATCTAATAAGGACAGATTTGGCGACTGGTTTGTGATGGATATAGGAAGTAAGAATCCGGACAGTAACCTGACAGATAACAGCTATATCAAGGAACCTGTAAAGGTGCCAAGAAGTGTATATGTGCTTAACAGTGACTGGGAAAATACAGGCTTTTATGTAGGAAGTCTGCCACAGGATTTTATAAAACAGTCACATATTAAGCTTGATGAAGGAAAGCAGCCGGGGAATAGTGATGAGATAGCGATGGACTGGAATACGCTTCTTTCACTTGGTTATACGGGTGAGATAGGAGAGGATATAACTCTTTATTATAGTGAGAATAATAGTATATCCAACGAAGATAAGAGAAAAACAAAGACCTATAAGCTTGTAGGAATATACAGGAATTATACGAATATCTGGAACAATGGAAAGCAAATTCCGTCAGCGATAGTAAGTGAGGATGAATTACAGAATTTTAAGTATGATACAAGATATGTATACATATACCCTATAAAAGACTCAGCAAAGATAGATGATTATAACTCTATATTTAACTCTTTAAATGAAGCAACCAGCAAAAGTTATATATACAATTCCGGAGTGTATGATTATAAGCCATGGGGTTCTGCCAATATATATCTGTATATGTATCTTATTGTCATGGCGATAGGAATAACAGCACTTTCTTATCAGCTTATAGAATATAAGAATACGAGAAAGCAGTCCTTTAAGAAGTATGCAGCATTAGGTGCAGACAGCTCACAGCTTAAGATTATGTATATAATTGAAAATGCACTCATTATAATTCCGGCAGCTATAATAGGAATTGCAATAGCATTTTTAGCAGGCGGAATTATAGGACATATGCTTGAACAAAGAACCGGATTTGCATTTTACACAGTCAACAGTTCAGTCATATTAAAGAGTATAATATCTGTTGTTATTGCAGTTATTATTGAAGAGATTGTTGGTCTTTTCTCTAATATAAATGCTATGGCTAAAGAGAAACGGCTTAAAAACAGGAGCAGGAAAACTATAGTTCCCGTTGAAGTACACAAAAGCAGTACAGAGCTTAATAAAAGTGCCAATATACAGGCGGATAGTCATAATAGTGGCAGTAATAAGTCGTCATATAATAAGTCAAAGCTTAAGGTTGGTAATCTGTACAGCACAATAACACACAGGTTAATGAAACGTGATGGCGCAGGTGTGATTATAGGTGTGAGATTATTTGCATTATTTATATGTATAGTGCTTATATTCAGTGTTATGAAGATATCCACTTCTATTAAGGAATATAAGAGTAATGACTCACTTCCGGATATATATGGATATCTTGACCCGGCATCATCTAATTATATAACAGAGATGAATTATATAACGTATCTGAAAGATTATGACAGTTATCCATCTAAGTCTTTTGATAAAAATGTGTACACGAAAGTTGACTTTTTAAGTGATGCAAAGGAGTCTTATACCAGATATCCTATGAAGTATGATGAAATATATGAATTATTTTCTGAACAGGATAGAATACAAAAGTTTTTTATGCCGCTTGTGAATAAATCAGACCGTGTAGTTATGTCGGAATTCAGGATATCCAATTCACAATATATGAAAGATGGCAATACTAATCTTATGAGCGGAATACAATCAGAGATTATAGATGGATTAAGTGAAATACCGGGGATAGTGTCATTTGATTATTCTATATATGAAACAGAAAGAGCATGGTACTGGGATAATCAAGATTACCATAAGATGGGCTCTTATAAGTATGGGAATGAAATTAAAAACAGACCTTCCGGTGTGGCAGTTATAACAAAGGACCCTGTATATGGCGACAGATATATGTATGCAACAGAGTATGTAAAGCCTACAAAGCAGATATATGATATAGCAGGTAAATATATAGATAAAGAAAATATAAGCTATGAGGACTTTGCGAGTGGTAAGCAGGTTATAGTATTTATACAGGATAACTGTGAAGGTGAATATGATGATACTTTGAAAGCCGGAGATACACTGTATTATAATTATTATAATATTCCTTTTGGAAATTGCAGAAGTTATATATTTGGCATAGAAAAATATCCGATATATCCATATGACATACCATTTTTTAATAAGTACAATAACAGTGGAAAGATAGATTTATATGTCACAGAAGTGGAAAGTACAAATACACAGTCATTTGATGGAACACAGAAAGGATTAGAGATAGAAACACTGTATGGAGCCTGTGTATCACCTAAAGTAGCGGCAGTTATAAAGGTAACAGATGAGGTAAAGGCTGACTTTAATGGAATAATTCCTGATTATGGATATTATACTTCACTTGCCAGCGAAGAGCTTGCTAAACAGGCGTTAGATAATCA
>FR886345.1:3388-9518 GCA_000436535.1 Eubacterium sp. CAG:252 | reverse complement strand
GGCGTTAGATAATCAGAAGAACCTTATGAGAAGAATAACAGGCGAAGAGCTGACAGATGGAATAGACTTTGAGCTTCAGTATAATCAGATTAGGATGAACTATGACCTTTCATCAACATTTTCTGCTACCAACAATAAAGTTGCGCTCTATCTTAAGAGTAATAATATAACATATAAGTCAAATGTTGATTCTAAGAATGTATATAGGACACAGCTTGTCAATAATATATTACAATATGGTATAACTATATTTGCAGTGGTTGTTATACAGCTTCTTATAATGGCGATAATAATAAGAAACAGAATAGCAGGCAGACGTGATAAGTTCCTTCTTTTCAGAAGAATGGGTATGACTAAGGGTAAGCTGCTTGGCATATGTATGAGAGAAGCCTTAAGAGAGTCGCTGTGGTGTATATTTACTATGCCACTTATGCTGATTTTAGAACTGCTTATATATTATGGAAGTACAAGAAGGTTGAAATGATTATGCGAAATATTTTTACATACAGAAGGAGTGTTTTCGCGCAGACTTAAGATACATAAAAAAGTGTAGAAATGAGGAATATTATGGAAACTATATTACAGGCTAAAGATATATCAAAAACATATCATACAGGAAGTGTTGATGTATATGCGTTAAAGAAATGCTCACTTGAATTCGGCAAAGGTGAGTTCACGGCTATTATAGGAAAGAGTGGTTCTGGAAAGTCAACACTGTTAAGAATACTGGGAAGTATGGATACCTCTGATTCAGGTAATATTCTGATAAAGGGTGAGGATATCACACATATGAAAGATAAGAAGCTTTCTGCTTTCAGGAGAAGAAATATAGGCTTTATATATCAGGATTACAGTCTTTTTCCTGAATTCACAGCTTATGAGAACATAGTTATGCCAATCCTGCTTGATAAAAAGAAAGCAGACGAGTCAAAAGTCGATGAGATACTTGAAGAATTAGAGATAAGCCACTGTAAGAATAAGTATCCATCTGAAATGTCTGGTGGTGAACAGCAGAGAGTTGCAATAGCAAGAGCACTTATAACCAATCCGGCAGTTATATTTGCAGATGAGCCTACAGGCAATCTTGACGCAGGCAGTGCAAAGACAGTTGCAGAAATGTTATCAAAAGCAAGCCAGAGGTATGACCAGACTATAATTATGGTAACTCATGACAGGCAGATGGCAGATTATGCCGACAGAATAATAACTATATCAGATGGTGAGATAAAGTAATGGCATTGATACTTATATTAGAGGATGATGAGGTTATAAGGGGACAGTTAGCCAGAATGCTTAAGGATAAAGGACATAATGTAGAGGAGGCAGCAGATGTAAAGGAGTTTGACAGTAAGCCACACGATAATATCTCTCTTTTTCTTCTGGATGTGTATCTTCCTGACGGTGATGGCTTTAGTGTATGTGAAAAACTGCGAAAAAACGGAAATATGGCACCGGTCATATTCTTAACATCCTGTGATGACGAAGAAAGTATAACTAAAGGACTTGATATAGGCGGCGATGATTATATAACAAAGCCCTTCAGAATGTCAGAGCTTATGTCAAGAATAAGCGCAAACCTGCGAAGACAGGCGATGCTTGATACAAGGAATTCCAAGCTGTATACATTAGGAACACTTAGTATTAACTTTAATACACTTGAGGTAAAAAAGGCTGGAAAGGATATACAGCTGTCCCCAACAGAATTTGCATTGTTAGAGATACTTGTATACAATCGTGGTCTTATCGTAAAAAGAAATATATTTTTTGAAAAACTGTGGGACAGAACAGGAACATTTGTTGAAGACAATACGCTTACTGTTACTATCAGCAGACTTAAAAACAAGCTTGGTAAGATGGATGGCTCAGATGAGGCATATATAGATACGATAAGGGGAGTTGGCTACAGATGGAGAGAGCATTAAAAAAGAGAATGTATATATATACGGGAGTATTACTTGTATCAATAATAGCTGCGGTTGCGGTAATTACCATATATTATGAATACAGATTAAGGTATATGGTAACGTCATTATACGGGCAGGATTCACAGGCAGGAAAGCAGTTATTATACATATTATTTTATGGTACACATGGTAATATACCGGTATCTGATTATCCAAAGGTGTTACAGGAGGCAGGATATACAACCAATGGGGCATGGTATATGTTTCTATATGGAAAAGTATATATACCATTTCTTATTGTAGGAGTAATAGTGGTTTTTGTTATAGTTCTTGCAATCTATAATATTGTAAAAATCGGACATGATGATATATATTCCTATGCTAAAGAATTAAAGGAAACCAATGAAAATCTGTCACAGGAATTAGCTGCCTATAAGTCTTATATGGAAAAGAGAAACAAGCAGCTACAGGATTATACAGAAAATATAGCACACCAGATAAAGACACCTCTTACAGCACTCAGCCTGTCGCTTGATATGATGGGAGAAACTATAGGTGATAGTGCAGACCGCCAGAATAACAATACTATAATGAATACTCTTTCGGATAACCTTAATGAGTGTTTCCGCCAGACATACAGGATAAGAGATTTTATTGTGCGCCTATTAAAGCTTAGCAGAATGGAGTCAGGAAAGATAGTATTTACCAAGGATGATATTAATGTAGGAGTGTTTCTTGAAGAAGTTGTATCCAAAGTTCCAGTTAATAATGATGGCAGGACACAGTGTGTTATAACAACTGATTGTGATGATGCTGATTATTGTATTAATGCAGATGAACAGTGGTTATCAGAGGCGCTTATTAATATAATCCAGAATTGCAGCGAAGAAGCAGAGCATGTGGATATAACTGCTGTATGTAATAGGGATAAATGTATTATAACGATAAAAGATGATGGAAAAGGTATAGATAAGGATAAGATTGAAAATGTGTTTAACAGGTTTGAGAGTGGGAAGAGTTATGATTCTATGCATGCAGGAATAGGTCTGAACTTATCAAAGCTTATTATAGAGGCACATCACGGAAATGTCAGTGTTAATAATAATGAGGACTCAAAGGGTGTAAGCTTCAGAATAATGCTTCCTAAGTATGTTATGAAGAGAAAGGCATAGTGAACGTGAGTATATCAGGCATAGCACTTAAAAGTGTCAGAAGAAGATACAGACAGATAATAAGAGCATCGCTTACAACGCTGCTTGCAGTGTTTTTTGTAACAGCAGTTCTTATATTTGAAGAAAATATGTACCAGTGGCAGATGGCTTCCAATAAGGACAGGTTTGGTGACTGGTTTATAATGGAGATAGGCAGCAGGGAGCCTAATTATAATCTTACAAGTCACATATATCTTGAGCAGCCGGTTACAATTAACAGAAGTGTAAATGTGCTAAATGATGAGTGGGAGAATACAGGTCTTTATGTGGGAAGTCTGTCAGAAGAAGGCATAAGCCAGTCGCATATTAAGCTGGATGAAGGAAGACAGCCACAGAATAACGATGAGATAGCGATGGACTGGAATACTCTTCTTACTCTTGGATATGAGGGAGAGCTGGGAGAGGATATAAGCCTGCATTATTGTGAAAATAACAGTATATCGAATGATGAGAACAGGCGTATAAAGACTTATAAGCTTGTCGGAATATATAGGAATTATACCAATATATGGAATAGTGGAAAGCAGATTCCGTCAGCAATAGTAAGTGAGGACGAACTCGAAGCATTTAATTATAACATTCACTATGTATTTTTATATCCTATCAAGTCATCAATAAGAACTGATGATTATAAAACAATATGTAAGTCTATTAAAGAAAAAACTGGCAGAAATTATGTATATAATTCCGGAGTATATGATTATAAGACTTGGGGAACCTCCGGAATATATGTATATATGTATCTTGTTGTCATGGCTATAGGCATAACTGCGCTTTCTTACCAGCTCATAGAATACAGGAATACAAGAAAAGCTTCGTATCAAAGATATGCTGCCATAGGTGCTGACAGTTTACAGTTAAGAACTATGTATATTATTGAAAATGCAGTTATAATAATACCATCTGCCATTGCGGGTGTTATTACTGCTATGATAATTGGTGCAATAACTGGCAGAAACTTAGAGAATATGGCAGGTTTTACATTTTATACTGTTAATGCTTCAGTTATACTGAAAAGTATAGGCTCAGTAATAATAGCGGTTGTTATAGAAGAATTAGCAGGACTTGTGTCTAATATAAAAGAGTCTTTTAGCCAGAAGCGTTTAGAAAAAGAAAGTGAAAATAATAGAAAACCTAATACAGCAAATGTCAAATCTAAAGCAGATATAAGAAAATCACATTTAAAATCATATAATGTATACAGGGGTATTGTCAGCAGGTTAATGAAAAAAGATGGGCTAGGTATGATAGCAGGTATACGTTTATTTGCACTATGTGTATGTGTAATTCTTGTACTCAGTGGTGTAAGGATTGCAACATCATTAAAAGAATATATAAATAATGACTCTTTACCGGATGTATATGGATATACAGACCCAAAGGTATCTTATTATACAACAAGATTTACATATATAGCATATTTTAAGGATTATGACAAGTATCCATATAAGTCATTATCAGAGGATGTGTATACACAAAATGATTGTTATAATGATGTAAGCAGTTCATATAAAAAGTATAATATGTCATATGATGAAATAATGGATATATATACAGATATATCTTCCCGAAAGTATCTGTTTTCAAAACCAATGCCGTACAATTCTACAGACAGGATAGCGATGCTTAGTTTTGCTCTTAATGCTGGTACAAAGTCAACAGATATTAAAACAGGTAATACTAATATTATTGATGGAATATCCCCTGAGGTTATAAATGGGCTTAATCAGATATCAGGTATTGCTTCGATTGATTATTCAGTGTATGAGTCAGAAAGAAGCTGGTTCTGGGATAATCAGGATTATACTAAAATGGGCATTGATAAACTAAAAGATGTATATACACCACAATCCTCTGAAACAGTAAAAAATCCTGTGGATTTCTCATATGCTGACAGATATCTTTTTGCGACGGAATATGTTAATCCAACGCAGAAGATATATGATATAGCATCTAAGTATATAGATGAGTCTTTAATTAATTATGATGATTTTAAGAATGGAAAACAGGTAATAGTATTTTTGCAGGACAACTGTTTTAGGGAATATGATAATACCTTAAGTGCAGGTGATACCTTATATTATAATTATTATGCAGTCCCGTTTGGAGAACTGGGAACAAAATATTTAAATAATGTATATAGGGGAAAAAGTGTTTATTCATATGATGTGCCTTTTTATAATAGATATAATAATAGTGGCAAAGTTGACCTGTATAATAAAAATTTGCCTACTAATGATGATGGAGGTTATTTGACAGTACACAGCTATACGGGTGACCAGGCAGCTCTTGAGATAGAAAATATTATGGGAGCATGTGTATCACCAAAAGTTGCGGCTGTTGTAAAGGTTACTGATGAGGTGAAAGCAGATTTTAATGGTATTATACCGGATTATGGCTATTATACGGTATTGGCAAGTGAGGAGCTTGCAAAGCAGGCAATAGACAGTCAGAAGGACCTTATGCAAAGAATAACAGGGGAAGAGCTGACTGATGATATAGATTTTAATCTTGAATATAACCAGATAAGTATTAAGTATGACCTTTCATCTACATTTTCAGCTACTAATAATAAAGTTGCGCTCTATTTTAAGAACAATAATATAACATATAAGTCTAATGTTGATGATAAGAATATATACAGGACACAGCTTGTCAATAATATACTTCAATATGGAATAACCATATTGGCAGTTGTAATAATTCAGGTGTTCATAATGGCTATAATCATAAGAAACAGGATAGACAGACGACTTGACAGGCTTAAGCTTCTTCGTCATATGGGAATGACCAAGGGCAGGATGATTGCAATATGTATGTATGAAGTATTCAGGGAGTCGTTATGGTGTATATTGACAATGCCATTTATTATGATAGCGGGGATGATTATATATGCTAGAGAGATAAATAAAATCAGGTAGGTATAATGTTTGGGGATTGTGCCCCAACGTTATACCTACGGATTGTTCCGTGCTGCGCACTCCCATTTTTTAGTATTATGCGATTATTGGGGGG
>FR886345.1:0-3359 GCA_000436535.1 Eubacterium sp. CAG:252 | reverse complement strand
GGGGGGCATAAGGTCATTCATCCACCTATGAGTAAGTTCATGTGGGTGAATGACCTTATGACCATGGCATATTAGTATTATGATATGTTTATCAGGCGTTGGTATCTTCATATCTTGGAAGTTCAACAATTATAGCCTCATGATGTACAGCAGGCAGGAACTTCTCCATAACTTCTTTAGTCTTTAACTTAAGGCTTGAAGTGTTGATACAAGGGTGGCATCCAAGAGAGTCACCTTCAAGTACCTCCTTATCGATAAGTAACTGGACGTGATTGTCTGTGTCGTTCATAAGCCCCATAATGGATACAGAACCCGGTGTTATATCAAGATACTCCTCCATATATTCCTCACCGGCAAATGAAAGTCTTGCCGAATTAATCTGCTGGCTTAAGTCCTTAGTCTTAAATACTTTATCACCCGGCATCATAAGAAGATAGAACTGTGTTTTCTGTCTGTTACATAAGAAAAGGTTCTTACATATAAGTGTGTCAAGAATTTTATCAATATCGTTGCATACTTCCATAGTTGTTGCAGGTTCGTGGTCGGTTCTGTAGTATTCCATTCCAAGTTTATCAAGTAAGTCGTATACCCTTATTTCTTTGTCAAGTCTGCCAGCTTCGTCAGCTGGTCTTCCTTTGATTAGTTCCATAATGTTTTTGTAATTCCTTTCTTATTAGATATTATTGGTCATCAGTAATATGCAGTATGTCAGTGTCAGACTGACGGATACTCATAAATTATTAGCTGCGTATAATACTTTACTATAAATGGGCTTGCAATAGCTTAAAACTATGGCAAACGTATTTTTTAATGTATTATACAAATTTTATTCTGATATTTATAATAGCACTATCAATTAATTATTAACAGAAAAATGTGAGGAGAAATTATGAAAACAGCAGTAGTTGGTTATCCAAGAATAGGAGCATTAAGAGAATTAAAGTTTGCGTTAGAAAAATATTTCAGGTATGAGATAAGTGAAGAGGAACTTGAAGCTACAGCGAAGGCGTTAAGAAAAGTACACTGGCTTACACAGAGGGAGGCTGGAATAGATTATATTACATCAAATGATTTTTCATATTATGATATTGTACTTGACACGGCATTTATTCTTAATATAATTCCGGCAAGATATAAGAAGCTGGATATATCAGAGCTTGACAGATATTTTGCGATGGCAAGAGGCTATCAGGGGGAGAATGGTGATGTTAAGGCACTTGCGATGAAGAAGTGGTTTAATACTAATTATCATTATATTGTGCCGGAGGTTGAAGATGATACAGATATCAGACTTTCAGGAAGCAAGTTATGGGATGAATATAATGAGGCGAAGCACGAAAATATAGAAACAAAACCGGTTATTACAGGTGTGTATACTCTTCTTAAGCTTTGCAGGTTTACAGGTGAGAAAAATGCTGATGATTTTGCATATGCATTTGCAAATGCTTATAAAGAGGTTCTTAAAAAATGTAACGATACAGCAATACAGTGCCTTCAGTTTGATGAACCAGCACTTGTGCAGGATATGACAGATAAGGACAGGGAGCTTTTTGTTAAGCTTTACAGCAATATTTTAGGTGAGAAGGGAAAATGTAAGGTTCTTCTTCAGACATATTTCGGAGATGTCAGGGATGTATATGAGGATATTGTAAAGCTTCCATTTGACGGGGTAGGACTTGATTTTATAGAGGGAAAGAAAACGCCAGAGCTTATTAATAAGTATGGTTTCCCAGATGATAAGATATTATTTGCCGGAGTTGTTAATGGAAAAAATATCTGGAAAAACCATTATGAGAAAACACTTGATATTATTAATACTTTAAAAGAAAAGAATATAAAGACAGTATTATCAACTTCCTGCTCATTACAGCATGTGCCATATACATTAGAAAATGAAACAAAATTATCTAAGGAATATACTGATTATTTCGCATTTGCAAAGGAAAAGCTTGTTGAATTAAAAGAACTAAGCCAGATTGCAGAGAGTGATGACATAAATGCAGAGGATACATTAAAGGCTAACAGGCAGCTTTTTGCAGGTACAAGAAACTGTGACAATGCAGAAGTTAAGAAAAGATTAGCGGAAGTTAAAGCAGAAGATTATCACAGACAGCCTGAAAGAAGTAAAAGACAGAAGATACAGAAAGAAGCATTTGGATTACCAAAGCTGCCAACAACTACAATAGGTTCATTCCCACAGACAAAAGATGTTAAGGCAAATCGTTCTGCTTTCCGTAAGGGTGAGATTACAAAGCAGGAGTATATTGAATTCAACAGAAACAAAATAAAGGAATGTGTCAGATTGCAGGAGGAAATCGGGCTTGATGTGCTTGTTCATGGAGAGTATGAACGAAATGATATGGTTGAATACTTTGGAGAAGCTCTGGGTGGTTTCCTGTTTACTGAAAGGGCGTGGGTACAGTCATATGGTACAAGATGTGTTAAACCACCAGTAATCTGGGGTGATGTATATCGTAAGAAGTCAATTACAGTAGAATGGTCAGTATATGCGCAGTCCCTTACTAATAAGATTATGAAGGGGATGCTTACGGGACCGGTTACAATACTTAACTGGTCATTCCCAAGAGAGGATATTACTATTAAAGAATCTATATCACAGATTGCACTTGCCATACGCGATGAAGTGCTTGAACTTGAGGCTAATGGAATTAAGATTATACAGATTGATGAGGCGGCGCTCAGAGAGAAACTTCCATTAAGAAAGTCAGACTGGAATTGTGAATATCTTGATTTTGCAATACCTGCTTTCAGACTTACATCAAGCGGTGTCAGACCTGAAACACAAATTCATACACATATGTGCTATAGTGAATTCACAGATATTATTCCGGCGATAGATGATATGGATGCGGATGTCATTACATTTGAGGCATCACGTTCTGACCTGTTAATTCTTGACTCACTTAGGGAGAACAATTTTGAAACAGAGGCAGGACCGGGTGTATATGATATTCATTCACCAAGAATACCTTCTGTAGAGGAAATAACACAAGCAATCAATATAATGCTCACAAAGATAGATAAAGATAAATTATGGATTAATCCGGACTGTGGTCTTAAAACAAGAGGCGTATACGAAACAGAGAAGAGTCTTAAAAATATGGTTGCTGCAACAGAAAATGTAAGAAAAAATCTGTAAGAAAATTATATTGTTGTTTAATTGAATTTCATATGTGACGAACGGACGACAAATATAAGCTACAGGCAGTCCTTCACACGATGTTCAATGCCAGAAGATTTGATTGGATATTTCTAAGTCTTTACATATAAATTATGGTAACTGACGCTACCGCTCAGACGTGCCCTCCTTGGCACGGCTTCGCTGCTTCGTACATCCT
>FR886344.1:3351-39919 GCA_000436535.1 Eubacterium sp. CAG:252 | reverse complement strand
GGTAGCGACCCGTAGCTACTACCTAAATAAAAAGTCTTAGAAATAGCCAATTAAATCTTCTGGCATCGGTGATATATTCCCCGCTATTTTCCGCTTATATTATGTTGTCCGTTCGCCAATAACTATAATCAGCCACTACTTTATAAGCCCATTAATCCTATTCTTCACCAGCATCCCTCCAATAGTTGGAAGTGGTCTTCTCCTCTCCTCTGAAGCCGCTGCACCCTTTTCTGCTTCAACTATACGCTTCTTAATCTGCTCCATTTTATAATCAAGCTCTGCAAGCTGGTCTGCATAGCTTGAAAGCTCCACTGCCAGCGTTTCTGCCTCGCTGTCAGGTATATTCTTCTTATATCTTAACTTATGCTCAACACTTGCCCAGAAGTCCATAGCAATAGTTCTTAACTGAACCTCAACCTTCATAGGCCTTTTCTCATTCTGAAGGAATATCGGTATCTCAATGATAAGGTGAAGACTCCTGTATCCACTTTCCTTAGGATGCTTTATGTAATCCTTCATCTCTATAAGCTTTACATCATCCTGCTTTAACAGGCAGTCTGCAAGCATATATATATCCTCTGAAAATGAACATATAACTCTTATTCCTGCTATATCCCTTATATTCTCCTCTATCGACTGCATTGTAAATGGAATTTTTTTCTTGTTTGCCTTCTTTATGATTCCTTCTGTTGACTTAATTCTTGTCTTTATAGATTCTATAGGATTTCTGTCATATTGTAGTGAAAACTGCTCATTGAGCACCTTGAACTTAGTTTCCACCTCCATAATCGCACATCTGTAGTATGCCATAAGCTGGTTGAAAGGTAGCGTATTAGTTCTTATAAAGTCAAACATTTCGTCTGTCATAAGATTATCCCTTATAAATCTTTCTTCTTCCTGCTTTAAAAATTCTTCTACGCCCATAATTATATTAACTCCTGTTTTGTCTTAAAATATTATTTTATACGCATCATCATATTTACTTCACTATTTATATCTGCCGTTAATAGGCTAAACCGTAATCCATAAAATGTCAATTAAACGCATATAAAAAGTTACTGTATAAAGTCTTATCCGCCAATAAATATAATGACTACAGATTGTTTCACTCTTTATACGTTATCAATCTAATCTGCCATAATATATATTAGTTTATATAACATTATACAGTAACTATAATATATAATATTTTATCTATATAATTAGCAATTTTTCAGATTTACTCATTTATAGATTTCATTTTAAATGTAACAAATATTCTGCTTATAATACAAACGTCTTCTCTAACTCAGGAATCCATTTACAATCTGCTCTTCCGCTTCTTCCTCTGTAAGACCAAGTGTCATAAGCTTTATAAGCTGGTCGCCTGCTATTTTTCCTATAGCCGCCTCATGTATAAGACTTGCATCAACACTGTTTGCCTTAAGCTGCGGACTCGCTGTAACACAGGCGTTATCCATAATAATGGCATCGCATGAGCTGTGTCCTGCACATTTTGTATTACCATTAATTCTGCTCACAAACTCCTGATAACTGTTATTCTTTGCAACACTTCTTGAAACCACATCAACCGATGCATCCTCACCATTGACATCCATATTAAACTCAGTCTTTGCGTGCTGCTCACCTGTAGTCATTATATTTTCATGAATAGTAAGCTTGGAACCAGCCGCCATATCGCCGCTTGTTTCCCTTAAAGTATCATCTATTCCTGATATCTGGGAAGTTTCCATATCCATAATAGCACCATCTTCAAGATGGACTATCGTTGTTGGATTCATAAGACGCTTTCCACGTCCTTCTCCCTCTCCGTAGTGCTTCTCTATATACTTTAACTTAGCATTTTTTCCAACATAAAATGTATGAATTCCATCATGTGTTGATGTATCATCTCCACAGTTGTGTATACCACAACCGGCTATGATAGTAACATCCGCATTCTCTCCTATATGAAAATCATTGTATACAAGGTCTTTAAGGCCTGTCTGGCTTATGATAACCGGAATATGCACACTCTCATTTTTGGTTCCCGGCTTAATATATATGTCTATTCCCGGCTTGTCATCCTTTGTAACTATATCAATATTGGCAGTTGTATTACGCGCTGCCGCCTTTCCATTTGCTCTTATATTGTATGCTCCAACAGGAAGTGCATCAAGTTCTGCAACCTCATGTAAAAGCTTCTTCTCTATTGCATCCATTATATGGCATCCTTTCTTTGAATATTATGACTGATTAACAGACCATTGAACCTGTTCCCTCAAGTAACTGTGGAAGTATATCCTCCTTATCACCATACTTATCAATAGTTCCATCCTTAATAACTACTATCTTGTCAGCTATATCAAGAATTCTTTCCTGATGGCTTATAATTATGATACTTCCGTGGTTTGTTGTATGCATTTCCTCAAATACTTTTATAAGATTTTGGAAGCTCCAAAGGTCAATTCCTGCCTCTGGTTCATCAAAAAGTGACAGCTTTGTTCCCCTTGCCCTTATCATGGCTATCTCAATTCTTTTTAACTCTCCACCAGAAAGACTACTGTTAAGCTCTCTGTTAATATAATCCTCTGCGTGAAGACCTACCTCCTCAAGATATCCCTTAAGCTCACTGTATTTAGCATCTTTACCTGCCGCAAGTCTTAGCAAATCCCTTACTTTAAGCCCCTTAAATCTTACAGGCTGCTGGAATGCAAAGCTTATGCCCTCCTTCGCCCTGTCAGTAATGCTCATATTAGTTATATCAACTCCATCAAGAAGAATAGTACCCTCTGTTGGCTGATATATACCAGCTATAACCTTTGCAAGTGTAGACTTACCACCACCATTTGGTCCTGTTATAGCTACAAATCTTTCATCAATCTTTAAAGTAATATCTTTCAATATCTCCATACCATCTTCAGTAGTATATCCGACATGATTAAGCTCTAACATTATACCTTAATCCTCCGTTCATTCCTTGTTATATATGCTGTCATACAGCACACCTTACATATATTCTACATAACAATCAGGCAATCGCATCAGGTAAAGTTATATAGAATAACTAATCCTATATTCCCCAGGGTAATCAGGATTAATCTGCTCTTTATATTAACACATAACACTGATAATAATCAATCAATAATATTTTTTACAGGCACAATATATTTATACCTGTAAATGAACATTCCCCTCATAATATGCTTCCAAAGCTGTAAAGTCATTCCTATCTTTACGATAATATCTCTTAATGTGTCCACTCCTGACTCTTTAATAGCTACTTATTTACTACAATTAAATTAATTGTCAGTCATATAATGTATATTTCCCCCAGCTCTTGACAAGGAACCCAAAGAACCAAAAGAAGGCTGCGAACTGCAACCTTCATGAATTAAAAAAAGAAGGCTGCAATCCACAACTCTCTGCAAACTGCAACTTTCTCTTTACATTTATACATAAATCATTAAATATCTCGCATTTAACACAATCCATAACAATGTACAACTGCATATGACATATGCGTACCCTGCCTACTTAAGTACATTTTCTTTTATATATGCAAATGTATAATCCTCACCCTTCTCTGCTAACATTGTAAGAAGACTATATATAAGCTCCTTTGTCTTAGGGTGCATAATATAATGGTTCATTCCACGCTTAAAATACTCAAGTGAGTCCGAATCCTTATACTTATCCTTGTTATATATCTTGCTGGCAGCCACTCTGTCACAGAACATTTCAACAACATAATTGACAGGCATTTCCATACCTACAAGACTTCCATCGCCACCCTTGGCTGGATAATCAATCCAGTACTCATAATGATGCTTGTTGCGTCCCTTATGGTGAAGCCACGCTGTCGAACAGCCCTCTGCCTCTCTTTGCGCATTATTCGGACTTCTGTTTCCATCCTGATAATACTTCACACCCGGAATAAACTCCGTAAAGCTGTACTTCGACATATCGTGCAATAGTCCCTGCTTATAAAGCCCTACCCTGAAGCAGTTCTTCATAACCTGAAACTTGTGATGATTAATAGTATTCAGATGTCCAAAAAAATTATGAAAAAATACCGCTGGTTTCATATATGCCATCCTTTACTTTTGTGTCTATTATTTAACATACTTATAAAGTGTATCAAATTCAAAAATAAATTCAAGCAGTTAATAAATATTTTATATATTCCATAATCTAATTCTGTTGTGCCTTCTTTACAACCTCATCATAAAAATATTCCTGCGAATTGAGCCTTGATACTCCGTCAACCGCATCCTTCTTATAATAATTACCATCATTAGCCATAATTCTTGCCTTGACATTATCACAAAGCATTGTGTTAAACATACGCAGAATTCTTTCCTTTATGCCATCATCATATACAGGAGTAGCAACTTCGACTCTCCTGATTGTATTTCTTGTCATAAAATCTGCTGATGATATATATATCTTTGCAGTCTTACCTTTGCCAAATATATATATACGTGAATGCTCAAGAAATCTTCCTACAATACTTGTAATTGTAATATTGTCTGTATAGCCTTCTATTCCAGCCACCATACAGCTTATACCTCTTATGACCATATCTATCTTAACACCACTCATAGAGGCCTCAACAAGCTTTTCTATGATAGTCTTATCAGTAAGAGAGTTAATCTTTATACCTATATAAGCTTCTTCACCATTCTGAGCCTTTTTAATCTCATCATCGATAAGCTCAAGAACCTTATTCTGAAGGCACTTAGGTGCAACAAGCAAATGTTCTGTATGTTCAACTACATCTCCAAGTCCAAGATTATTGAACACATCTGCTGTTTCTCTTGCAATATTTACATCAGAGGTAATAAGCGCAAGGTCTGTGTAGAGCTTTGCTGTCTTTTCGTTAAAGTTACCTGTTCCAACGTGAGTTATATACTTAAAGTCCTCACCATCTTTATATGTTATAAGGCATAGCTTTGAATGTACCTTAATATGCTCTATTCCGTATATAATCTTACATCCAGCCTCTTCAAGACGTCTTGACCATTCTATATTATTCTCTTCATCAAATCTTGCCCTCAGTTCAACAAGTACAACAACCTCTTTACCATTCTCAGCCGCTTCTATAAGAGCCTCAACTATCTGTGAGTTCTTGGCAACCCTGTAAAGAGTCATCTTGATAGATAATACCCTGTCATCACTTCCAGCTTCGTTAAGCAGCTTAATAAGTGGATGCATACTTTCATATGGATAACTTAACAGCACATCCTTTTTGGCTATCTGGTCCATAATTGGCTGCTTTATATCCAACTGCTTTGAATTCTGTGGTACTCTTCTTTCATAGAATAATTCTCTTCTGCCTCTTAAGTCATCCTGTATCTTTGATATAAATGACATCTCAAGTGGTGACTCCGAATAAAATACCTGCTTTTTGTCAAGCTTCAACTCCTTGCAGAGCTCAGATATAACCTTATCATCAAGCACCCTTGAATACTCTAACTTAACAGGACACAGTCTTCTTCTTTCTTTTATAAGCTGCTCCATAGTGTCCCTGTAGTCCATATCTTCATCAAAAAATGCCTCATCCATATCTATATCAGCATTTCTTATTATTCTTATAAGCGACTTGCTCTTAACACTGTACTTCTTGAATATCTTCGGCAGAAAATGCAGTATAAGCTCCTCAACAAGCATATACTTTCTGCTGTCTGAAGGAATAGGTATAAGTCTGTCAAATATCCCGTTACTGCAAGGTACAAGACCTATCTTGTCGTTATTCTTAGAACCAAGAAGGGCTACTGCATATATCTCCTTATTCTTAAGAAATGGAAACGGATTTTTCTTTCCTATAACTTGTGGTGAAAGTATAGGAAGTATAGACTTATTAAAGTAATTCTCAAGATATACTGCATCTGAATACTCCACATCATTAAAGCTTATAAGCTTAACCCCCTGACTGTCAAATTCATACATAAGTCTTGCATATATTTTATCCTTCTTATGTAACAATTCTCTTGTTTCTGCAAATACAGCATCTAACTGCTGCTCTGCCGTCATCATTGACTTATTGTCAAATCCTGTTATGAATTCCTGTTTGCTCTTCTTCGCAAGAATCATCTGGTCATACAACGAACCAACTCTTACCATATAGAACTCATCAAGATTGCTGTTAAATATAGAAACAAATGTTAATCTTTCACATAAAGGAACTCTCTTATCATCAGCTTCATCTATAACTCTTTCATTAAACTTAAGCCATGATAACTCTCTGTTCGCAAAAAAAGGCAGCTTCTCACCTTTCTTACGATAATTTTCCTCAATTTCTTTTAAATTCTTATGCGCACTGACAACATTCTGTTCGGCGCTCTTTATACTATTAGCTTCCATAGGCTGTTTTACCTGTTCTTCCTGTTTTATTTTATCTGTTGTTTCATTTATAATTTCATTTTTATCAAGCTTATTATATTGTTCCATATCCACCCTCTGTTTCCCAGTTTCTTTTGTTTCTGGCTTTGTAATGTCGTTCCCGTCATTTTCCATTGATTGATTATTCTCTTTCTCCGGATGATTTCCTGAAACTTCTATGACATCTACACTTTCTGATGCTTGTTTCTTAGCCGTTACATTAACATCTGATTTTTTTACCTGCGCTGGTTCAATTGCCGCCTTTATTCGTTCCTTAGCTGTTTCCACAGATTTTACGTCAATAACAATCTGCTGTTCATCTTTTTTCCTTTTAAATGGAAACTTTATTGCCTTTAATCTCCAAAACATATACCCATCGCCTTTGCTTCTTTTATTATTCCAGCATCAGGATTGACAGTCTTTAACTTGCCGGCAACTTCTCTTAATGCAATCTTATCCATCTGGTTATTCTTAACACATACCATATAGCCATATTCCTCATTCATAATAAGTTCTGCGGCCTTAGCGCCAAGTCTTGATGCAAGTACCCTGTCATATGCACAAGGACTTCCTCCACGCTGTACGTGTCCCGGAACTGTAACTCTTACCTCCTGACCTGTTCTTTCCATAATACCGGCACCTATCCTGTATGCTGCTGATGGAAAATGCTCTCTCTTTCTTATCTCCTTAAGCTCCTTTTTGGTAAACTCCATCTCTTCCTTTGATATAATACCCTCTGCAACTGCAAGTATTGTAAAATGCTTCTTCTGGCTGCTTCTTTTATTAATAGCCTCTACAACCTTATCTAAATCGTATGGAATTTCTGGAATAAGAATAACATCTGAGCCGCCCGCTACACCTGCGTGAAGTGTCAGCCAGCCTGTCTTATGTCCCATAAGCTCTACTATAAATACCCTGCTGTGTGAGGCTGCTGTTGTATGTATACAATCAATAGTGCTTGTAGCAATATCTACCGCTGACTGGAAACCAAAGCTGACATCCGTACCAACAAGGTCATTATCAATAGTCTTAGGCAATGTAACTACATTAAGACCTTCTTCGCTCAACAGATTAGCTGTCTTGTGAGTTCCATTGCCACCAAGAATAACAAGGCAGTCAAGTCCAAGCTCCTTATAAGTCTTCTTCATAGATACAATCTTATCTTTGCCATTCTCATCCGGCTCAGTTATCTTCTTAAAAGGAGTTCTTGAAGTTCCAAGAATAGTGCCTCCGATTGTCAATATTCCTGAAAAGTCATCAACATTCATAACCTTGCAGTTATTATTGATAAGCCCCTTATATCCATCAAGAAAACCATATATCTTTACATCTGGTATCTTATTATATAAACTCTTTGCAACACCTCTCATAGCTGCATTCAAAGCCTGACAGTCACCACCACTTGTTAACATTCCAATCTTCATACGTCTGCCTCCTATTCTTCTCATGTTATTCTCATGTAAAATCATTTTATTATAAATTCTGTTTATACTTACTTATATTTAATAATTATTATACATCTTATACATGAATTCTATCTGTTGTTTTATGTAAAATCTATGTAAATTCGGATATATCCTTATCATTTTGCAACTTTTCTTTATTTACTCATCTATAATTTGTTATATTTAATATATTTATCTTATTATACATCCAATTTTATAATATTACAATCATTTTATTAAGTATAATATACTCTCGTAAATATACTCTTTACTTCTTTAAACATTCATATATACTTTAATAATACTTTTAATCTTGTGAAACTTTCAAAATTATCATTACTACTATAAATGAGCATATACAAAAAAATGCAAAAAAATAATTTGTTTTTGTTTGTACCTCAAATACATTTCAATAGATTATGAAAAATCTGTTTTTTAACGCCGACATACTTGTGCAATATTTTAAATTTGCTCATTTATAGATTACTATTTAAAATCAATTAAAAAATATTACACATTTTCTTAATGAGATTTATCCGCCATATAAAATTGACAAATATAATTAATATGCCTGATGTTTCAGACACATTTCTGTGGTAAAATAATAATACTATCCTGTTAAAGTACAAAAACAGGAATATTAATGCTGCTTTTCAGAGCTATTCAAAATCTGATAATAAAAGGAGAGTTATATTTATGACACGTAAAGAAATAAATGAAATAAAATCCCAGTTTAACATTGAAGACTGCGGTATCTTAAGATTATGTGGCTGCTATGTAGATGGAGAGAAAAATAAGGTAACAACATTTAATGAAACATTTCTTAATCTTCCTGAGGAAGAACGCCACAAGTATATTGACATTCTTAAAAAATGTCTTTCCGGAACGCCGGGCAGAAACCTGATTGATATGAAGTTTACACTTGATGCTTACGGAAAAGACCAGCAGAGAGATTTTCTTCTTGAACTCAGAAAATGTGAGCTGAATGATGATAACCTTCTTAACCAGTTATACGACAAGATAATTACCAGCTACTATTATCCTGGCAACTATCTTATTCTTATCGTAAACCAGACATATGATATTCCCGGTGTTACGGCTGACAACATTGCTATGGATGATGCCTCTGATGAGGTATATAACTACATATTATGCTGTATATGCCCGGTTACACTTTCTAAGGCTGGTCTTGGGTACTTTGAGAATGATAAGGCATTTCATAACCAGACACAGAGCCATATGGTGGATAACCCTGATATCGCATTTTTATTTCCTGCTTTCAATAACAGAAGTACTGATGATGAAAGTATACTATTCCACTGTAAAGATACAGACGACTTCCAGCAGGAATTTCTGAACTCAGTTCTTAGTTGTGAAGTTCCTCTTCCTGCCGATGTCCAGAAAGAAACCTTTAATAATCTTGTAACTGAAACACTCGGTGAAGATTGTAACTATGAAACGGTAAAGAATATCCACGATAACCTGAATGAAGTTATTGAAGAACATAAGGCTGTATCAAGTGCCCCTGTAATGCTTGATAAGACAGAGGTTAAAGAAATATTAGA
The DNA here is from genome assembly GCA_000436535.1 of Eubacterium sp. CAG:252. Taxonomy (GTDB): domain Bacteria; phylum Bacillota; class Clostridia; order Lachnospirales; family Lachnospiraceae; genus Lachnospira. Next base: position 30,546 of record FR886344.1, on the reverse strand, counting down.
GCGTAGTGGTGTTTCTGATGAACGCCTTACAGACTTTGAAGAACACTTTGAGATGGCTGCAGGTGAAAATGGACGACTTGCCGCTGCTAACATAACTCCTTCAAGAAAGTTTGAGGTAAAGACACCTGACGTTGTTATAAAGATTAATCCTGATAAAACAGACCTTGTAGAAACCCGTCTTATAGATGGAAAACAGTGCCTTGTCATCCAGATTGATGAACGGCTTGAGGTCAACGGAATATCTGTAAACCCTGACACTGGTGAAGTTATTGATAGAACTGAGGAGTAAATCAGGCATTTACTTTTCAAATGAATTAACAAACGAACAATCCAAGCAATCTGCTAAGCAGGAAAAAGAGCGCGATAGTGCGGATTATAGGGTGTAACAACAATAATTTGCGAATTATGATATAAGAGGAAGGCAATAATGACATACTCACTATTGCCTTCCTCTTAATATTCACTATTTATTTTTCATCTTTATACTCGTAAATTCGCGCTGTTAAGCATTTCTTACCTTACTGTAAAGAATCTTACTTCCATATTAAGCTGCTCTGATATCTTCATAAGGTCATTAGCTGTATCTGCAAGCGTACCGATAGTTGCTGAAAGTTCTTCCATAGATGCTGTTGTCTGCTGTGCAGAAGCTGCATTTTGCTGTGATATTGCTGACAGATTAGTTACAACATCATCAATCTGCTTTCTTGCCTCATTACAAGAATCCGCGTTACTTTCGATAACAGAAGTCTCCTGTCTTGATACTGCAATACCATCGCTCACATCTACAAAACTGTCCTTAGTTGCATTCAGATTATCCATCTGCTCATTAATAAGAACCTTAGTATCATTCATATCAGAAACAGTCTTTTGTGACTCTTTCTGAAGTCTTTCAATAATATCCTTAATCTCTCCTGCGGCTTCATCTGACTGTGATGCCAGCTTCTGTATCTCAGAAGCTACAACTGCAAAGCCTCTGCCTGCCTCACCTGCTCTTGCTGATTCAATCGAAGCATTAAGCGCAAGAAGACTTGTCTGGTCTGCTATATTAGTAATAAGCGATGCAGCCTGACCGATTTTACCAACTGACTCATTAGTTAAATTAATCTGTTTTGCAATCTTATCAATAGATTCATTAGTCTTATCATTAGACTCAGAAAGCAGAACCATAGTATTCATAGATGTATCGCCTGCCTTACTCATAGTGTCTGCCGCCTGTGTAAGATTAGCAACCTTTTCTACAATTCCACTTATAAGTTCACCCATATTGGCAATCTGGGCTGATGCATTCTGTATATCCTCCGCCTGTGCGATTGCACCCTTTGATATGTCCTCAACTGCACTTGATATTTCTTCTGTAGCCTTGCTTGACTGTCCTGCAGTGTTAGTCATGCTGTCACCTGCACTGTGAAGTGCGGCAGCTGTACTCTGTAAGCCTGTGACAATAGTATGTAACTTGTCAATAAGTACCTGAACAGACTTAGCCATCTGTCCTATCTCATCCTTTCTTGCAAGAAGTGCAGGATTAACTTCTCCTGTAAGGTCACCGTCTGCAAGGGAAATAAATACTTTGTTAACTGAAATAAGTGCATTTGCAATTCTGCTTGATACTGAAAATGCTCCTACAATAACAACTATAAATACTACCAGTGATATTACTATAAGTGTTATAATCTTATTCATAATAAATGAAGTTATATCAGTTCTTGGCTGTCCAGAAAACATCATACCGACAACACTTCCACTAAAGTTCTTAAGCGGAATATACACACCTGTATATTCAGTTCCATCAATATCAACATGTGAAGTTGTATATATAGTACCTGACTTAACAGTTTCCCATATCTTCTCATCTGCCTTAAGGCTTAACATTCTCTTGTTATTAGAATCTTTTAAAGATGTCAGCTTACAATCTACTCCAATAAATACTGCAAGATCCGCATCATTATCAGTTATATACTTATCAATTCCATCCTGCTTCTGTGAAAGATTCGTATCTCCCTTAAACATATTACCATTATTATCTACACGCCAGTCACCCATATAAGCATTCTCATAACTTGCCTTCGTAGACTCACCCAGAAGTGTCAGACCATTGACAGCCTGTTCATTCATACCCTGTGTGATATTAATAACAGCAACTATAAGTACAATTATTACACCTACAACCGTAGGAAGCAGTGAAGTAATTATAAGCTTGGTTTTAATGCCTCTCATAAAGCTTTCTCCCTGCTTTGCAGTGTTATTACTTCCATCGCCTGTATTATCCCTATAAATATTAAATGCTTTCTTTGCCTTTGAAGACTTTTTTCTGAAAGACTTCTTTGTATCCACAGAAGCAGATGCATCCGTAGTTACATCTCCTTCTCCTGCTGCTTCATATGTACCATCTATCTGATTAACGCCATTATTACTTTCATTTATCTGAGTGGCAGATTTTCTTTTTTTCTTCCCAAATCTTTTCTTAAACCCTGATACTTTCTTTTCTTTTGTATGTGCTGATACGCTTTCAGCTTCTATGGATGCTGTAATTATGTTATTATCCTGCTCCATAATAAATCCTCCCTGTATATTATCAGTAATATGTAAACATATATTATCTACTTACATTTATTTGTTAATTATATCACATTACTTAATTTTTGTAACTCAATTTTTACCTGTTTTTTACTAATTTTTACAGATTTTGTCAACATTATTAAGACATATTTAAATAATACTACTCAAACTTCGCACATGAATTTTAACTATGCACCTTGAAAATTCAATACCTGGCAGTTATTAAGTTGTCAATGTTCAGACCTTAAGCAACTTGCAGTTTCGTTTTTAACAATTCAGGAAGTGCATTCATAAATGCATCCAGTTAATTTGAACCATTTTCATAAAACGATACACGGTATCTTTTGCAAAATTAGTGGTATTTTTTCCTGTGAGCAGACTCATATAAATACTTCTGTTGGAGAAAATCAGCAGAAACATGTATTGAATAATCTCCGTTACAGGAGTGCCTTTCCTTTTGTAGGCATTGATTGCTTTCAAGGCTGAGGAAATATGAACCCTTGTGAAAAAACTTTTGATTCAGAAATCTGCTTATTATTTTGAGTCGCTTGTGTTATACTTTTATTCATAGCATGAGCCTCCGGTTTATAATTGTTTTTAGACAACTCAATTATAGCAAAACCTTTGGTTTCACGCTATTTTTATGCCAGTTATTATTGAATTTTCAAGGTGCATGGGCACATTTTAATGTGCGAAGTTTGAGTTATTTTATATATTTTTGAGTAATTTTCTTGTATTGCTTATTTTTTATTACTTAGAATTTTTATTTAAGATTGGAGAATTGTATATCCCATAAAAAAGAGCTATACTCCATACAAGCTGTATGATAGTAAGCTCTTTCTTCTATGAATAATGTAAGTATCAAAATATGCATTAATACTTTCATCCACCGCCTCCGTTACCGCTTCCTTTACGTCCATTTCATAAGCATCCATCTTATTACGAACCTTATTAACAAATGTCATATAATCCCTTAAAGACTTACATCGGTTAAGTATGTCTGCATTTGCAAGTGCATTTTTAACAAAAACATCCTTACTTTCATCACCGATAATAGGCTCTTCCTTATCAGTCCTGCTGTCATTGTCACTCTCATATTCCGGATTAATATTAATGACAGTAACTATCAGCTCAAGCTCCGAATTATCCGTCTTCTGCTCAAACATATCTGACAGCCTCAATATCTTAACACGCTCCTTCATCTTCTCTTTTCCATTATAAAATGTGATAAAATGCGGTGTCGGTATCTTAAGCATACTCTTTTTGTGCAGGACATTATTCGGAAACATATCCCTGTACACTTCCGAACCATAATGAAAAAATCTAAGCGGCATATTAAAATTAATCGATGACTGCTGTTCAAACATATACAATTCATAGCTAAACACAAACGAAGCATCGTTCTTATACTTCATATATGTTCCGCCCTTAAGCGTAGTTACTGTCAGATTATCAATATCCGTATGTGACGAATTATTCAGCGCATTGTACAAGTCCAACAGATTTCTCTTATCCGAATACAGCATACAGAAAACATTATCTTATTGTAAACCATAAATGAGTAAATCAGAAATACTGCATAATCTCATCCAAATAGCAAAGTACATCTTTCTAACCCGGACATAATCGTACAATATTTTAAATTATTCATTTATAGTTATAAATATAACTGTACAATCAGGCAGACCATGAATAACATAATCATAAATGTATTGTATCATCTGTGGATATGTAAAACAAACACACTTTAAGATATGATCTATAAATGAGTAAATTTAAAATATTGCACAAATGTGTCCACGTTAGAAAAATAGATTTTTCATAATCTATTCAAATGTATCTGAGGTACAAACAAAAGCTAATTATTTTTGTACATTTTCTGTATCTGCTCATTTATAGATATAACCAAAGATGACCTGAATTAACAAAAAAGTTCCCCGGTCTGGGGTGACCGGGGATGAGTAGAGGGGATAGAAATATAGTCAAGTATATTGGTTTTGGAGATTGTCCAATATACCTTTGTCCAAAACAAATAACTAACAAATAATCAATCACTTGATAAATCAGTAAATTGATTAATTAGCTAAATAATCAAACAAAACAAATATCAAAATATAATATCTATCTTGTCGTATGATTATCATATAATCTTATACAATTATATTATCAAAATGTCAATAGAATTATTCAAAAAACATAAAAAATACAAAACTTACCATCAAAACATATGACTTCTAAAATCTCTTTATCTCAAGTCTTTATATGTACTAACGATATTCTTAAAACTAATATTATTATATATGTTACTATTAATAATATCAACCATTAATTGCATTTTTTATTTATTAAACTTACTAATACATTAACAAACCAACTTAGTTTGTCAATCAAATCTTGCTTAGTATATATTAATAATTCTCTTTTGTCAAATGTATTTTGACATTTTCATACATTTATTTTCTTAGTTTTTCTTAATATTTATATGTACATCTACACTATCAGATATAAGCTCATGAAAGTTTTATAACAGCATGAAGTTTATTTTCCGATTCCATAGTTATCAGGCAACCATTATTTTTAAACACTATACATCTAATTTTAATTTCCTGATTTTCCATAATTTCTTTCTTGTATTCAACTCTTATGTCAGAATACTCATGATTTTTATAGATATCCTCTGGTATTACCTCATATGCAGCTTCTATATAGCTCACATTATGCATATGACCATTAATATCCATATCTCTTCGTTCCACTTTATATGTTTTTTCAATAATTTCCTTTATATTATCATTACTACCAGCATCTATTTCCGTATCTATCTTACATATTTCCTCATCAAAGACCATCTTGCCTTCTTCTGTATCATATATCTCATTCATCTGCTGATTAAGCACTACTGGCCGTCTTCGGATAAGATTCATATACAGCCAGCGTGATGTCCCTAAAGCACACACATTTCCGTTATTATCACGAAGCTCAAAATCTCTATAAGCACACAACTTATCACTTTTTCTTGACCACGTAAATGCTTCTATATGTGTATTATATTCAGGTCTGTTAACCACTTTTATCTTCCAATCCAATAAAACCCATGCACAATTAGTCTGCCCAACTTCTTTAACACCATACCCAACCGAATCAGAATGCGCTGCGGCAACATCTTCCATTATTGTTATTATCCTTTTGTTGGATATTCTATTATGCATCCCTATATCTTCTAGTTCAACCTTGTATTTTTCCCTATATATCATAATCAAACACTCCGTAATTCGCTTTTGCTTAATGATTATATAATTTTATATTTTTATTTGCTACAAAAAAAAGCATACTTTATAAATATTTTAAATTCACATGTTTATAACTTTATTTTTAACTTTAAATCAACATACTATTCTGATTAAGCCCTATAATATTATTTAAGAAAACTGCTCAATTCTCGTATGAGCTTTTTAAGCTTCACCACTTTATAACTTTTTCATATCAGTTATTGTGCTATGAATATACTGCCTTATCAGGATGAATACTTTGTCCAATACCGTACCAAAAGTGTACAGTATTTTTGTCTTGACATTAGTAATGGTATCAGCAGCCAAATTTTTTGCCACTTTCAAGAAAAATATCAAAACATACATAAAACCAAATGCTGTGACAAAGCCTTTAAAACAGCTGATTTGAAGACAGCTTATTTGGCATCAAGTCTATCATTTATAAAGTGGTGTTAGAATTATAAACTTCTAAGTTCAGATTAGAAAGCTAATAATTCTTGAAATATTTTTTGAGATGGAAGCTTTTTATGTAGTAGGAAATAACTTATCCATGTAAATAAATACTTAGAGTTGTGATTACTGAGCAGACATATGTTTCACGTGGAACTTGAACATATGTTTTTTATTCCGTTCATTTATAGTTAATATCTATAAATGACACCTCTTTACAACTTTTTCATATCAATTATTGTGCTATAAATATTCTGTCTTATCAAGATGAATACTTTGTCCAATACCGTACCAAAAGTGTACAGTATTTTTTTCTTGAGATAAGTAAGGATATCAGCAGCCAGATATTTTTTGCCACTTTCGTGAAAAATATCGAAACGCACATAAAATCAAATGCTATGACAAAGGCTTTAAAACAGCTGATTTGGCAGCAAATCTATCATTTATAAAGTTGTAAACTGGTGTATAAATGAGCAAATACAAAAAATGCACAAAGATAATTTACTTTTGTTTGTGTCTTATATACATTTCAATAGATTATGGAAAATATGTCTTTCTAACGTGGACATATTTGTGCAATATTTTAAATTTGCTCATTTATAGTTAATATAGGTAATTGCGAAACTCAATAACTAAAATATATGTATTTTGTACAAAAATAGATTTTAAGTTCGATGTTTTAAAAATAATTTTTTTACAAAATAGACATAAAAATTTAAAACTTTGTGAGGAAAAACAAAATTACAAAAACAAAAAAGTCAGCATTTATGTGGCTTTTGGCGTTTCGCAAATGCCTAATAGTTAATATATTAATTTAGTAATAGCGAATAGTGATAAAAATATATTTTTTTGAGAGGTAATATAGCGATATGCAGCTCAACCACAAATAAAAATAATTTATTTTATGATACCAGAGTCAAAAGGTCTAAACCCACATGAGCTTGCTCATAGGTGGGTGAATGACCTTGTGACCCGCCCCAATATGAGCATAAAAGTGGGATGATAGTCCCAGATATGCGAATATTGGGTAGGGTGCTATGTGCCAGTGGCACATGTTTAGCACGGACCGAAGCGGAGCGTAGACGTGGGAGTGCGTAACGCAAAACAATCCGTAGGTATCATAGTTGGGGGCTTTTGACCCCAACATCTACTTATAAACAAATCACTATATTTATCTATTAGTAATATGACAGTTATTTCTAAGCATGAGCACTTTCCTTTTCATTGTTTTAGATTAAATCCATTATACATTTTCTAATTTAAAGTCTAAAAGTGAACTGAGTTCATTTTTTAATTTTATATATCTTAACACCACTTTACAACTTTTTTCATAAAAATGCCGTACAGAACTTTCTAATGTACAATTAATTTGCCTAAAACATCACAAAGAAAAGTGACCCTGTACGACAAAATTATTATACAACGAAATAAAAAATTGATAGGCTTTATAATTATTTTTTGATTTATTTTGAAACTTTTCCTGTTCCAACAGCGGATACCCTGTTTATGCTTATACTATCCATACTTACGTTGGAATCAGCGCATTCAATATGTTTTCTATATAAACATTTCTTATCTGGAATAACAAAGCAAACACTAAATGCATTTAATTATGTTTGTTCCTATGAGAATGTTGATTATTACATATTTATGAATACAACTGTCCGGATTACTTTAAAGCTGATACCAGATTTATTGTAGAAACAGCTTGTATTTCTATGTGTCAATGATACTGTTGTATCTAAATCCGTCACAAAATTTGAAAATGTTTCAAAATTATTTGACCATGCTGCACATAATGGTTCCAATTACCTGAATGGACACTGTTTTGTAAGCATAATGTTTTGTGTACCTGTGTTTAAAAATGGAAAAAATTCCTATCTATCAATTCCGCCTGGATATCGCATGTGGCAAAAAAAGTCTGAGCTGGACCTACGGCATCAATGATAGACTACATAATTCAAAATGATTTTACTTTTTTAATTATATTCTGAACTGAGTTCACAATTATTTTGTAATGTATCCAGGCGGAATGGATAGAATTCATGATTGTTATAAATCAAATAATAACCTAATACATTCCTTTATATATTTGCATAAGAAAATACATTGCACAACTTTCTTATAATAAATTTGTCACAAATCATTATTTTAAAAATGAGTCTGTGCAATAAAAGTATTATATTTTATTTACCTTTTTATGAACTGAGTTCACTTTTTTATTTGTACTATCCTATTTTATATCTGCTCTGAAGTAGTTATTTATAATATCTGAGATTAGCAACCATTATCTAAAGTAATGATTAACTTTTATCTCTGGTTTTATATATAACATTCTCCTATACACCGGAAGTTATCAATTACCATTTCAAGTTGTAGTTTAATATCAGCTTTCATAAAGGCTATGTTGCTACTCACTAAAAAATGAGGACGGTATCGTAAGTACTCTTGCTAATCTACTATAAAGTGGTACTTCTTCGTTCTTCTTTTCTTGTTTCTTCTGTATGCTCTTTTACATATTTTTTATTGCCTCATCTATAATAATACCAATGTTTTTATGATAATATACTATTGCCCAGAATGATTTATCCCCTTTGTAATTCTGGTTGTATATCATATATCATCAATGAATTTTCCAATAAATATACCATAAATCTTAATTTACTGAATTTTGGCAATATTACAATATTTAAATGTATATAATCTATGCACAATGCTCACGCTATTATTTCTACATTCTTATATTTATGTGATGTACTTAATATATCTCTTACACCATCCACTTAATTTTTAACTATATTACTATATTGGTTTCTACTTATTATTGCACTATTTTTTGAACTCAGTTCAATTTCTATTATTCTCTCCAGTATAATTTTATGCTATAAACTATATTGTATTATATCGTTATAATAGCGAAAGAATTTCTCATATTTTTTACATTAAAACCACTTTACAACTTTTTCATATCAGTTATTGTGCTATGAATATTCTGCCTTATCAGGATGAATACTTTGTCCAATACCGTGACAAAGTCTTTAAAACAACTGATTTGAAGATAGCTGATTTGACATCAGGTCTATAATTTATAAAGTTGTAAAGTGGTGTTTTATATATAATAATATATAGCAAATTATAGATGAGCAAATACAGAAAAATGCACAAAAATAATTTGTTTTTGTTTATACCACAGATACATTTAAATAGATTATAAAAATCTGTTTTTAATGAGGATATACTTGTGCAATATTTTAAATTTGCTCATTTATAGTTGCGAATCTAAATTCGCATAAACAACTTACTTTTATATATTTTTCTTCATTTAACAATATATATCAAACTAGAATTTGAACTGAGTTCAAAAAATATAAGCTAACTAACAAAATTTCATTCATATATTGAAAAAATATGAAAAAAAACATTATTAAACATTGATTTAATCCAAAAGTATTGTATAATAAATCTATAATAAATCGAAAGAAGGAAAATAATGAGCCAAATAATAAGTTTAATCAATGAAAAAGGTGGCGTTGGTAAATCATCATCAGCCATATCTATTGCACAAATATTAGCAATATCTGGATATTCTATACTATTAATAGATTTAGATCCACAGATGAATACTTCAAAAATGTTTGGAAAAACTGACGAAGGAAATGAAGAAGACTATGAACAATTGTTTTGTTCAAAGTTAAACGACAAGTCTGAAGTTAAAAACTATATATCTGCTACTGATTATGAAAATATTTCTATATTATGTGCATCCAGGGTTCTCAACACTTTAATCTACAAAATATATGATGAAAGTAAGGACTCTAATGTAGAATTATGTTTTAAGTATAATCTTGAATTATTAAAAGATGATTATGACTACATTATTATCGATAATTCTCCATTTAAATCATATTTAACTACCTGTGCTATATGTGCAAGCAATAAAATAATCACACCTATATGTGTTGATAACTTCTCTTATGATGGATTAATGTCACTTTTTGATACAATTGAAGACCTTAATGCTAAGTATGCATTATCTATTGAATTTGCAGGAATGTTTATGACAAGAGTTGCTGGTAGAACAACTTTATATAAGCAAATGTATGAAAGTTACGAAAATATGTTTGGAGATAAATTCTTACCTGTATCTATTAGAAATTGTATAGCTGTTAATGAATCAAATACTTTATTTGAGCCATTACTGACATATGACAAAAGATGCACAGCTGCTCAGGATTATATAGAACTTGTTAATTATCTTGGTCTGATGGATAATAAACATTTTAGAGAACTTGCTAAATATCTGAAAGGAGAGAAGAAGTAATGGCAAAGAAATCATTTAGTGCTGGTGCAACAAAACCAGGTATTTTGAATTCTGACGGTGGTGAAAAGCTAAAGGAAATACAGGCAAAAACTCAATATAACTTTCAATATATTCCCAAAGAAAAAATTGTTTCTAACCCAAAAAATGAAATGTATACTCAAGATGGCATAGAAGCCTTAAAAGAAAGTATTATTATAAATGGATTAAGACATAATCTATCTGTATTATATAATTCAGATAATGACACTTATCGACTTGTATCTGGAGAACGAAGATATCACGCAATATCAAGTATGACTGATAAAGAGTATAATCAGCTTTTCCCTGCTGGTATACCATGTAAGATAGAAAAATCTGAAATAACTGAGATAGATGAGGAAATTATGCTTATATCTGCTAATCACGATGTAAGAGAATCCTCAATGGAAGTAAAAAGATGGGAAGTCAGCCGACTTAAGGAACTATACGAAGCAAAAAAAGTCAAAGGTGAAATCAAAAATATAAATGCTGAAATTGCAAAGCAGCTGAATATATCTGAACGACAGGCAAGAAAATATACAACAGCAGAAAAGCTCATACCTGAATTAAGTGAACTTCTTAATAATAATGGTATAGATCTTAATCAGGCTGACAAGTTCGGAAAGTTAGATGAAGATGCTCAGAAAAGTATTCTTACAATAATAAAAAAGAATGGTGATATTGAAAACGCTGAATTCCAATCAATTAAAAAATTATCTGAAGAGCGCGCCAAAGAAGCTGAACAATATAAAAAAGAATTAGATTCTGTATTAAAAGAGCTTAATGAAAAAAATCAAACCTTACAAGTGCTTGAAGAAAAGATTAACCAGATATCATCCACAAAACCTGAAGAGCCAAAAGATAGCGATAGTGTTGAAGAAAAACTTCGTTATATGACAGATGCTAAAAACAAGGCTGAAAAGGAAAAAGCTCGTTTAGAAACCAATATTGAAAAAATGAAGCAGTTACAAAAAGAAAAAGAACAAAGAAAAACATCTATTTCTGATAGTGAATTAAAAAGAATATCATCAATAGCCAAAACAGAACAGGCATTAACACTATTTGAAAATAATTTTGACACAATAAAAAGTAATAAATCAATAATAAAAAATGATGCAGATTTAAGAGTAAGAATAGAAATACTTAATCAGCGTCTGAATGATTTTCTTAAAAATCTTTAATACTCAATTTTCTTTATTTGCGCTTTTATAGTTTAATAAAATAAAGAGGGGATAATATAAACATATTTTCCTCTCTTTATTTTATTTATTCATATGAACAATTCGTAGGTATCATAAGAATAAGGATATTGAAATAATGTATTTAGAAAGTATAAAATAAGAGTTTTTATTTTGTAATTGAAAATATACAGGATTTGTAGCATAATTAATGGCGGTACGATAGCGTTATATATGGTGTCAGTGTGAGTTGACATGTGTGCTGTTGGATAGGATATATAATAAGGTATATGTGCACAGCATATATATATGTTATTGGAAAAATGTACAGAAATGAGGTTTAATATGCCGGATAATAATGGAAACAGAATTATGAATATAATATTCAGAATATCTATCATAGGTGTTTTTTATACAGGACTTAAGGCAATATATAATTATTATGTGCTTATGCAGGGATATTCATCATTTAAGGGAGAGGAATTTTTTGGCATGGTAGCACTGCTGGTAAATGATTATATGTTTATGCTCATACTTATGATAGTGGCAGTTATATTTAATGTGCTTACTAAAAAAACATTAAGTATCAGGGCATTTACAGTAAGGACTGTAAGCATAGTAGCAGCACTTATAGCAGGGCTTATGTCATTTCCAGCAATGGGGATGTTTGCATATATTGCGATAGCCAAGTATCCACAGGTGGCACAGATAACTGCAATACCCGTTGATATATTTACACTTACAGAAGTGTATACATCACCTATGACGGACTGGCTCATACAAAGACCATATCTTTTCTATATGTATTTTGTTTCATTTGCAGTGTTTGCAGTACTTGCCGGAACTTCCCTGTATACAGTGATTAAGACAGTGACGGCAAAAAGTAACAGAATGTAGAAAAAGTGTTGTGAAAAATAGATTTTTACACAGGAAATGAGGATTTGAATGAAGATAGTAACGCCTGATTATTATAAAGATTTCAGATGTATAGCAGGTGACTGTACAGATACGTGCTGTGCAGGCTGGGATGTAGATGTGGATGAAGCTTCCTATAAATACTATAAAAAGGTAAAGGGGAGCTTTGGAAAAAGATTAAAGTCAGTTATGGTGCCATCAGAGGAGGGCGGATGTACATTTACACTTAATAATGGAAGATGTCCGTTTCTTAATGAGGAAAATCTGTGCGACCTATACATAGCACTTGGCGAGGACAAGCTGTGTGAAACGTGTGCAGAGTTTCCGAGGTTTATCAATGAATATGGCGGAATAAGAGAGATTGGAATAGCACCATCCTGCAAGACAGCGGGCGAGCTTATGTTAGGCTACAGGGATGAGCTTACATTTGACGAAAAAGACAGCAATGAGCAGGTAAGTGCCTACAATGATATAGACCCGCTGACTTATATGCAGCTAAGGCAGGCAAGGATAATAGCCTATAATATAGTGTCGGACAGGGACTATACGATAGCTGAAAGGGTTGTGCTCATCCTTATGTTTGCAAAGGATATACAGCATTATCTTGATAAGGAGAGGGATGAGCTTATAATAGGTGTCTGTAAAAGATATGCAAAGGAAGACTACAGGGAAAGTAAGCTTGATAAGGCACGTTCCATAGCTGCGAAAAAAAAGGATGCATACCTTTATACAAGGCGGTTTTTCGACAGGTTCAAGGGTATGGAGGTCATTAATCCAGACTGGAATATATATGTAAGAGAAGTCAATACTTTCTATGAGAAATGTGAGGATGATAAAGCCTTTGCAGATATAGTGCGTGAATTTGACGAATACTATAAGGATAACCAGCACGAATATGAGCAGATACTTATGTATTATGTATACAGGTATTTCCTTGATGCGGTGTACGATTATAATGTCCTGCTTAAGATGAAGGGAGCTGCTGCCGGGCTGCTATCACTAAAGATTATGGATGTGGCTGACTGGTATCTTAATGATAAGAAGTTAGACTTTGTAAGACAGGTTGACCTTGCACATCTTTACTCAAGGCAGTATGAACATTCTTATTATAATTATGAAGAGTACAATAAGTTTTTTATGACTAAGAGAAGATATGGTTATGAAAATCTTATAGCACAGCTTTTTGCACTGGAATAGGCGTAGATAGCCTGGTAAGCCGTGAGAAAGTAAAATAAAGTCTATAATCAATCAGTTTTAACTGGTTAAATAAAAAGGTGTGAATATTTCGCACATAGGATTGGTGCCAGCGCACACCAGACACTAATCTGTTATGCAAAAAAGTGCGCGGAAATGAGGATTATTATGAAGATGATACTTAAGTATCTGGAAAAACTTAAGAAAGAATGTGTTCTTGCACCTCTTTTTAAGATGCTTGAAGCACTCTTTGAATTGTTCGTACCACTTGTTGTGGCATCAATTATCGACAGAGGTATAGCCAATCAGGATACAGGCTATATCGTAAAGTCGTGTCTTATGCTGCTTGCACTTGCTATTATTGGTCTTACATGTTCAATAACAGCGCAGTATTTCAGTGCAAAGGCAGCAGTAGGATGTGCGACAGGCATAAGACATGCACTGTTTAAGCATATCCAGTCACTTTCATTTACAGAGCTTGACGAGCTTGGAACATCAACGCTTATGACACGAATGACAAGTGATATTAATCAGGTTCAGAATGGTGTTAATCTTGTATTAAGACTTTTCTTGCGTTCACCATTTATAGTATTTGGTGCGATGATTATGGCTTTTACTATAGATGTAAAGGCTGCTCTTATATTTGCAGCAGCTATTCCGGTGCTTGCCATAATCGTATTCGGTATTATGGTTGGTACAAGACCTTTATATAAGAAGGTTCAGGCTGGTCTTGATACTATTCTTGGAATAACAAGGGAAAATCTTACTGGTGTCAGGGTAATAAGGGCATTTAACAAGCAGGAGGATGAGCTTAAGCATTTTAAGGATAAGAATGAAGAGCTTAATCATCTTCAGAAGTTTGTAGGTAAGATATCAGGACTTATGAATCCTCTTACTTATGTAGTTGTAAATGTTTCTATCATAGCACTTATATGGGTAGGTGGTGTGAGAGTTAATCAGGGAGCTTTAACACAGGGACAGGTTGTAGCGCTTTATAACTATATGTCACAGATACTTGTTGAGCTGATTAAGCTTGCCAACCTTGTTATAAATATAACAAAGGCACTTGCATGTGCAGGACGTATCCAGTCTATATTTGATGTTAAGCCAAGTATGCAGGACGGTACAGGACACGTAAAGGAAACTAAGGATGATGTTCCTGTTGTTGAATTCAAAAATGTATCTCTTACTTACAGTGGAGCAGGTGATACAAGTATAGCAGATACAAGCTTTAAGGCGTACAGGGGACAGACTATCGGTGTTATCGGTGGTACAGGTTCAGGTAAGTCAAGTCTTGTCGGACTTATTCCAAGATTTTATGATGTGACAGAGGGCGAGGTTCTTATTGATGGTGTCAATGTCAAGGATATAAGTATAGAAGAGTTAAGGGATAAAGTCGGCATAGTTATGCAGAAAGCAGTTCTTTTTAAGGGCAGCATAAGAAAGAATATGCAGATGGCAAAGCAGGATGCAACTGACAGTGAGATAGATGAGGCACTTGCCATAGCACAGGCTAAAGAGTTCGTTGATAAGAAGGACGGACGTCTTGATTATATGATTGAACAGGGCGGAAAAAATCTTTCAGGTGGACAAAGACAGCGACTTACTATTGCAAGAGCTGTCGTTAAGAAGCCGGATGTGCTTATCCTTGATGACAGTGCATCAGCGCTTGACTTTGCTACAGATGCAGCACTCAGGAAGTCTATAAGGACAATGCCAAACAATCCTACAGTATTCATAGTATCACAGAGGTCAGCATCACTTATGCATGCAGATAAGATTATCGTGCTTGATGATGGAAAGGTTGCAGGAATTGGAACACATAGTGAGCTTATTAAGAATTGCGAAGTATACAGGGAAATATATAATTCACAGTTTAAGGATGCGAAGGGTGCGTAATTGCTGTATTGCGTGAATTGTAAAGCAGTGGAGCAATCCGTTAATATCAGTGGGAAAAAGTATACTTGTATGATAAGTATCGTAAACTTTAGATGCAGATGATTATATATAATGCTTTATTGTTTTGCAATTAATGAATTTTAATACATTTGGTACTTATATCATACTATAAATGAAATGGAGTAGTTATGAAAGATAATAAGAATAAAAAGAAAGCCCAGAAGGGCACGCTTTTAAAGGTTCTTAAGAGGATAAAGAAGTATAGTGGTTTTCTTATACTGTCTATACTTATGGCAGCAGTAACTGTTGCTTCTACTTTATATGTTCCTATTCTTGTCGGACGTGGAATAGACCATATAGTAGGACCTGGCAATGTTGACTTTGCTGGCATAGCAAAGGTACTTACAACAATAGGTATTGTGGTTGCCATAACAGCACTGTCACAGTGGATAATGAATATATGTAACAACAAGATTACTTATCATGTAACAAGAGATATAAGAGATGAAGCTATGGAAAAGATACAAAGGCTTCCGCTTAAGTATATAGACGGACAGTCTTATGGTGATATCGTAAGCCGTGTTATTGCGGATGTTGACCAGTTTGCAGATGGTCTTCTTATGGGCTTTACACAGTTTTTCTCAGGTGTGCTTACTATAGTAGGAACTTTAGTATTTATGCTTACTATTAATGTAAAGATAACTCTTGTAGTTGTACTTATTACGCCGGTTTCATTTCTTGTGGCGAGCTTTATAGCCAAGAAAACATTTTCAATGTTCAAGCTTCAGTCAGAAACAAGAGGTGAACAGACAGCCTTCATAGATGAAATGATAGGTGGAGAAAAGGTTGTAAAGGCATATGGCTATGAGGATGAGGCTGTTGCACGTTTTGATGAGATTAACGAAAGATTACAGAAGTACTCATTAAGAGCTATATTTTTCTCATCTATAACTAATCCTTCAACAAGATTTGTAAATAGTCTTGTGTACGCAGGTGTTGCGGTAACAGGCGCATTTATAGCTATATCAGGTGGAATTACAGTAGGACAGTTATCAAGCTTCTTAAGTTATGCTAACCAGTACACTAAGCCTTTCAACGAAATCTCGGGTGTCATAACTGAGCTTCAGAATGCTCTTGCATGTGCTGCAAGAATGTTTGAACTCATAGAGGAAGAACCAGAAATTCCAGATGCTCCAAATGCAGTAGACATAAAGGAAGTTGATGGACGAGTAGACCTTAATAATGTATATTTCTCATATACACCGGACAAGAAGCTTATTGAGGACTTTAATCTTCACGTAAAGAAGGGTCAGAGAATTGCTATTGTCGGTCCTACAGGATGCGGAAAGACTACAGTTATTAATCTTCTTATGAGATTTTATGATGTTAATTCAGGAAGCATAGATGTATCGGGAACTGACATAAGGGAAATGACAAGATATTCTTTAAGACATGGCTTTGGTATGGTGCTTCAGGAAACATGGCTTAAGGCAGGAACTATAAGGGAGAATATTGTTATGGGTAAGCCGGATGCAACGGATGAAGAGATTATAGAGGCTGCAAAGGCTTCACACTCTTACGGTTTTATAAAAAGGCTGCCTAATGGCTTTGATACTGTTATTGGTGAAGACGGAGGAAGTCTGTCACAGGGTCAGAAGCAGCTCTTATGTATAACAAGAATTATGCTTACAAGACCACCTATGCTTATTCTTGATGAAGCGACATCTTCTATTGATACAAGAACAGAAATCAAAATCCAGAATGCATTTGCAAAGCTGATGGAGGGAAGAACAAGCTTTATCGTAGCGCACAGACTTTCAACAATCCAGTCGGCAGATGTCATACTTGTTATGAAGGACGGTCATATCATAGAAAAGGGTAATCATGAAGAGCTGCTTGCAGCAGGCGGTTTCTACAAGACACTTTATGAAAGTCAGTTTGATACGGCTACGGCATAGGGATGTTTGCAGAAAAATGATGTGGTGTATCCGCCATATAAAATCAGAACAGTAAAAGATTTAGTTAATATCTAATATCACGAGGAAAATTTATGAAAATATTTCTTACAGATATATCAAATATGGATGATAACATTATGAATAAAGGACTTGAACTTGTCACTGACTATCGAAGAAATAAGGTTGAAAGGTGTAAGTTCAGGGAAGATAAAGAAAGAAGCCTCGCTGCGGGGCTTCTTCTTAATTATGCTACGAAAATGTATGCTGAATATATGAAAATGCAGATGAAGTATGAGCATGTTATTGATGATGTAAAGGATGGTATTGAGTGTAATGTAGAGAATAATTCTAAAAATAATAACGGATGTGATGGCAAATATAATAAAGAGAATAATATTGAATATAAAACAGACGGAAATATTATTGTTAATGTCAGGCTTGATGAGTTAGTTGAAAATTATGATGCTTCATATGATTATGATATAGAGTATGTGGCAAATGGAAAGCCTGTATACAGGAATTCAGATATATATTTTAACTTATCCCATGCAGGTAATTATGTCGTATGTGCTGTATCGGACAAAGCTGTGGGAGTTGACATAGAAAGGCAGAGAAAGAATGTAATCAGGGTTGCAAAACGCTTCTTTACGCAGGCAGAATGTGACTGGATAGGTAATGACAGCTTAAAGTTCAGCAGGATATGGACACTTAAGGAGGCATATGCAAAGCTGACAGGTGAAGGAATTGCGGGGACAGTGTCTAAAGCAGAGTTCAGGCATGAAGCAGATAATGGAATTAATGATGCTGTTGTGGCAGACAATGCTATTTGTTCAGATAATATAGAAAAAGTTAAAATGTATATATCTGGTAAAAAAGTGGATAATATAAAAATATACGAACTTAATATTATTAAGTCAGAATATGCTATATCCGCTATAGAGTACGTTTCTGACTAATGATTGTTATAAAATAAAAAACTAGAGTTTTTTTATCAAAAAAAGGGTGGAAATTAAAAAAAAATGACTGTATAATGTAAAAAAAATTTTGCGACGAAGATGTAGCCGGTAGTAATTATGTGTACTGCCGGATATTTATTTTTTCGTGGATTGTGTGGATTGCAGAGTGGTGTGTAATCCTCACACATAGGTGAAGGGCAGGATTTAGTTCCAGAATTCACACATAACTATTATGTTTAAACCAATATGCCATATGGCAGTTAGGAGGAAAAATGGCTGTAAAGTATGTATTTGTAACAGGCGGTGTTGTTTCAGGACTTGGTAAGGGAATAACAGCAGCATCTTTAGGAAGATTATTAAAGGCACGTGGATTTAAGGTGACTATGCAGAAGTTCGATCCTTATATCAATATCGACCCTGGTACTATGAATCCTATCCAGCACGGAGAGGTGTTTGTAACTGATGACGGAGCAGAAACAGACCTTGACCTTGGACATTATGAAAGATTTATAGACGAAAGTCTTAACAAGAATTCCAATGTAACAACAGGTAAGGTATACTGGTCAGTTCTCCAGAAGGAGAGAAGAGGTGACTTTGGTGGAGGAACAGTTCAGGTTATTCCACATATTACTAATGAAATAAAGAGCCGTTTCTACAGAGATTATTCCACAGATGAAACTAAGATTGCCATTATTGAAGTTGGCGGTACTGTAGGTGATATTGAGTCACAGCCATTCCTTGAGGCTATAAGACAGTTCCAGCGTGAGGTAGGACGTGAAAATGCTATACTCATCCACGTAACACTTATTCCTTATCTTAAGGCATCAGGAGAAATGAAGACGAAGCCAACACAGGCAAGTGTCAAGGAGTTACAGGGAATGGGAATACAGCCAGATATTCTTGTCTGCCGTACAGAACATCCTCTTGAACCGGGTATTAAGGACAAGATTGCATTATTCTGTAATGTTCCTAAGTCACATGTATTACAGAACCTTGATGTTGAAATTCTTTATGATGCACCACTTGCTATGGAGGAGGAGCATCTTGCACAGGTAGCCTGCGAATGTCTTGAACTTGAGTGCCCAGAGCCAGACCTTGATGAGTGGAGAGCTATGTGTAAAGCATGGAAAAATCCTACAAAGAAGGTTACAGTTGCACTTGTTGGTAAGTATATACAGCTTCATGATGCATATATATCAGTTGTTGAAGCACTTAAGCATGGTGGCGTAGCCAATTCATGTGATGTTACTATAAAGTGGGTTGACTCAGAAACAGTAACTGCTGACAATGTATCAGAAATTCTTTCAGATGTATCAGGAATTCTTGTTCCGGGCGGATTTGGCGACCGTGGTATAGAAGGTAAGATACAGGCAATAAGATATGCAAGAGAGAATAATATTCCATTCCTTGGTCTTTGCCTTGGTATGCAGCTTTCTATCGTGGAATTTGCAAGAGATGTCATCGGATACGAGGATGCACATAGTGTTGAACTTAAGCCTGATACAACTCATCCGGTTATTCATCTTATGCCAGACCAGGAGGGTATTGATGATATCGGTGGTACATTAAGACTTGGTTCATATCCTTGTGTACTTGCAAAAGACTCTAAGGCATATGAGCTGTATGGTGAGGAAACTATCCACGAAAGACACAGACACAGATACGAAGTTAATAATGATTACAGAAAAGTTCTTGTTGAAAATGGTATGGAACTTTCAGGCATTTCACCAGACGGAAGAATAGTTGAGATGATAGAGATTAAAAATCATCCTTGGTTTGTGGCTACACAGGCACATCCTGAATTAAAGTCAAGACCTAACAGACCACACCCATTATTCAGAGGATTTATTGGTGCGGCACTTGATTATCAGGATAAGAATACTGGAAAGTAATTAACAGTGAATAATAATTCTGAATATTTATAGAATATGTAAAGCCTGTAGTATGGGAAGTATATTTCCATATTACAGGCTTTTGTAATAAAAAATATTAATAAAAAATAAATAGTGTGAAACCTTTGATTTTAGGTTGATTTATAAATATTCCTTCTTTATAATAGGTATTGTCTGTTAATATGAGGATAAAAGATTAAAAAGAAGTGTGTAATGTTATATCATACTGTCTGCAATTATCGTGATATTTTTATAGGCTGAGAAGGCTGCTGCCAAAGGCTTATGGCAGACTATGAGAGTATAAAGAAACTAGGAATGGAGACACAGGATGGATAATTACAACAATGGTAATAATTACGGTGGTGGTAATAACAACAATAACCGTAATGACAGAAATGGCAATAATAATAAAAAGCCTAAGAATGTCAACCTTATTGTGTTTATTATAATAGCAGCTGTTATAACATTTATTGGTATAACAATGCTTAACAGTCTGTTAAGAAATGCCACATATAAGGAAATATCTTACAATGAATTCATCGAAATGGTGAATAATGATGAGGTAGAGAGCGTATCGCTTGAACAGGACAGAATACTTATTACACCTACAGAGAGTGCTCAGGAAAGTAATGGTGTCAATAAGCTTGGTTACACATATTATACAGGATATGTCAACGATGACAGTCTTGTACCACTTCTTAAGAGAAAAGGAATTGAATTCACAGGATATATACCGGATTCAAGTTCTTCTATAGTTGAGTTCCTTGTTGCGTATGTTCTTCCATTCCTTTTCATATATGTTATATTTGCCTTTGTATACAGAAGAATATCCAAAGGCGGCGGTATGATGGGCGGCATGGGTGTCGGCAAGAGTACTGCGAAGGTATATGTACAGAAAAAGACGGGAGTTACATTTAAAGATGTAGCAGGACAGGATGAGGCTAAGGAGTCACTTACTGAAATAGTTGATTTCCTTCATAATCCGGATAAATATTCAAAGATAGGTGCCAAGCTTCCAAAGGGGGCTCTTTTAGTAGGTCCTCCTGGAACAGGTAAGACTCTTCTTGCAAAGGCTGTAGCCGGTGAAGCGAATGTTCCATTCTTTTCACTTGCAGGTTCAGATTTCGTAGAGATGTTTGTAGGTGTTGGTGCCTCACGAGTAAGAGATCTTTTCAAAGAAGCTACTAAGCAGGCTCCTTGTATTATATTTATAGATGAGATAGATGCCATAGGTAAGAGCCGTGACTCAAGATATGGTGGTGGTAATGATGAACGTGAGCAGACACTTAACCAGTTGCTTGCAGAGATGGATGGTTTTGATTCATCTAAGGGTATATTCATACTTGCTGCAACTAACAGACCTGAGGT
This sequence comes from Eubacterium sp. CAG:252, assembly GCA_000436535.1. Lineage (GTDB taxonomy): Bacteria > Bacillota > Clostridia > Lachnospirales > Lachnospiraceae > Lachnospira. Next base: position 8,572 of record FR886344.1, on the reverse strand, counting down.
TCTTGATAAGGCTTTACTTAGACCAGGTCGTCTTGACAGAAGAGTTATAGTTGATAAGCCAGATCTTAAGGGACGTATCGAGACACTTAAGGTTCATTCTAAGGATGTTCTTATGGATGATACAGTCAACTTTGAAGAAATCGGACTTGCAACAAGTGGTGCAGTAGGTTCTGACCTTGCCAATATGATAAATGAAGCGGCTATCGCAGCAGTTAAGGCAGGCAGAAAGTATGTATCACAGAAGGATCTTTTCGAAGCTGTAGAGGTAGTTATAGCAGGTAAGGAAAAGAAGGACAGAGTTCTTAGCAAGGAAGAGAAGCAGACAGTTGCCTACCACGAAGTAGGTCATGCACTTGTTACTGCACTTAAGAAGGATTCTGAACCAGTTCAGAAGATTACCATTGTTCCTAGAACTATGGGTTCTCTTGGATATGTTATGCAGGTACCTGAGGAAGAGAAGTATCTTCAGAATAAGGATGAGCTTATGACAAGGCTTGTTACTTTAGTAGCCGGACGTGCCGCAGAAGAGATTGTATTCGGCAAGGTTACTACAGGTGCTGCCAATGATATAGAAAAGGCAACTAAGATTGCAAAGGCGATGATAACCCAGTATGGTATGTCAGAGCGTTTCGGTCTTATGAATCTTGCTACTGTTGATGATCCATATCTTAACGGTAACGCAAGACTTGACTGTTCAGATGAAACAGCCGCGCAGATAGATGAAGAAGTTAAGAATATGCTTAAGGAGTGCTATGAAGAAGCTAAACAGCTTCTTACAGAGAACAGAGATGTACTTGATAAGATAGCACATTATCTGTATGACCATGAAACTATCACAGGTAAGGAATTCATGAAGATATTCAGAGAAGTCAAGGGACTTCCTGAGCCTACAGATACAACAGGCTTTACTCATTCTGAAAAGGTTGCAGAAAGCGTAACATTTAACGAAGATGGAAGCTATTCATCAACACTTAATGGCCCTAGTGAAACAGATATCTGGAAAGGTATTGGTGAGGTCAGCAGTGTGAGTGATAGTGAGAAGGCTGTATCTTCAAGTGATGATTTTGTTAAAGGAACAGATTATTCTGTGGGTGCAGAAGCTGTAGAGAGTTCAGATAATGCTGATGGAGCAGGAGCTGTTGAAAATTCAGGTAATGATGCTGGTGTAGGAACAGTTGAAAATTCAGGTAATGCTATCGGCGCAGGAGTAGAAGGTACTGATAATGCAGGTGCAGATGATATTAATGCTCGTGGTGGTTCACAGGAATAAGATACATTCATCTGGCATACCAGAATAATATAATAAAATATCTAATTAAATATCAATAAATAAGTCATAATACTACTGTTCAGGGCAGGGAATAAGCCTTGAATGGTAGTATTATGAATATTGTCTGATTATCAATTACAACTATAAATGAGAGAATTTAAAACATTATGCATTTTATATAATTTCTTAAAAGCGTATTTGATTATACACATTTTATGGAGTGAATAATTTTGCAATGTCAGTAAATTCTTGAAAATATATTTCAGTTATCCCATTATTAATTAATTTGCAGATTTTATATATCTATTTATAGATTGCGAGTTAAAATCATAAAACTACAAATGAGCAAATTTAAAATATTACACAAGTATGTCTGCGTTAGAAAGACATATTTTTAATAATCTATTGAAATGTATATGAGGTACAAATAAAAATAATTTATTTTTGTATATTTTCTGTATTTGCTCATTTATAGTCATAAAAATCAAATTTAGAAATTCCCCAATATAATAAAATTAGTTTTATATGTGTGATACAGATATAGAAAGAGTACACATAATAATATATATAATATAGAAAATGACTTATGGGAGGGAGAGAGGAGAAAAAAGAAACAGTGACTTAGGAAGTCGAAAAAGCAAATAAGGTCAAAGGAGGGAGAGAGGAGAAAAAAGAAACAGTGACTTAGGAAGTCGAAAAAGCAAATAAGGTCAAAGGAGGGAGAGAGGAGAAAAAAGAAACAATGACTTAGAAAGCCGAAAAAGCAAATAAGGTCAAAGTGGGGAGTGATGCGAATAAAGAAACAATGACCCAGAAAGTCAAAAAAGAAAATAGGGTCATAAGCAGAAGAGTATGTAGCAAAGAAACAATGACTTAGAAAGCCGAAAAAGCAAATAAGGTCAAAGGAGGGAGAGAGGAGAAAAAAGAAACAGTGACTTAGAAAGCCGAAAAAGAAAATAAGGTCAAAGGAGGGAGAGAGGAGAAAAAAGAAACAGTGACTTAGAAAGCCGAAAAAGAAAATAAGGTCAAAGGAGGGAGAGAGGAGAAAAAAGAAACAGTGACTTAGAAAGCCGAAAAAGAAAATAAGGTCAAAGGAGGGAGAGAGGAGAAAAAAGAAACAGTGACTTAGAAAGCCGAAAAAGAAAATAAGGTCAAAGGAGGGAGAGAGGAGAAAAAAGAAACAGTGACTTAGAAAGCCGAAAAAGAAAATAAGGTCAAAGGAGGGAGAGAGGAGAAAAAAGAAACAGTGACTTAGAAAGCCGAAAAAGAAAATAAGGTCAAAGGAGGGAGAGAGGAGAAAAAAGAAACAGTGACTTAGGAAGTCGAAAAAGCAAATAAGGTCAAAGGAGGGAGTAATGCGAAAAAAGAAACAGTGACTTAGAAAGCAAAAAAAGAAAATAAGGTCATAAGCAGAAGAGTATGTAGCAAAGAAACAATGACTTAGATGAGAAAACACTTAAATAGAGTCAATAATTAAATGATATAAAGGAGAAGTAACATATGATGGGATTAAGAAATATGCTTATAGAGGAAAAAATACATTTAGAAAAGCTTATAAAAATATGCAAAGCTCAATTAGAGGATGTACCAGAGGGAAGATTGAGAGTATCTATGGACAAAGGTCGAATAAGATATTTTAAGTGTACTAACGAAAACAAAATAGGAACCTATATAAACAAAGAGAATAGGGATATTGCAAGGAAATTAGCTCAGAAGGAATACAATCAGAAAATACTGACAAAAGCATTAAGGAGATTAAAGCAAATAACCAATATACTTAAAGATTATGAGGACAAGGAATTTGAAAATTGTTTATATAGTGAACATATTGCAAGGCAAATATTGATAGAACCAGTAGAACAGACATGGGAAAATAAGGTTGAGGAATGGAAAAGAATTGAATACACAGGAAAGGAATTTAGAGAGGATGCTGTAGAAATATATACGCAGAATGGTGAACGAGTGCGTTCAAAGTCAGAAAAAATTCTTGCCGATTATTTTTATTATCATAATATACCATATAAATATGAGTGTCCTTTGAAATTAAAAGGTTATGGAGTTGTTTATCCTGATTTTACGTTTTTGTCTAAAAAAACAGGTAAAGAAATATATTGGGAACACGATGGAATGATGGATGATACCATATATGTCCAAAATGCAATTAAGAAAATAGAAGCTTATGAGAAAAATGACATATTTCCGGGAGAAAGACTTATTCTTACATTTGAAACATCACAATCGGTATTAAGAAATGATATAATAGAAACTATGGTAGAAAAATACATATTATAAATGTAGCAATATTTATTTCCAATAAGTTTTATAAAATAATACTAACATATATATAATATATTGTCATATGAATTGGCATATGATATAATGTTGCCGAATGGGTATACTGGTTATATGCAACTAACCAATATATTTCATTATAATGTAACTTATAGTATGTGGGATATGTATGACATATATGCTGGAATATAATAAGAGCAAAAGAAAGTTAAGCTATTGCAAAGCAAATATTTACTTTTCTTGTGCCATTAACGAATGAATATTTATGAGAAGCAGAATGGTATTATATTAATTATATACAGCCAAGTGTCAGAATGGAGATTTGAAGTGAAGTTATCAGAGAAAAATCAGCATCTTTTTAACTTGGTACTTTCTGAATTAGAGGAGAAGGGCAATCTTGCACGAGAGAAAAAAGCTATACAGCATGGTTCAACAACAGTATATGAGCATAGTGTTGGTGTAGCAGGAGCAAGCCTTATGCTTGCAGAATTTTTTCACATAAAGGTTAATGAAAAGGCACTTGTAAGGGGAGCTCTTTTACATGATTATTTCTTATATGACTGGCATGAGAAGAGAAAGGGACATCATTTCCATGGTTTCACTCATCCGGGAACAGCGCTTAAGAATGCTGAAAAGGAATATGAACTTGGTGACATAGAAAGAAATATAATATCAAGACATATGTTTCCACTTACAGTAGTTCCACCAATGTGCAGAGAAGCTTGGCTTGTGTGCCTTGCAGATAAGTATTGTGCGGTTAAGGAGACATTCTCACCTGCTGTTGGATATTAATATACTTCTAAATATAAATACCCCGTCAAATACTTAGATAATATTTGACGGGGTATTGTTAGTTATAAATGTAATAATAATTCAATTATTTCAGTTCATTTTTGATAACCATAAATGAGCAAATCTAAAGCATTGTATGGATATGTCTGTTTTATAAAGACATATTTTTTGCTATTTTTATGTTTTTGTTAAAAAGGATTTGTTTTTATGCAATTCTAAATTTTCTGTTTAATATTGTTGCAATGAAAAATATATAATATATATTAGTGTTTGAAATTATACAGTAATCTATATTCATACATTAATGTATATAATGTATAAATATAGATTACTGACACGATAGCTGCTGTATAATGGATTATATAATTTAATCTATTATTAATAAGTCAAGCTATAGTTTTTAAACTATATTCTCTTCTTCTTATTATACACTACATACACAGCACCAGCCGCGATTATTATAGTTCCTATAGAAGCAGCAATCTTTATAGGAGCATTATCACCTGTTGTCGGATTAGTATCAGACGAATTAGAACTATCCGTTGAATTACTTCCAGATGACGATGTATCTGTCGAACTTCCAGAGCTAGAAGAACCTGAGGTTGAGTCAGATGAACAACCAGAGCCAGCTGAAGCAGAAGCTGAGCCGGATGAACTATCAGAACCAATTGAAGCAGAAGCTGAGCCGGACGAACTATCAGAGCCAGCTGAAGCAGAGGCTGAGTCAGATGAGCTTCCAGAGTCAGACGAACCAGAGGCTGAACCTGAGATTGTTCCTGAAGAGCTTCCTGAGTTAGAACCAGATGAACTTTAGCTAGAAGAATTTCCACCAAGTTCACTAGGTTTTTCAACTGAATAAGAACTCCA
>FR886344.1:0-3324 GCA_000436535.1 Eubacterium sp. CAG:252 | reverse complement strand
GAACTCCAGCTATCTGTTCCTGATGCGCCGCTTAAGTCAACAGAAGTGCTGTAGCTGCCAACAGTTATAGTATAAGCACTTGTACCATTGACATATACAGTGCCGTCAGTTCCCTTAATTGTTACGGTATTTCCATCAGCATCCTTAATAGTTCCTGCATTGTACAGGTTAGTTATAGTACTGTCGCCAGTTACAGTCCAGTTTGAATCAGAGCTTATATATACGTTGCAATAGCCGTCTCCACCGTTTCCTGCTACTACAGGAGCAATTAATTTTTCTTTAAGTCTTTCATAGTCGTGGCCTCCTTGTTATATGAATTAATACGTGTTAATGAGTGAAAGTAAGTCTGATTACGTATCACTAATAGTCATTACTAAGTTTTTAAATAATTGTTTTGTATCTTTTATGATTATAGATTAATAGGAAACTATGAAGAAAAAATGTTAAAAGATTGATTAAAATGTGTAATTATTATGGTGAAAATGTGTCCTCAGAATTAATCATTAAATCAGTAGATAATATTTACATACAGTTTACGAAAGACTGATATTACATTTTACAGAGCTTTATTACTATATAGATAATGCGAGTGTCAGAAGTGAATTCGCAACTCACCAAAGTATTCGTATTACTGCGTTGCTTTGCGGTTAATGTAATTTCCAGATGATTTTACATAATTAACAATGACATCATATTATTTTACTGTTTAGAGCATATCTTAAAAATGCTGTGTATTTCTTCAATGTGGCATGGTTGCCATATAAAATTTGATAAATATATATTGAAACATTTATGCACATTTTTCAGATTTAACATAACTTTGGATAGTAAATGTATTATAGAAATGGAGGGAGCTTATGCCATCAACATATGCACATTACAGACTGGGACAGGAAGTGTATAAGAGTGTGTCAGCACTGGCGCGTACTGCGATTAAAAGTCATAAGGAATTGTTTGATATAGGTCTTCACGGACCAGATATATTATTTTATTATAGACCACTTGCGGTATGTACAATTAATAAGCAGGGGTATGATATGCATGCAAGAAGCGGACTTGAATTTTTTAAGAGAGCAGGGGAAATCTTCTGCGAGTCAGATGAGGATGATAAAGAGGCACTGCTTGCTTATATATATGGATATTGCTGCCATTTTGCGCTGGATGTAAGCTGTCATGGCTATATAGATGAAAAGATAGCTAAAGACGGTGTGAGCCATACGGAGATAGAAGTTGAATTTGACAGAAGTCTGATGATTAAAGATGGCTATGACCCTATAACACACAGTCTGACCGACCATATTAAGGTAAATAATACAAATGCTGCATATATATGTAGATTTTATAATTATCTTACTAAGGATGACATAATAAAAGCTTTGGACGGAATGGTTTCATATAATAAGCTGCTTATAGCACCATCAAGAATAAAAAGGGCAATGATATATTCATTACTGCACATAACAGGCAATTATAAGGAAATGCATGGATTACTTGTGAATTATAAGGCCAATCCTCTTTGTAATGACAGCACAGATAAGCTGTATGAATTATATGAGTCAGCAAAACAGCTTGCGGTGACTCTTATAAGTGAATTCCGTGCATCAGCTTATGGCAGGATAGAATATAACAAGATGTATAATTATACATTTGGTTCTAAGCTTGTTGAAGAAAATGTGCATAAGACAAGTGAAACACAAATTAAAAATCAGACCAATAACAATACAGAAGATAATGCAAAAACTGTTATTCAATATACTGTAAGTAATGAATTGGAGAATAATGCAGATGGCGATGAAAGTGATAATGCAGATGGCAGCAGTAGAAAATGTGGTTAATGCAGCTTAAATGGTGAGGAGGGAGAATTGTCATATGAAGATTAAACTTACTGGTAAAGAAAAAAGATGGATTATGTATGATGTTGGTAATTCAGCATTTACACTTTTAGTTTCAACAATAATACCAATATATTTTAACTATCTGGCAGGAAAGGCAGACATATCTTCTGTTAATTATCTTGCTTACTGGGGTTACGCAGCATCTATATGTACAATTATTGTTGCACTGCTAGGACCTGTATGTGGAACGCTTGCTGATACTAAAGGATTTAAGAAACCGGTATTTTTCATATCAATACTTATTGGAAGTGTAGCATGCGCTATGCTCGGAGTCTGTTTTCAATGGCTGATATTTCTTATTGTATTTACGATAGCAAAGGTTGGATTTTCTTCAAGTCTTATATTTTATGACTCAATGCTTGTTGATGTAACAGATGATAAAAGAATGGATTATGTATCATCACAGGGATTTGCATGGGGTTATATAGGAAGCTGCGTTCCATTTGTAGTATGTCTTCTGCTTGTGTTAGGTTCATCAAAGCTTGGGATAAGCATGGAGCTTGCCATGGCAATATCATTTGTTATAGTAGCATTATGGTGGATGTGTATGTCACTGCCTCTTATTAAAAAATATGAGCAGAAAAATTATGTAGAAAGAAAGCCACATGCAGTAAGAGAAAGTTTCAAAAGATTATATGCAACATGTAAAAATATAAAAAAAGAAAAGCATATATTTTTATTTCTGCTTGCATTTTTCTTCTACATAGATGGTGTGTATACAATCATAGACATGGCAACGGCATACGGTTCGGCACTCGGACTTGATAGTACAGGACTTCTGCTTGCACTACTTGTTACACAGATTGTAGCATTTCCGTGTGCAATAATATTTGGAAGACTTTCATATAAAGTAAGTACTGAAAAACTTATAATGTTATGTATTGTGGCTTATCTTGGAATAGCAGTATTTGCAGTGTTTTTAAGAACACAGGTACAGTTCTGGATACTTGCAATTCTTGTAGGTATGTTTCAGGGTGGCATACAGGCTTTGTCAAGGTCATATTTTACTAAGATTATTCCAGAGGAAAAGACTGGTGAGTACTTTGGACTTATGGATATATGCGGCAAAGGTGCTTCATTTATGGGGACAACTGTTGTCAGTGTTGTATCACAGCTCACAGGAGATATTAACAAGGGTGTAGGAATGATTGCAGTTTTATTCTGCATAGGAATAGTGGTGTTTTTACAGGCAGTATCTGCTGCGAAGAATTACAATGAAGAAAAAGCAGGTGCTGGTATGACCATAGATACAGATAGTGTGAATGTGGTAAAAGGTGCTGTTGTATCAGAGAATGTGTGAGAGCTATTGTTATTTAAGTAACTTTCATTAAATTATGTTTGACTTAATTAGAAAAAAAATAAATCTGAGTCAAAACTGGCTGGAAAATTATGATGAATTATTTGACTCAATTAGCAAAAAAGCAAATCT
>FR886343.1:179066-219495 GCA_000436535.1 Eubacterium sp. CAG:252 | reverse complement strand
AACATTAGCTATATATAGTAATTGCAATATTTAACAATGTACGAAAATGGAGATAAGTGGTATGGATAATGCATATATTGAAGGTCTTAGAAAAGATGTTAAACGTGCTTTAAAAAGTGACAAAATGCGTTTCAGACACACTATAGGAGTTGCCGATACATCTGCCTGTCTTGCCTCCCGATATGGTGTGGATATGCAGAAGGCTTATATAAGCGGTCTGTTACATGACTGCGCAAAGTGCGTTCCAGACGAACAAAAGATAGCTGAATGTGAACAGAACAATATAGACATAACAGAGTCAGAGTATAATAGTCCTTATCTTTTACATTCAAAATTAGGTGCATTTTATGCTGATGTAAAGTATGGAATTAAGGATAATGATATATTGGGGGCTATAAAGTGGCATACAACTGGTCATCCTGATATGACTATGCTTGAAAAAATTGTATTTGTAGCCGATTATATAGAGCCTTACCGCAACAAAGCTGTTAATCTTGATGCAATCAGATATCTTGCATTTACTGATATTGACAAGGCTGTTTTACAGATTTTAAATGACACAATTAACTATCTCAATAAAAAAGCTAATCCTATTGATGGTATTACTTTAAAAACTTATAATTTCTATAAGACACAGACAAATTTAAAATAATAGTTGAAAGGACTGAATATTATGATAAAAGATACTTCAAAACAGATGGCAAAAGTAGCTGTAGAAGCATTAAAAGAAAAAAAAGGATATGATGTAAAGGTAATAGATATAAGTGAAATATCTATACTTGCAGATTATTTCATAATAGCCAACGGAAGCAACGCTAACCAGGTACAGGCTATGGTCGACAATGTTGAAGAACAGATGTATAAGGCTGGCTTTGATGACCCTAAGGTAGAGGGCTACAACAATGCTTCGTGGATTCTTCTTGACTATAATGACGTTGTGCTTCATGTATTTGATGAAGAGAGCCGCTCATTCTATAATCTTGAAAGATTATGGAGAGATGGTAAGGAAGTAGATGCAGATACACTCTAAAAACGGATTAACTGTCTGAAATCACAGGCAGGGTAGTGGTAGTGTATTAATTGAATAATATATATGATAGGCATAAGTAAACTATTTAATTAATTTACTTATGTCTATTTATTTGTCCGTTTGTCTTAAGAAAATTATTTATAGACTTACATTTATTACAACAATGTAAGTCTGGTTAAAGTAATATGTAGATGACAGTAAAATAGCTAGTAAGAAAGCAATATATTACAATTATTATTCAATAAGCAAGATTATGAAATATTCCATCTCATAAGACCAATAACCTTACCCAATATCATACAGTCATCAATTATGATAGGGTCCATAAAATCATTCTCTGGCTGTAATCTTACGTGACCATTCTCTCTGTAAAATCTCTTAACAGTAGCTGAATCATCTATGAGTGCAACAACAATGTCTCCATTCTCTGCAGAGCTGCATTTCTTTACAACAATCTGGTCTTCATTATATATTCCGATATTAATCATACTGTCGCCCTTAACAGTTAATATAAATGTATCCTCATTAGGCATAAACTCCGATGGGATAGGGAAGTAGCCAGTAATATTATCTACTGCAAATAATGGTTCACCAGCAGCCACATGTCCAAGTACTGGTACATTAACCATCTCACGCCTTGTAAGATTAAAGTTATCATCAATTATCTCTATAGTTCTTGGCTTGGTAGGATCCCTTCTTATGTATCCATTCTTTTCAAGTGACTCAAGATGTGCGTGTACTGAAGATGTCGACTTAAGATTAACAGCCGAACATATATCCCTTACTGATGGTGGATACCCCTTATTAAGAATTTGCGACTTAATATATTCAAGTATCTCAGACTGCTTCTGAGTAATTCTTCCGTATGCCATATTATATACCTCCATTAATACAGAATATAATCATCATACTTTATCAATTATAAATATTAAAATAACCAGAGATAATCATCTTATGATAAGAGTGACGAATAGGACTGGTTAAATATAAAACATACATAATGTCAAAGTATAAATAACCTGATTTTATATATCTTATAATAACATATAATCTTTATTTATGCAAACATATTTTCAGAAAGAATGTTCAGAAAGTATGTTCGATTAATTGTTGACAAACAGATGTTCGTGATATATAATCCAATCATAAGGAACAGATGTTCTAAAATGTATATGGGATTATATTATTTTATCTAGGAGGATTACATTATGAGGGAAACATTAAGAAAAGAGCAGCTTATACAAAGAATATTACTTATCAGTATGATACTATTAAGCATATTATTGGGAACTATTATTGTTAATGCGTCTGATACCGAACAACCGGTTAAGTATTATACAAGTATTGAAGTAGAGCATAATGATACTTTATGGTCACTAGAAGAGCGATATAATAACGGCACAGAAGACCGCGACACGTACATTAATAATATAAAGCAGCTCAATAATATGCGTACAGATATAATTACTGAAGGCCGTTATATCTTATTATACTATTACTGATTAGACTTTTTATCTCTAATCTGATAAAATATAATATAATAAGGCAGTATTCTAATAAGCAGCGGTAAGTAATAGTAAGCCTGTTTGTCAGAATATAAGCCATACAATAATAATTACAATTGGAGATTTTATATGTTATTTAAAGATGTAGAGAATATTAATTCTGATATCGTAACAGAATTATCAAAGCACAATATTAATGAGATGACAGATGTCCAGGCTAAGACATATAAGCACATTTACAATAATAAGGATTTAATAGTATGTTCTGGAACTGGCACAGGAAAGACACTTGCATATCTGTGTCCTATTATATCAAGATTATCAGATAAGACAAAGAATGTTCAGGCTATTATACTTGTCCCTAATGGTGAGCTGGCTTCCCAGATTAACAGACAGCTTGAAGAACTTTTTGCATATGATAACTGTCCTTATTCATCATTGTTTGTGACAGGAGAGGGGAATATTAACAGACAGCTTGATGCTCTAAAGCACAAGCCATCTATATTAATAGGAACTCCTGCAAGAATTTATCAGCTTATCAATATAAAGAAGCTTAAAGTCCATGAAGTAAAGACGCTCGTATTAGATGAGGCTGATAAGCTGTTAGGAAAGACTTATATCGAACATATACATTCAATAAGAAAAAGTCTTATGAAGTATACACAGGTTCTTTTATTTTCAGCAAGTATAGATAAAAAGACCCGTAAGGAAGCTAATTCACTTACTTTTAAGCCTATCGACATTGATATTAATTCAATTAAAAAGTTAGAAAGTGTTATTCCTTCATATATAAAGCATAATTATATAATAACAGACAGAAGAGAGCGTATAGAAACACTAAGAAAGCTTGTTAAGGCTGTTAAGCCAACTAAGTGTATTATATTCATTAACACAAAATATGACCTTGAAGAGGCATTACAGAAGCTTCAGTATCATAATTACAGTGTTGGTTGTATATCAAGTAATCAGGGTGCAATGAGTAAAAGAAATACTCTTAACAGCTTCAAGGCTGGCAAGCTTCAGTTATTACTGGCAACGGATATAGCTGCAAGAGGCTTACAGATTGATGATATCGATGTTGTTATCAATGTTAATATGCCAGAAGAACCAAAGGAATACATTCACCGCGCCGGCCGTTGTGGACGTAATGGTAATGAAGGTCTTACATTATCTATCATTACAGAGAATGAGCTTAACAAGATTAAAAAATACCAGAAGGATTTTCATATTAACATGGTTCAGAAAAAGTTATATCAGGGACGTCTGGTAGCTAAGTAAGATATTAAGATATCTATATATTATATTAGCGAATTTTAAAATGTTGTACAATTATGTCTGCACTAGAAGGATGTATTCGTATGAATATATTTTATATTATATAATTAAGTATGATAATAACTAAATACGATAATTAAAAAGAATATGGTTACAAGTAAACAGTTCTAAATCTTAGCTCTTTAAATCTTTACTTAGGGATAATGTTTAGAACCAGATATACTTTGTAACCATATTTTTGTATTTTCAATTATTTATTTTTGATATACACATTACAATTATGATACTGGAGCTTATATAATGATATTAATGTTGGAGTTGGCTCATATGATATATGTAATGGCATAATTAGGTCGTAATATTAATGATAACTTAATGCATTAGATAAAAGAGGCTACATATAAGAAAAGGAGAGGGATAAAAACTAGCATATATAACGCCGATAAATCTCAGTTTATCGGCGTTATATGATTATTTATATGTTTTATGTGATTGAATTACATTTATCTATCCAGAATGAAGTAAATCATTTCGCAATCAGTAACCTTATTAATTAGTTTACTATTCTATTTTGCCTTCACCTGTTCAAATTTTTCCATAACTTCTTTAGAAGGTCCGCCAGTTGCGTAGCTTACAATGATTATAACAAGTAATGCAACGATGAATGCTGGTAATAATTCATATATTGTAAAGATACCGCCAAGCTTTGATATGCCATACTTCCATACAAATATCATAATGCCGCCGGCAACCATACCAGACATAATACCATACTTGTTAGCTCTCTTCCAGAATAAAGCACAGAGAACAACAGGTCCGAATGTTGCACCAAAGCCTGCCCACGCAAATGATACAATCTCAAATACCGAGCTGTTTGGATTAGAAGCTAAAATAACAGCTATAACAGATATTATAACAACCGTTATTCTTGCAACATTCATTGACTTTTCCTTAGTCATCTTGATGCCAAATACTTCGGTAACGATATTCTGTGAAATACTTGATGCAGCCGCAAGTAACTGTGAGTCAGCAGTTGACATAGTTGCTGCAAGTATACCAGCTAATATTATACCTGCTACAATAGCAACGAATATGCCGTGTGTTGAAAGTAAATGTGCAATCTTAACAATAATTGTCTCAGAAGCACTTCCCTCGAGTACCTCTATTGCTCCTGCCTTAGTCATGCTAAGACCAACAATACCTATAAATACTGCAACACTAAGTGATATTACAACCCAGATTGTAGCCACTCTTCTTGATAACTTAAGCTTATTTTCATCCTCAATAGCCATAAATCTTAAAAGAACGTGAGGCATACCAAAGTATCCAAGTCCCCATGCAAGCATAGAAGCAATCTTTAAGAGGCTGTAAGGCTCTGCTGAGTTAGTTGCAGCCGAATATGTATCGAATAATCCAAGATACCCCGGAAGTGCCTTTGAATTCTCTATAATGGTATCAAGACCGCCAGCTATATTGATGCCGAATAATACAACAACAACAAGTGCTATTGTCATAACGATACTTTGTATAAGGTCAGTCATACTTGCAGCAAGGAAACCGCCTAAAGTACAGTAAGCAACTATGATAACAGCACTTATAATCATAGAAGCAAGGTAATTAAAGCCGAATAAGCTTGAAAATAACTTTCCACATGCAGCAAATCCTGAAGCTGTATAAGGAATAAAGAATACAACGATAATAACCGCAGCTATTAAAGTAAGCACCTTCTTATCATCACCAAATCTTTTTGAAAAGAAGTCAGGAATTGTAAATGCATCATATCCGTGTGTATACTTACGAATTCTCTTAGCAACTATAAGCCAGTTCACATATGTACCTATAGCAAGTCCTATAGCAGTCCATGCTGCATCTGCAACACCTGTAAGATATGCTAATCCCGGAAGACCCATAAGAAGCCAGCTGCTCATATCTGATGCTTCAGCACTCATCGCAGTTACAAAAGGACCTAACTTTCGTCCACCTAAGTAAAAATCATCAACAGCATCATTTTTCTTAGAGCATAATACTCCGATGTAAACAACAGCGGCAAGGTAAATAATAATTGTTGCCATAATAATTATCTGTGACATAAATATTCTCCCTTTTTTAATTTCTGTATTTAGTTTTTCTTAAAATAACTTAATTAGTATACCACAATATGCCTGATTAAGTCAAAAAAAGACAGATAAAGATAACCTTCTTTATCTGCCAATAATATAATACCGTTCAGAGCCACGCAAAACCTGAGAGATATACATAAAAATGCTTGTATTTTTATGTATATTTATCAGATTTGATATGGCGGATACACCATATCAAGAAAATGCATAGCATTTTCGAGATAGGCTCTGAACGAGTTAATAGTACTTATATAAAATACTACTCTTCTAACTTATCAATATAATTATACTTTGTAAATTCCGGCAGGTTAACATCCTCCGGTAAATCAAAGTCTGACAATATCTCTACGCTTGTATTAACGCCACAGTTATTATATATCCACTTGGCATCCGCTGGTGCCATAAATATTGAGCCATATGTAACACTTGTACTAAGCTTGTTATATTCCTCAATATTCATATTACCAGTACGCTTTGTAAAGTAAGCTGTTGAACACATATATTCGGAATTCTCAAGTCTTGTACTATAGTGTGCATAACCTCCATTATCAAGCTTACGCCACTCTGCCTTTTCAGATATAACAGTAGAACCTGTTTTAATATCACTATTAGTTGCAACATAAAATGCACGTACTGTCGAACCACTGTCAGCAGAGCCATCAATACTTGATATAACAGCTATATTCTTAGAAACATTAATCCTTATCTTATAGGATTGATTTTTAGCTATATAAGTAGTTGCTTCTTCCTTTGTAGCTTCATTTATATCTTCATCTGTCTCTGACTGTTCATTCTGTTCACTATCAGCATTATCATTATTCATACCTATAATCGTCTTGTAGGCAAACGCTATAAATGCAAACATTAATAATAATATTAATACATATAAAATAAGATTACTGCCTTTAAACCATCTTTTTATATCTTTTTTCTTAATGCGTTTATATCCACGTATTTCCATATTGACCAACCATTTTTATTATGTTCTTAGTGTTAAAGGTCATAAGTCCAAAAGTCTTATCGTGCAGACACGAAAGAAAATGTGAACTTATGACACTGACATCATATTAACTAATACCCTGATGTTTTTCCTTAAGCTCTATAAACTTAAGAATAATATCTATAGCTCCGTCTATTCCAACAAGACCACTGTCGATACATAAGTCGTAGCTCTTAGCTTCGCCCCACTTCTTGCTTGAATAGTAATTGTAGTAACTTGCTCTCTTCTTATCCGTCTTCTGGATAAGGTCAGCAGCCTTTGAATCATTAAGCTCATATAACTTCTTAATTCTCTTAACTCTTTCATCAAGACTTGCCTTAATCCATACACTTACTGCAAATGGGTCATCCTCAAGAGCATAATCTGCACATCTGCCGACTATTACGCATGACTCTTTTTCTGCAAGCTTCTTGATAGCATCAAACTGTGCTAAGAATACCTTATGATTGATAGGCATATCAACATAAGAATTAGAGTATCCCAAAGAATATGTATCCATTACTAAAGAGTAAAGAAAACTGTTAGTTGGCTTTTCATCCTGTGAGGCAAACAATTCTTCACATAATCCACTTTCCTTTGCTGCAAGCTCAAGAAGCTCCTTGTCGTAGCACTTAATTCCTAATCTTTCAGCAAGCTTCATGCCTATCTCATGACCGCCGCTACCGAATTCACGTCCAATTGTAATTACTGTTCTTCCATCCATAATGCTTACCTCCTGCTGGTTACGATAATGTAAAATATTACATTCCTTTTTATTGATCTATTATACATTAAATTGTATATAATATCCAGCAATTTTTAGTAAATTTTATTATATTTATATAATATTTAGCTAATAATATGATGTAAGTGTCAAAAATATAAAAAGTCGTTTCTGCTTGCAGAAAAAGACCTTTTTACTTGTGACACTCACATCATAATATATACAACTGACATAATAATAATTAATATCTGCCATTTACATCATAATAGCCACCATAACAGCTTATTCTAGCCGTTAAAAATTATGTAGCATCATATCATTAAGATATTCAGAAATATTCTTTCCATACTTATTCGATATGACACTGTAGCTGCTTGGAGTGACACATGCAAGTCTTACAGTACTGTAACCGCGCGCCCCAAGCATATAATGCTTTACAATATTGGTACCCTTAATCTTTTTAATAACTTCTTCTGACGGCATATTTCTTGTTATAATTATAAATGATATATAAGAATACATATGATTTTTACAAGGAAGCTTATTATCATTTCTTACAAAATGTGGCTCAATATCCTCAACTGTGAACTTTAAAAGTTTATCAAGCTCATCTATGCCAAGATTATCACAATTAATGAAAAACAAGTGTTCATAGCACTTTACATCCCACAGCTTTGCCGATTCTGTTGTGCCAAACTTATCTCTGTTCTTGTAATTATAAGCATATATAACAAACTTTCTGTCATTAAACCAATAATTATGATATATATCAAATGTATCAGATATTCCGTTAAGTATTATATCTATAAATTCTTTTCTACGCATAAACCATTTCACACCTTTAGCATATAATCTGTCCATCTGCGCAGCTTAATTCAACAATTACCACGCAGCTTATCAAGCACCTTCTGAAAATATTCCGGAAGCGGTGCGCTGTATTCCACATATTCTTTCGTTGAAGGATGAATAAAACCTAACACTCCCGCGTGTAAAGTCTGTCCTGTAAGATTAAACGGCGACTTTCCGCTTCCATATACATCATCACCTAACAACGGATGTCCTATGCTTGACATATGCACCCTTATCTGGTGGGTACGTCCGGTTTCTAACTGGCATTCTATATAGCTATACTTTCCAAACTGCTCTAACACCTTATAGTGGGTTACTGCCCTTTTGCCATTTTTCTTATCAATAGCCATCTTTTTCCTGTCAGAAGGGTTTCTGCCTATCGGTGCATCAACAACTCCATCTTCTGTATTAAAGCCATTAAGGACAATAGCATAATACTTTCTTGTTATTGAGTGTACGCTCAACTGCTCTGCTATAAAGTTATGGGCATAATCATTCTTGCAGGCAACTAATACTCCGGTTGTATTCATATCTATTCTATGAACTATTCCCGGTCTTAATACACCATTAATCCCTGAAAGATTATCACGACAGTGATACATAAGAGCATTTACAAGTGTACCGCTGTAATGCCCCGCTGCTGGATGAACAACCATTCCTTTAGGCTTATTCACCACTATTATGTCACTGTCTTCATATACTATATCCAAAGGTATATCTTCCGGTTCTATCTGTGGCACTTCAAGCTCTGGAAGAGTTACATTAATCATATCCTCCGCAGCCACCTTATAGTTAGCCTTAATACTTCTGCCATTTACAGTGACAAGACCACTTTCTATAAGCTTCTGTATCCTTGAG
This sequence comes from Eubacterium sp. CAG:252, assembly GCA_000436535.1. Lineage (GTDB taxonomy): Bacteria > Bacillota > Clostridia > Lachnospirales > Lachnospiraceae > Lachnospira. The sequence continues at coordinate 210,155 of FR886343.1, read as the reverse complement.
CGTGATACATCCTGCATCTCATCCGAAAGATACTTGTCTATTCTTATATTATTATCATCTACGTCAACAACAAAGCATTGACTTTTAACATCATTATTCTGCATATATTACCTATCTGCCTCTATTACATAATTAACCATTATCTTTATCAGCCTTTTTCTTAAATGATAAGAAATCAAATTCATTTTCTTTGTATATAAATAGTATAAGAACTATAAATGTTGCAACTGATATAGTAACATAACAGTCTGCCACATTAAATACAGGGAAGTTAATAAGCTTGAAATATATAAAATCCCTTACATAGCCAAATCTTACCCTATCGATTAAGTTACCGATTGCACCAGAAACAAGCATAGTACATACTATATACATAGGTAAATATCTTTTAGTTACAGGCATTCTTATAACGATATATGTTATGACAGCCACGATTATAACTGTCAGTACAAGAAATGCATTAATCTTTCCGCTGAACATACCAAATGCACTACCATTATTGCGAAGATATGTGAGTGTAAGCACATTTTTAATGATATCAATATCATTTTTCATATACAGATTACTCTCAGCAACATACTTTGTTATCTGGTCAAGCTGCGTGAGCACAGCCGTTATGACAATATAGGTTATAAGGCTTATTATACGTCTGCTATTAGCTTTACTATCCGTGTTATTCATCTAAACAATTCCTTTATAATATATTTGTAGCTTATCTTAATATATCCTTTAATGCTTCCTTCATCTCTTCATCAGACACTTCATAATCTATGTAAGCATTACCAATGTTCTTTAAAAGAATGAACTTAATCTTTCCGGCATCCATCTTCTTATCGCTCTTTGATACATTTACAACATCATCTGCGCTAATTCCACTTACACTTACAGGGAACTCATACAGCTTAAACATATCAAGCGCAGCGGTATATTCATCTTCATATATATATCCTCTGTTTACACATATTCTTAACGCTGCTATCATTCCTAATGTAACACATTCTCCGTGATAAAGTGTGAAGTTCATAAGCTTTTCAACCGCATGGCCTAATGTATGTCCAAAGTTAAGAAGTGCCCTGTCACCCTTTTCCTTAGGGTCTTTTTCTACAACCTCACGCTTGATATTGCAGCTTACATATATCATATGCTCTAAGGCATCGCTGTCAAGTGCCTTAATCTTGTCTGCATTACTTCCTAACCATTTATAATATTCAATGTCCTTTATAAGACCGTGCTTTATTATTTCACCAAAGCCTGAGTTGAATAATCTTCTGCTAAGACTCTTTAATACGGATATATTCATATATACAAGTCTTGGCTGGTGAAATGCTCCAACCATATTCTTATATGCCCTGAAATCTACTCCTGTCTTGCCACCTATACTTGAGTCAACCTGTGCAAGAAGCGATGTAGGAACCTGTATAAAGTCAATTCCACGAAGATATGTGGCTGCTGTAAAGCCTGTAAGGTCGCCGACTACGCCGCCGCCAAGTGCAACAAGCATATCCTTTCTGTCAAAATGATTTTGTATAAGGAATTCATATACATCCTCTACAGTGTTAAGATTTTTATTCTCTTCTCCTGCCTCAAACACATAGGTAAATACTTTGTTACCTGTCTTTTCAAGTTCTGCGCTTACCTGCTTGGCATAAAGCTCTGCCACATTGCTGTCTGATACTATACACAGCTTTCTTCCTGTAACACTGAGCTTGTTAAATTCTTCTGAAAGCTTATCAAAGCTCTGTTCGATAACTATATCATATAAAGGCTTTCCATCATACTTGACATTAATACATTTTGACATATACGTTTTCTCCTGACTATTTATTCTTAAACAAACTGCCACCCTTGGTAATAACCAGGAGTGGCAGCAATATTATAATTAAAACTTTGTTTCATTATTTTTAAATGAAGTTAAATCAATGCCACCTGCAACAATCTCAGGAATATCTCCTGAAATATCTACATTAGGAGGTGTCACAAGGAATATGTAGTTGGTAATCTTCTGTAAGTTACCTCTGATAGCATAACATGAACCTGCAGAATAATCTATAATCCTCTGGGCTATATCTACATGAATACCCTCAAGATTAAGAACTACAGCTTTTCCTGTAAGTAATGTGTCTGTTATCTCGCTTGCATCTTCCATAGACTCTGGTCTGATAACAACAACTTCAAGACCTCTTGCTGTCTGCTTTATAGGAACAACCTTTCCTCTTGCTGCAAACTTTGGCTTATCATTCATAGTATATGATGTTGAAGCATCTTCATCATCTTCTGACTTCTTAGAACCAGAAAAAAGCTTTTTTCTTGATGAAGGTTTTTCATCATCATCGTCAAAATCTTCATCATAATCGTAATCATCATCATAATCATCATCCTGAACCTTAAAAAGATTAAGGAAACCATCAACAAAACTCATACTCTCTCTCCCTATATAAATTATTACTCTGATTAACTGTTATATATAACATAATCACTATAACTAATCTTTACACCAGCGGTATATTAAACAGGATATACTATTATCTGTTAGAATAATCTCTGGCACCAAATATAGCTGTGCCAACTCTTATGTGTGTTGCTCCTTCTTCAATAGCAACTATATAATCATTAGTCATACCCATAGAAAGTACATCCATATTAATATTATCAATGTTTTTAGCATTAATGTCAACACATAATTGCTTTAATTGTCTGAAATATACACGATTATCTTCAGGATTGGCAACATATGGTGCGCTTGTCATAAGACCTCTCACACGAATACCTTTAAATGTGCTTATTTCTTTGACAAAGTCTTCTACTTCTTCTGGTTTAAGACCAAACTTATTCTCCTCACCAGCCACATTTACCTCGACAAGAATATCCACTACAAGGTTCTTCTTAACTGCCTCCTCGCTTATGGCCTTTGCGAGTCGTACAGACTCAACCGAATGTATCATCGCTGCTCTTCCAACAACATACTTTACCTTATTCCTCTGCAAATGTCCTATCATATGCCATACGATATCATCTGGAAGTGTGTCGACCTTGTCAACCATTTCCTGAACGTAATTCTCTCCGAACTGGCGTATATTGCAGTTGTATATTTCCATAAGCATATCCTTCGGCTTAGTCTTGCTTACAGCTATAAGGCATACCTCTGATACATCGCGCCCGCTTCTTTCACACGCTTTAGCTATATTTTCCTGAACAAAAGAAAGATTATCCTTAAGCATCTTAATATCATACCTCCTTAGTATATCATTTCATTAGGCTCATATTTGTCTGCATCTAATATAATTCTGTCATATACTGTTATTCCGTGAACAACTTTTTGTTTTACAATGTAATATTCATTATTCTGGTCTATAATCTCAACCGGACAGAATACCGTATAACCTGTGTTGACACAGTATACACCCCGTAGCTTTTCAACAGGTCCTATAACAAATCTAGATGAAGAGTCTGGCATAACAACCACCGAACCCGCATCAAAGCTATCCTTACTTACATACACTGAGTCATCCGTTGTCTTATATATGTCTGCCTCTGTAAATGAAGGTGTAAGATTGCCATTCTCATCATATTTTTCAGTTATAAAGCCATAGTTACTGCTGTTGCCACCCTTTGTCATATAAGACTTCGGTATCACATAGAACTCATTCTCTGTAACAGCCGAAACCGGTATTTTCATACCACTCTTACCTGTTGTCACAAGCTCTATATCAAGAAATCTCTCAGATGCATATCTTATCATATAACTGTCAACTGACAGTTTTCCGTAGTATCCATCAGACTTTTCAATAATAGAAAAACCACAGGTAAATGTCATATTATCCTTTTTGACCTTTATATCTATGGACTTTTTACCCTGTAATCCATACTTGCTTATGTCGTCCTGACTAAGCTTTATCATAAGATACCAATTCTCACTTGTAACCATCTTATAAGCCGGGTTGTCAGCTACTATTATTGATTCTGCCTTAAGATTATTCTTATTATAATTATCCTTGTTAAAATCAGATGCTGTTATAGTTTCCGGCTCTTTGCCCTCATATCCATCAACAGCATACACAACTATGCCATTAGTTTCTGCTTCAACAGTCCTGAAAAGATTCTGACTTCCTGTGCTCTCTACGATTGAATCAATATTATTCATAATATTTTCATTAATAGACTGCAATACTGTCGCATTGAGGTCTGACTTTAGGTCATATATATATGAGAAATCACTTCCATCATAATCGGTCTTATAATTATTAAGGGTCGACTTTATATCAGCAAGATTTTGCTTGGAAAGAGAATTCTCACCGACCTTGTTATAGCTTGCAAGTATCTCAGAAACCCTTCCGGTTTCATCCACTGAATATATTGTATCTCCTTTTTTAACTCGTGTATCTTCTCTCTGGTAGTAGTTTACATCACCAGAATATGGAGAATAATATACATTTTCACTTCTTAACGCAATCGCCGTGTATACAGCATTGTTCGTAAGAGAACCCGTATTAACCTCATATGTCTGAACCTTTGACTTTGTCATATAAAGAACAACGAAGCATATTATATATACCAGTACAAGTGCAAATATAAGTGCAACTGCCCTTGGTCTTCTTTTATATCTGACTACTTTACTACTAGACATTAATCAACTGTTCCTCCCATATACAATAAGCTGTCACACTAATCACTTACAGTTGCTTAATGCGACAGCCTACATAATAATTATTGATATATTTCTCTCCATTCCATATCGCCACGCTCCAATGATTTTATCAGAAGCTCGGCTGTTGCAAGATTCGTTGCAAGAGGTATGTTATACATATCACATAACATACATATATTGTTTGAATCAGGTTCGTGAAGATTAGGTGTTTCCACATCTCTTAAAAAGATAACAAGATCCAGCTGGTTATGTTCTATCTGTGCGCATAACTGCTGGTCTCCACCAAGATGTCCTGCAAGAAACTTATGGATGGAAAGATTAGTAACCTCCTCGACAAGTCTGCCTGTAGTACCAGTGGCAAATAACTGATTCTTGTTTAAAATTCCCTTATATGCTATGCAGAAGTTCTGCATAAGCTTCTTTTTTGAATTATGTGCGATTAGACCAATGTTCATAAGAACCCCCTATCTTATGCTATTTTATATCATATTTTTGATATTTACGGATTATTGCCGTAATCATCTTTGGTAGCATACTTTAGCCTCGGAAATCCTTGGCAAATATATCATCATCCCTGTCAACATTTCTTTGCAGATTAACATTAAGTACAATTCCCATTGCTGCAAAGAGGTTCACAAGTGATGTAATACCACAACTAAAGAATGGTAAAGGAAGACCTGTATTAGGTAAAAGCTTGGTAACAACGCCTATATTAATAAATGTCTGGAATGCAATATAGGCTGCAACGCCGCAGCACAACAGCCGCCCTTCTAAGTCTTTCGCCCTTACAGCAGTAATTATACACTCAATTACGATTGTAAACAACAGTAAAATTGTAATAATACAGCCAGTAAACCCTAATTCTTCACCTATAACGGCAAATATAAAGTCGTTCTGTGCTTCTGCGATATATCCTGCATTCTTAAGTGATGACGGGTCATCATTATTAAGACCTTTTCCGGAAAGCTGTCCGGAACCTATAGCCTGTACAGCATAGTTCTGCTGGTACACACCAGCACTTGCGCTGCTATCAGCCTCATCACTTCCATATATAAAGTCCACAATTCTGTTTCGCTGGTACTGTTCCATAAATATAGGATCAGGTGTAGCTATAATATACACAAGAAAAGCTGCAACAAGTGGAATAACAATAAGCAATGCTCCACCTATTATCTTATAACTTAATCCTGCACAGAATATAACTGTAAGTATAATAAGAACAACCATAACTGTAGTTGAAAGGTCAGGTTCCTTTATTATAAGCAGTATAGGAACCATAAGCACTAACGCAAGTATCACAAGAAACTTCCATGTATTAAGCCTGTCCTTATACATAGCTATAACTTTAGCTAAAAATATTGCAGCAATAAGTTTCATAAACTCTGATGGCTGTATCTGGAATGAGCCGATACCAAGCCATCTTTTAGCACCGTGGCTGGACTTACCAGCTACAAGTACCAATATAAGCAGTATATTACCAAGTATATACCACAACCAGTAATACCTTGTTACAAACTTGTAATCAACAAATGATATAAATATCATCATTAAAAATGCAGCGGTCATTCCTATGCCCTGTTTTACTGTATATTCAGAATTAGCGCTGTTTACAACTGCCAGAGCATAAGCACAGGTTACTGCTATAATAACAACAAGCCTGTAATTATATGACCTCATTTTATACTTCTTAAACATATAATCTCCACCATCAATTACCGTTTCCGGTTACGTTATGTGATTATTTTTCACCGTTTCTCATATCCTTAATAGGGATATTGGCATATATAGCAGGTACTGAACCATTCTCTCCTTCTGTAGAAGTAATCTGTATATCAAGTTCTTCTGCATCTATAACCATGTACTTTGAAATGACTTTGATAATGTCATTCTTTATCATTTCCATAACCTCTGGTGAACAGTTCGCCCTATCGGAAACAAGTAATAACTTAAGTCTGTCCTTAGCGACATCCCCAGAGCCCTTTTTCTTAAATAATTCAAGTAAACTCATATTTTCTTCCATTCTGCCATATGGCCTATATAATAACTTTTAGTTTTTCTTGTCACCCTTAAAAAGAGCTGATAACTTCTGGAAAAATCCACCTTTACCATTAAGGTCAAGGAATGGTACGTCTTCACCAAGAATTCTCTTACATATATTCATATATGCCTGTCCAGCCATACTGCTGTCACCAACTAATGGCTGACCCTTATTAGTTGCAACAACGATATTCTCATCATCTGGAACTGCACCTATGACATTGAGCTGAAGTATGTCATTAACGTCAGCAATGGACATCATTTCACCTCTGTTGACCATATCCATTCTTATTCTGTTTACGATTAAGTCTTCGTGGTCCTTAAGTCCATTAGCATCAAGAAGTCCTACAATTCTGTCCGCATCACGGATAGCAGAAACCTCTGGTGTTGTTACTACTAAAGCTCTGTCGGCTGCTACGATAGCATTCTGGAAACCCTGTTCGATACCGGCAGGACAGTCAAGAAGTATGTAATCAAACCCTTCCGGGTCTGCCTTAATCTCATCAACAACCTTTATCATCTGCTCTGGTGATACAGCTGACTTATCTCTTGTCTGAGCTGTTGGTAAAAGATATAAAGAAGGACATCTCTTATCTGTAATCATAGCCTGCTTTAATCGGCAGTTTCCTTCAACTACATCTACAAGATTGTATACAATTCTATTCTCAAGTCCAAGTACAACATCAAGATTTCTAAGACCTGTATCTGTATCAATCATAACAACCTTCTTACCAAGCTTGGCAAGACCTGTACCTATATTAGCAGTAGTTGTAGTCTTACCGACACCGCCTTTTCCTGACGTAACAACAATAACTTCACTCATTTTACTTCCTCCAAAATCAATATACTAAGTAAATAAATACACAATAAATTAATTATGCTTAATTTCACGCATTAAATCAAGAGTTTTTTGAAATTAATGCAAATTTAACCTGATTAAAGGTGAATATCTTCTAATACATTCTGCGCAAAGTCCTCAACATATATATTGCCCTCATAAACATATGCAATCTTAGGCTGCACTGGCTGCTTTGCCTTAAGCTTTAACTTCTTCCTTACAGGACTGCTGTCTGAGCTTCTTGCAATAATATCTGCTATCTTTATCTGCATAGGGTCCATATCAAGTGCAACAACAAATGCATTTTCATTGCCGCTTGCACCTGCGAATATGTTACCTTTAAGACTTCCAAGCACAATTACATTACCGCATGCAACAACTTTTCCACCCGGATTGACATCACCAAGAATGACAACACTGCTTTCAGTTTCAAGCACCTGCCCTGAACGTAACGTTCCTTTATAAAACTGGCATAAAGGCTGTGTTGTATCGTCTATTCCTTTCCCCTTTCGTCCTGTTACACCCTGTCTTTTTTCAAGTACATTGGCAACTGCTCTTTCGTATATCAGATTTCTTTTCTCATCATGGTCAATAAGGCACACAATATTAATATCAGTTACTTCTGATATTATATCGATAATCTCTTTTTCCTGCGTATCTGATAATTCTCGTCCTTCAAGTGATAATGCAAGATTAGCATTGTTAAAGAACTTAGCTGATGCCGTAAACTTATCCCTTATCATACTTTTAAGTTCATCAAAGCTTATAGTATCATCTAATCTTACTGCAATACCATTCTTATTTCCTTTAATTACTACTGAATTATCCAACTATTTCACCTCTTATTTATCAAATTATTCTAAACCATAGTATATCTTATATATATCTGCTGTCAAATCTATAGATGTGTCTGATGAATATCCATGCTGTATACATGTTGATACACATATCTCCGGGTCATCATATGGTGAATATGTAACCAGCAGAGAATGGTCGGGTTCTTTAGTATTTTCCTGGGCAGTACCTGACTTTGCTGCAATCTTCATATTAAGCTTTGATATTCCTCTGTATGAATTACCAGCAAGCATCATGCCCTCATGGACTGTATCCCATATACTGCTGCTAAGTTCAACCTGATGGTCTACCTCAGCTTCATTTTCTCTTATAACATTGCCATCTGAATCTGTTATCTTATCAATAAGTGTAAGATTATAGCACTTTCCAGATGTAGCAATAGTTGTAACGTATCTTGCAAGGTTTAATGTACTGTACTTATGATTACCCTGTCCAATCGCAGATGCTATTGCATTAGTGTTGGATGCCTGTGGTGAATTCTCCTCAATCTCAACACCTGCTTTAGTTGACATGCCTAACAAATCAGAATACTTCTGAAGTGTACTTGTACCATAGGTACTGTTATAAGTTCCATCTTTTCTGCACGCAAGGTTATAACCTACATTGTAAAAATATACGTTGCAGGAATCCCTTATTGCTGTTGCCGCAACCTCACCGCCATGTCCTGATAATCTCCAGCATCTAGGGGCTGGTGTTACCTTATCGAAAGAACCTGAACAATAGAATGTAGTTCCCGATGATATTGTACCCGTATCAAGACCTGCTATTGTAGTACATGGCTTGTATGTTGAACCAGGTGCCGTAAATGACTGTGTTGCCCTGTTAATCATAGGCGCAGCCTTGTCATTGATAAGACTGTTAAAGTACTTGGCATCAACTGTTCCTGACAGCCTATTATTATCATAACTTGGATATGATACCATAGCTACTATATCACCATTTTTTGGATTAGTGATAACTGCTGAAGCTGAACAAGGCTGAAGTGCAAGCTGTCCTGGAGTTATTACCTTATTGGTTATGGCATATACCATAAACTCATATGCGCCAAGACTTCCTGAACTTAAAGCAGCGTATCTTGAGTCTTCTGCATTCATATCAAGTACACCCTGTTCATAAAGCAGCATACACACCTGTCTGCCTGATATACTTCCATCGTTAATCATATACTTATACATCTTTTTGTAAAAAGATGTGTCCTCTCTTAAGTAACTGTCTATATAATCTATAAGAGCATCATAAGATTCCTGTAAGCTCGTATACTGCTCTGATGAGAATATATTAAGGTTAATCCAGTTCTTTGATATACCATGTGTAAGAAGTTCCTTAAGACTTGTTCCACTGCCTTCTGTCCAGTCTTTATAAACGCTGTCATCTGTATCGACATTGGCTGTATTAATTACACCTCTGTCCTTAAGGCTTGTATACACATACCATATATACAGCTGCTGCTCTTCGCTTAATCTTCCATAAGGAGTATCACCGTCAGCCAGCTCACTTCTAAGCCAGCTCATAGTGCTGTCCTGCTTTGATAAAAACGCTGAGTACATCTGTCGCTCTGTATCAGTACTCTGTGTCGCAATATGGCTTATCGACACAATGTTATTATCAATAAGTGCAAAATACACTTCTTTGGCTAGTATATAAACTGTATTAACGCTTCCATTAGAATTATAAGTATATTTAGTGTCACTATTTGTCATATATTTGAGCAGAATTTGAATTATTTTATCTTCAAGCAGATTATAAAGCTTTTTCTGTAATTCAATGTCGATAGTGAGATAAACATCATTACCTGCTGTCGAATCTGTTTCATCAAGTACTTCTGTTATACGCCCAACCGTATCAACATATACTGTCTTAGAACCCTTAGTTCCCGCAAGCTCTGACTCCATGCTCTTTTCTATACCACCCTTACCTACAACATCATTGCTGTCATAAGAATCATCTAATGTTTCAAGCTCACTTGTTGATACCGTTCCTGTATATCCAAGTATCTGTGAGCAATATATACTGTCAACATATCTTCTTATATACTGTTCATCTACTGTAACACCTGTAAGCTCATCTGAATTCTCAAGTATTGCCGCCACAGTTTCATCAGATACTTCATTGGCAATAGTAAATGATATGTATCTGTTATAAGAGTTAGCAGACATATATCTTCTTAAGTTCACTATCATAAGTGCATGTTCAATACTGAAACCATTAATCTCAGGTTCTAATCCCTGTTGTTTTAACAGCTTTATGGTTGATGCCATGGCACCACCATCATTGATATAGGTATCTCCTGCAACAGCAACACCATATCTGTCGCATAACTGCTTAAAAAGCTCACCTGCTGATACATTTCTTTCTTCATCTGTAAGTTCACTTATTGAACGTCTGCCGTATATATCTCTTAAAAATCTTAACAGTTCATTATCTTTAATGTTGTATTCATACATTCCATCTGTATAAATAATAGGAAAATCGTTAGAATAGCTGTCTCCCTTTTCTTCAATAATAGTAAGGGTCTTATCTATTGAAGAGTTTAACAGTCTGTTCTTTGTATCGTTATCTTCATACTTTCCGCTATCACTTATTCTGACTGCATATGCAAGGTCATTATAAGCAAGCAGTACGCCATTCTTATCAAATATTCTTCCTCTTGTTGCTGCAACACTCATATCTTTTTGTATTGAGCTTGATAAATCTTTAACGTAAGACTCTCCATTAATAATCTGAAGTGAAAATAATCTGTTAACAAGTACGCCGATAAGTACAATAAACACCATTATCAACGGAAAAATTCTGGACTTGAAGAGACTTAGAATATAATCAAATATTTCCTTCATCTAAATTACCTTTATTCCTTTTCTTCCACTTAACATCAAGTAATGCATCCAGTTTCATAAGAGGATAGTAAAACACAAGTGCTACTACAAGAGTATATACCATCTCCGGTATAATAAACTTCATTATGAAATAATCTGCATTAAGTCTGTTATGCAAAAGGAAATTACCTATGTATGATAAGAATTCATAGATAAAATCTGAAAGCATAATCATAGCTAATGGAATAAGGACCTCAACCTTTTCATATTCTTTATAAAATATTCCTGAATAATATCCTACGTACACAAAAACCAATGCCGAAAAACCAAATAATCCCGAAAAGAACAAGTCATACATAATGCCTGCAAAAAATCCGACAAACATTCCCTCATTTCTTCCCTTAAAGAAACCAAACAGCACTGGCAGTATTATCAAAAGATTAGGAACTATTCCACCTATGGCAATAGCTCTGCCAAAAGTTCCCTGTATAAGGTAAACCAGTAAAATTATAACCAACTCTGTTACTTTTCTTTTCATGGTTCTCCTGCCTTTAATTATTGATTCTTCATTTCAGTTATAATAAGTACTTCCTGAAGATTATTAAAATCTACCGCTGGTACAAGGTATCCTGACTGTGTAAGATTATTAGAGTCCGGTTCTACATCTTTTGCATAACCTATAAGTATTCCCTGAAGATACTTATCACTGATATTGGATGTAACAATCTTATCTCCATCTCTTACAGTTATATCACTCTTAAAATGTGTAAGCTTTATAAGTCCGCTGTCAGAAAGTTCTATATCACCTTCAACTATACACGTATCGTTAGTATCTATCAACATTCCACTTACAGAATTATTGTCTTCTACTACTGTTTTGATAATCGAATAATTCTTTCCTACATCAGCGACTATTCCTACAAGTCCGCCGCCGGCAATAACATTCATATCTTTCTTTATGCCGTCATCACTGCCCTTGTCAACCTTGAATGCCTTTGACCAGTTATCTGTTGTAACTTCTATTATTCTTGCTCCAACCTTAGTATATCCCGGATATTTTTCATCAAGTTCATAAAGTTCCCTTAATCTTGAAAGTTCATAAGTATCCTGTCTTAACTGATTGTTTTCCTCTGTAAGGTCATCCACCTTACTCTTTAGTTCCTTATTCTCATCAAGAACAACTGATATTTCCTGAAGAGTAGTGTACTTATCATAAGTCCAAAGTCCCAGATTATTCATTCCTTTCTGTAAAGGAACAACTACCATAGAAACTGCATCCCTTAGAGGTGCAACAAGCTTATCAGTAAAAAAGCTTGTCGATATGAATATCAGGCATATAGCAGTCAGTGCAATCAAAATGTACCTGGATGTCACATATGAAGATACTTTCTTTTTCATTTCACTCTTCCTTAATAATAATTAATCATAGTTTCTATCCTGTGGAGTATACGCAATCTTAGCAAACTGTGGATTAGTCACTACTCCGATAAGACCTCTTACAACACTTTCAGAAGGCTGGTCAACGATATTGACGTTAAGGTTAGTCTCCTGCTTTATAAACTTCTCAAGATTATTAATCTGTGAAGTACCCCCTGATACATAAACGCCATCTTTTATAATATCTGCTGCAAGTTCTGGTGGAGTTCTCTCTAATATAACCTTTATAGCATCCATAATAGAATGAAGTGCATCAACTATGGCATTATATATAACGTCAGAAGATATCTCAACGCTTACTGGAAGTCCTGATAATACATTACGTCCGAATCCCGGTGCAAATGTTTCATCAACCTTTACAGCACTTCCAAGTTCCTTTTTAAGACCTTCTGCTGTCTTGCTTCCGATAACAAGATTGTATACTTTTCTTACGTTATTGATGATACAGTCATCTAACTTGTTACCACCTATCTTTATAGACTTGCTTATAACGATACCGCCAAGAGAAAGTACTGATATTTCAGTAGTTTCAGCACCGATATTAACCATCATGACACCTCTTGACTTGGTAACATCAATACCTGCACCAATAGCATCGGCAACTGGCTTATCAACTATATAGATATTCTTTGCCTTTACCTTTGAATCAGCTACGAGCTCATAGAAGGCTCTCTTTTCAACTTCTGTAACATCCGTAGGAACAGCGATATAGAAATCATTGTTACCTGTATTCTTCTTTTCATCATTAACCTTGTTAAAGAAGTTTAATAATAAAGTCTGCATATTCTCTATATCAGCTATAACTCCAAACTTTACAGGGAATGATACTTCTATATTCTCTGGTGCTTTTTCATACATTTCATATGCTTCATCACCAAATGCAAGAAGTTCCTTTTTGTTAGCAATCGCTATTATATTCTTTTCATTAAGGATAGCATCCTTTTCCTTGCAGCACATTTTGAAGTTACTTGTGCCAATATCAATACCATATACGTTAGACATACTTTTTTTCCTTTCCTGTATCTGAATATCCATACTGCCTTGCTATTATTCAAAGCAGCCATATTCATTTAAACTTGTGTAATTATTATCTCCAATAATTATATGATCTATAAGATGTATTCCAAGAATCCTGCCTGCTTTAAGCACCTGAATGGTTACTTCTATATCTTGTCTGCTAGGATTAGAGTCACCACTCGGATGATTGTGAAGCAGCACTATACTTACAGCCCTGTTCCTGCACGCCTCATAAAACACCTCTGACGGTGATATGGGCGAACTGTTGATAGTTCCAACTGACAACACAACGTCCTTTATAAGACGAAGCCTGCTGTCAAGCATAATAAGCACAAGTCTTTCCTTTGACAGATGGCGCATATCCTCCATATAATACTCTGCTATGGCAGAGGGAGAAGAAAAATCCAGCCTGTCAGAAGCCTGCTTTTTAGCAATGCGCCTTGACAGCTCACATATGCACTTAAGCTGTGCTGCCTTAGCCATACCTATGCCTTTTATATCCATAAGCTGCTCTAAAGACATATCAATAAGACCCGTAAGTCCCCTGCACCCTGCACTGTCCAGTATATCTGTGGCAAGCTCCTTTGCAGACTTACCAGAAGTTCCGGTCTTTATTATGGCTGCAACAAGCTCCGTGTCAGTCAGGCTGTTAGCACCTAATGCCATGCACTTCTCGTAGGGCATTAAATCCTTAATCTCATCTTTTTCACATATTAAATTATCACTCATAAATCATACGATAAGACGTATTAATCTTATAAAACGGAATGTCAGGTACAACGCCAATAATACCTGCCGTTCCATTCGTGTATACATTACATATCCTTGATATGTACACGGCTATTTTATCAGTATTTTTATTGGAATACAACCTCTCATTACAATAAAATATTCCAAAACAGCCTAAAATAGTATATCACAATTAATTAATCTTAAGAAGTCCTTTTTCATACATTTTCTGCATACTCATCATAATACCAAACTTTGCATGATACCATGTAAGTCCACCCTGGAAGTACACAGCATATGGCTCTTTTACCGGACCATCTGCACTAAGCTCTATAGAAGAACCCTGTACAAATGCACCTGCTGCCATAATTACATCTGAGTCATATCCCGGCATAGCCCAAGGTTCAGGAGTGACAAAGCTGTCAACTGGCGCTGCTGCCTGAATCCCCTTACAAAATGCAACAAGACCTTCCTTAGTTCCAAGCTCAACTGCCTGTATAATGTCATATCTTTCCTCAGTTGCATCCGGAATACACTTAAAACCAGCATTTTCATACACATTTGCAGCAAATATGGCACCCTTAAGCGCACCTGCAACAACTGTAGGCGCAAGGAAAAGTCCCTGATAAAAGTCCTTATTGACATTAATAGTAGCACCGACTTCCTTTCCAAGTCCCGGTGAAGAAAGCCTGTAAGCAGCCTGCTCTATGCAGTCCTTACGTCCGGCTATATAACCACCACAAGGCGCAAGACCGCCACCTGGATTTTTAATAAGAGAACCGACAACCATATCAGCCCCGACCTCAGATGGCTCTATCTTTTCAACAAATTCACCATAGCAGTTATCCACCATACATATGACATCGGGCTTAATGTCCTTTATAAACTTAATAAGCTCACCTATTCTTTCTACAGAAAGTGTAGGACGTGTGGCATATCCCTTTGAACGCTGTATAGTTACAAGCTTTGTCTTTTCATTAATGGCTTTTCTTATTCCATCATAGTCAAAACTGCCATCAGCAAGAAGGTCTACCTGTCTGTAACTTATATTATACTCAGCAAGACTTCCCTTAGATGGCCTTATACCGATAATCTCATCCATAGTATCATATGGCTTACCAACTGGTGATAAAAGTTCATCACCCGGACGAAGGTTAGATGATATAGCCACATTAAGGGCATGTGTTCCACATATAATCTGTGGTCTTACAAGCGCATCCTCAGTCTTGAATATATCAGCATATATTCTCTCAAGAGTATCTCTTCCCTCGTCATTATATCCATATCCGCTTGTTCCAGAAAGATGCATTTCTGCAACTTTATTCTTCTGCATGGCACTAAGCACCTTAAGCTGGTTATATTCTGCAACTTCATCAATTTTATCAAATCTTTCCTTAAGTCCTTCTAGCACCTGCTGGCCATAGTTATACACTTCCTTGCTTATTCCAAGCTGGCCACAATACATATCTTTCATATTCTTCCTCTTCCATTAACTTTAGTTATTTGTCTGCTGCCCGTCATCTTACTTATACAAATGTGTTGACAGCTTAATTTTACATCATCACATACTTTATACTTAATCCTGATATTATGCAACTATATTCTTATCTTCTAAGATATTTAACATATATTCAAGCACATTTTCCCTGTTATGTCCGAATTCTTCAAGATTAATCCACTCTATGTCCTCTTCTCTTTTAAACCACGTTATCTGTCTTTTTGAAAAATGTCTTGTGTTATTCTTTATATTTTCCTTAAGCTCATCAAGAGTACATAATCCGTCAAGATAATCAAGGACTTCCTTATAACCTATAGCCTGCATAGATGTTGCATCTCTGCCGATGCCTCTTTCCTTAAGTTTTCTGACTTCCTCTATAAGCCCCTCATCAAACATTGCATCAACTCTTTTATTAATTCTGTCATATAAAAGCTTTCTGTCATCATTCAGCACAAAATAAACATAATTATAAGGTGAGTCTTTTTTTCTCTGCTCCTCATTATGCTCTGATATCTTCATACCTGTCTGTTTATAATACTCTATCGCTCTTGCAACTCTTTTGACATTGTTGTAATGAATAGTATCTGCCGACTTTTCATCAATCTCCCTCAGCATATTGTGAAGATACATAGGCCCATTCTGTTCTGCAAGCCTGTAAAGCTCATCCCTGTATGATGTATCTTTATCTGCATTATCAAATTCGATATCATAAAGAACTGACTGTATATAAAAGCCCGTACCGCCTACGATAAGAGGTATATGTCCATTGGCTCTTATCTTATCTATCGCCTCACACGCCATCTTTTTAAACACAGTTATGTCAAATTCCTCATCTGGTGACATAACATCTATAAGATAATGCTTAACGCCCTGCATTTCCTCCTGCCTTATCTTGGCAGTTCCTATGTCCATACCCTTATATACCTGCATAGAGTCTGCGCTGATAATCTCAGCACCTATCGCCTTTGCAAGACTAATTGATAAAGACGTTTTTCCAACCGCAGTCGGACCTGTCAGTATAACTAAAGGTTGTTTTTCCATATTAATCCTCTTTTCTGTGCACGTCTTCTGCGTATAATTTTACACTATACGCTTAAACTTTTTCTCTATATCATACTTACTCATAACTATGAGTGTTGGTCTTCCGTGAGGACAGTTATATGGATTATCCGCTTTCATAAGCTCATTCATAAGTTCCTTAGCTTCCTCATAGGATATTTTGTTATTACCCTTTATTGCAGCTTTGCACGACATTGAGGCAACCTTTTCCGTAAGTATATCCATATCAGACATTCTGCCTTCGCGCATAAGACCATCTATAAGGTCCATAAGCATCTGCCTGTAGTCAAGCTTTGGAAAACCTGCCGGAATACCTGTCACCTTATATTCATTACCGCCGAATTCCTCTATCTCATATCCCATCTTCGTAAATACCGGCATATTGCGCTTAAGAACTTCCTCCTCATTCATATTAAGAGTAAGAATAATAGGCGGCATAATCATCTGTGTATCAATATGATGTTCCTTTATCTTCTTCATCATACGCTCATACAGCACTTTTTCGTGTGCTGCGTGCTGGTCCATCATATAAAATCTGTCTTCAAATTCAATAAGCCAGTATGTATCAAAAAGCTGGCCTATTATCCTGTAGTTATTCTTATTATCCTCATCAAGCAGCTTATCCTTAAACATCGACATCTGTTCCGGCTTTGCCTTGACCTCTGCCTGATACTTCTTTTCATCATCCTTTACCATAGCTTCTGAGCGTTTTACTTCAAAAGGTTCTGGTAATCTTGTCTTTGTAGCTGGAGTTAATGTAGTTTGTACTTCATTGCGATTTTCCTGCTGTTCTTTATAAGTACTTTCAGGCACCAGCGTTACAGCCGATGATGATGGGCATATTTCTGCCTTATTTCCTATGACATTATCTATATTTCGTACAACTTTATCGTTATCACTACCTGCTGGCTGCCCCTCTGACATACCTGCATCGACTATTTTATTAACAGTCGTCTGTACAGAAGAGTCATTTTTGACATTTTCTATATCCTTAACCGTATCACTCTGTACAGCACTCTCAATATTCTGCTGCCTGTCATTATTCACGTTTGGAATATTTTCTGGCTTCTTATCCTTCTCACCTTCATCTAACATATCTTTTCGTATATGCTGCATAACCTGTCCGTCAGCCTCAACCTTTGCAACAAGCTCCTTGCCCTTAAGCGTAGACAGTATGGTATCGTACACAAAATTGTATACATACTCATTATCAGAAAATCTTAACTCCATCTTTGTAGGATGCACATTGACATCTATAATCTTAGGATTGATAGTAAAATGGAGAACAGTAAACGGATAATTGTGCGGCATTATAAAACCTTTATAACCTGCCTCAATAGCCCTGTTTATAATACCACTCTTAATATATCTGCCATTAATATAATAATTCTCATACGTCCTGTTTCCACGGTTTACGAAAGGCTTTCCGATATAACCCTCAATCTTTATATTATTGGCAGAGCTGTTCACCTCATAAAGATTAGCCGTGATATCCCTGCCATAGACATTGTATATAATGTCCTTAAGCTTCATATTACCCGATGTGTGAAGCTTGTTCTGGTTATTATTAATAAACCTGAAAGATATATCAGGATGCGACAGTGCAAGATACTGCATAAGCGAATTAATATAGCCTGCCTCCGTTGCCGCCGACTTTAGGAACTTTCTTCTTACAGGTGTATTAAAGAATAGATTGCGCACAATAAATGTTGTTCCGTCAGGTGCGCCTATATCTTCGTTGGACATTTTCTGTCCGCCCTCTGATATGTACCTTGTACCTGTAATGCTGTCCTTAGTCTTTGTTATAAGCTCCACCTGCGAAACTGCTGATATGCTGGCAAGTGCCTCACCTCTGAAGCCCAGAGAAGAAACGGTTATAAGGTCCTCTATCGATTTAATCTTACTTGTTGCGTGTCTTTTAAAAGCGATATCTATCTCATTTTTATTAATTCCAGAGCCATTATCTGTAACCCTTATAAATGAAATTCCGCCTTCCTTTATCTCAACAGTAATTGCCATAGCTCCGGCATCAATAGCATTTTCCACTAACTCCTTAACAACAGAGGATGGTCTTTCAATGACCTCCCCCGCTGCAATCTTATTGATAGTATTCTGGTCAAGCAGTTGAATTCCCAATGTCTTTCTCCTTTCTACCAGCGGTTCTTAACCTTTCCCTGCAGCTTATAAAGTGTATTAAGCGCATCTATAGGTGTCATATTGCTTATATCAAGCTCTTTAATATCAGATATTATGTCATCATCCTTAACAGTATCAAAAAGTGACATCTGCTTATCCTCAAGGTCATTAATCTTTTTATACTGGTTATTCATCTTTTCAAGCTTCTTTGAGTACTGGGCAATATCCTTTGCCTTCTGTGATATATCAGCATCACTTAACTCTGCAACAAGTTCTTTGGCCCTGCTAAGAACAGTTTCCGGAACTCCTGCAAGCTTTGCTACCTGTATTCCATAACTCTTATCAGCGCCACCCTTTATAATCTTACGCAGAAATACTATATCATCACCACATTCCTTGACAGCTATACAGTAATTATTCACTCCATCAAGCGTTCCCTCAAGTTCTGTAAGTTCATGGTAATGCGTTGCAAATAATGTCTTTGCTCCTAATATCTTAGTATTTGCAATATACTCAACAACCGCCCACGCTATACTCAGTCCGTCAAATGTACTTGTACCACGTCCTATCTCATCAAGTATGATAAGACTCTTTGCAGTTGCATTTCTTAGGATATTGGCAACCTCAGTCATCTCAACCATAAATGTCGACTGTCCTGAAGCAAGGTCATCGGAAGCACCGACTCTTGTAAATATCCTGTCGACTATACATATATTGGCAGACTCTGCCGGAACAAAGCTTCCTGTCTGTGCCATAAGCACTATAAGCGCAGTCTGTCGCATATATGTAGACTTACCTGCCATATTAGGGCCTGTTATTATAGTTACCCTGTTGGCTGAATTATCAAGATATGTATCATTGGCTATAAACATATCATTAGTTATCATCTTTTCAACAACAGGATGTCTGCCGTTCTTAATGTCTATTATGCCCTTATCATTAATCTTTGGTTTTACATAGTTATTTTGTGTCGCAACAACTGAAAGCGAAACAAGAGCATCCACCATAGCGACAGACTTTGCTGTATTCTGTATTCTTACAACCTCTGCTGCAATCTTTTCCCTTACTTCGCTGAAAAGGTCATATTCGAGTGAATAAAGCTTATCTTCCGCGCCGAGTATAACGTCCTCAAGGTGCTTTAACTCATCTGTTGTGTAACGCTCCGCATTGGTAAGTGTCTGCTTTCTTACCCATTCTGGTGGAACTTTATCCTTAAATGAGTTCGTTACCTCAAGATAATATCCAAACACCTTATTAAACTTAACCTTAAGGTTCTTTATGCCTGTTCTTTCCTTTTCACGCATTTCAAGCTCAGAAAGCCATTCTTTTCCTTTAATCTTAGCATTTCTTAACTCATCCGCTTCATCTGAATAGCCTTCTTTTATTATGCCGCCGTCACGCACTGATATAGGCGGCTCATCAACGATTGCAAAAAGAACAAGCTGGTAAAGGTCAGACAGGTCATCCATCTTATTAAAACAGTCTGTAAACATAGGCGCTTTAAAATTACCTATAATACGCTTAATGTGAGGTATCATCTCAAGTGTATTCCTGAACGCTATTAAGTCCCTTGGATTGGCAGTCTTACAGCTTATCTTAGTCATAATACGTTCCATATCATACACGGGATTAAGATATTCCCTTAACTCTTCCCTGTCTATCATACAGTCATTAAGCTCTTCTATTGCATCCTGTCGTCTTATTATCTCATCTTTGTTGATAAGCGGCTGTTCTATATACGAGCGCAGCATACGCGCTCCCATAGCGGTTTTTGTCTTATCAAGCACCCACAGTAGTGAGCCCTTCTTCTGCTTCTCACGCATAGTTTCAACAAGTTCAAGGTTTCTTCTTGAGGAACTGTCAATAAGCATATACTTGCCGGATGAATAAGGCATAAGTGTAGTAATATGCGGCATAGTGCTTTTCTGTGTTTCATAAAGATATGTAAGAAGCGCACCTGCTGCAATAATACCGACCGTGTAATCCTTAACACCAAGACCGTCAAGCATTTCAAGATGAAAATGTTCAAGAAGCCTGTTTCTGCATGTTTCCTCATTGAAGTACCAGTTATCAAGTGTCGACATCGTTATGCCAAGCTTTGCATTGACAGCTTCAAGATTAATGCCGCTCATAGCGAAATATTCATTCGTTATAATCTCGGACGGAGCAAACTTATTAAGCTCATCAATAAGCTCACTTCCTCCGGCAAGCTCTGTTACAAAGAAATCTCCTGTTGAGTAGTCGGCTATGGATACACCAAGATTATCACCAAGATACACTATACTCATCATATAGTTATTCTTTGTTTCATCAAGTCCAAGTGTATTGATATTCGTTCCCGGTGTTACAACCTTTATAACTTCTCTTTTAACTATTCCCTTTGCCTGCTTTGGGTCTTCCATCTGCTCACATATAGCTACCTTATGTCCTGCTGCCACAAGCCTGTTTATATAAGTTTCAGCAGCATGAAAAGGAACGCCGCACATAGGTGCACGTTCCTCCTGTCCACAATCTTTGCCTGTTAATGTAAGCTCAAGTTCCTTAGATACAATAAGTGCATCTTCAAAAAACATTTCATAGAAATCACCAAGTCGATAAAACAATATGCAGTCCTTATACTCATTCTTAGTAGCAAGATAATGCTGCATCATTGGTGAATACTCTGCCATCTTCATCCTCCAGTCAATTTAATATACATTTATAATTATTCTAGTTATTCATAGTTCCCATATAGTAGAAGCCCTTGCACTCATCCATATGGACATTGACAACTGTTCCAATAAGCTCTTTATCACCCTTAAAGTGAACAAGAATATTGTTAGTCATTCTTCCTGTCAGGAAATCACTGTCGTGGTCGTCAATATCTTCAACAAGTACGTCCATATCACAGCCTTCGTATCTTTTAATATGTTCATGGCTTGTCTCTGAAACAGTCTGTAAAAGCCTGTTAAATCTTTCCTTTACAACATCCTCAGGCACCTGTCCATCCATTTTGGCAGCAGGTGTACCAGTTCTCTTAGAGTAGATAAATGTATAGGCACTGTCATACTTTGCCTTTCTTACAACATCAAGAGTATCTTCAAAATCTTCCTCTGTCTCGCCAGGGAAACCAACGATAATATCAGTTGTAATAGATATATCAGGAATAGTTTTTCTTATCTTATCAACAAGTTCAAGATAATGCTCCTTAGTATACTGTCTGTTCATAAGCTTAAGAAGTCTGCTGCTTCCTGACTGGAGTGGAAGATGTATATGGTTGCACACCTTAGGATTATCCCTTATAACCTCTATAAGTTCATCTGAAAGGTCCTTTGGATGTGGTGTCATAAATCTTATTCTCTCAAGTCCGTCTACCTTTGCTATTTCACTTAACAGCTCTGCAAATGTAACATTATCCTCAAGTGTCTTTCCATAAGAGTTAACATTCTGTCCAAGCAGCATAACTTCCTTAACACCGTCAGCTACAAGTCTTTCTATCTCTCTTACTATTTCCTTTGGCTCCCTTGACTTTTCTCTTCCTCTTACATATGGAACTATACAGTAAGTACAGAAGTTATTGCAGCCAAACATAATATTGACACCTGACTTAAAAGGATACTTTCTTGAAGTAGGAAGTTCCTCAACAACCTCTTTGGTTGAATCCCATATGTCAATAATCTGTTCGTCAGATGTAAATCTGTTATATAAAAGTTCTGCAAGCTTGAATATGTTAAATGTTCCAAATACAACATCAACAAACTTATATGAACTCTTTATCTTTTCTACAACCTCCGGCTCCTGCATCATACAGCCGCACATTGCTATAATCATTTCATGGTTGTTTCTTTTAACCTTCTTTAACTGTCCAAGTCTTCCATATACTCTTAAGTTGGCATTCTCTCTTACTGTGCATGTGTTGTATATAACAAAGTCTGCGCTTTCCTCATCATCTGACTCAACATAGCCTATATCCTTGAGTATTCCAAGAAGCTTCTCTGAGTCTCTTGCATTCATCTGGCACCCAAATGTTGAAACCACAGCCTTAAGTGGTCTGTTAAGCTCATTTTCTTTTTCCTTTACTATCTGTCGGCACGCCTTAAGATAATAATACTGTCTCATAGGCTCATATTCTGGAACTGGAGCCGATAAGTCAATACTGTTAATCATGTTCTCTATTGTACTATCCATATATCTAATTACCCTTTCAATCCATAAAAGCTATCTTTAATATCAGCCAGATATCATATTCCAGAATGTCTGGCGTTCAACTGGTCTGCTGTAATAATATCCCTGTATATAATCAGCTCCCAGTATCTTAATTTTATCTAATTCTTCTTTAGTTTCTACGCCCTCAGCGCATATTTTGGCCCCCATTTCGTGTGCCATTTTTATCATAAAGCCTACAAGTATACTGTTATTATCATTGATATGAATATCTGTCACGAAAGACCTGTCGACCTTTAATATGCCAAACATCTTATCTTTCATATATTCAAAGTTGGAATAACCTGTGCCAAAGTCATCAATGGCAAGTGAGAAATCATTTTTCAGGAAATCATCAAGCACACGTCTTACTGCTATATTGGAGTCCATCTGTATGCTTTCTGTTATCTCTAACACATAATGCTTATTGGCTGCGGTATGCTTTGATATATTCTCAAGGACATCCTTCATAACATCACTTTTGGCTATCTGTACAAACGACAGGTTAATGTGCATGACAAAGTCAGGTATCACCTCAACACATTTGCTGCAGAACTCTGCTGCAGTATCTATAATCCATCTTCCAAGTGGAATTATAAGAGAGCTTTCTTCAAGAAGCGGAATAAACTGCACAGGTGACATAAAGCCGTACTTTTCACTGTTCCATCTAAGAAGCGACTCTGCACCGATTATTCTGCCTGAAGCGGCATCAACTATAGGCTGGTAGAATAACTCAAAGCCTTTGTAATTATCATTGACACACTTTCTTAGTTCGTCCTGAATCTGAAGCTTCTTAAGATAAGTCTTATATTCTTCCTCATCATAGAACTCAAACCTGTTTTTGCCATTAAGCTTGGCAGAATGAAGCGCAAATCTCATCTTCTTTGACAGGTCTTTAAATGAGTCTACCTGGGAATCAAAAGAGCATGCGCCTGCCGACACATTAAAAAACACATCATAGCCTCGCTCATCGATAGCCTTGTCTATGCGTACTCTTATATTCTTGTAAAGCTGTTTAGCATTCTGTATTATATTACCGCTTACATCAAGTGCCAACAGTGCATATTCATCACCCTTCATTCTGTATATCAAAAGTGATTCACTTGCAGCCATCTTTACCAGCACCTCGGAAAGTACTGACAAAACCTCATCTCCTGCCTGTATTCCGTACTTTTCATTAATTTCCCTGAAATTATCTATTCCTATAAGCATGGCATACCCTGTATACACTCTTTCTTTAATTCCGCTGTTATAATCTTCCTCAAAAACAGATTCTGTATACAGACCTGTCACATTATCGTATCTGTTCTTTTTTCCTATCTCAGAAACGCGGCCTATCATATAGTTGTTGCCATTTTTTCTTACAAGAATACCACGGCAGCTTATCCATACATATCCGTTATTTCTTGACTTCCAGCGGTATTCCATGTCATGCTTTTTGATAATTCCATTCTGTAAGTCACTTATATTATTAAAGACGGCTTCATAGTCATCCGGATGTATTACATCCTTTAATCTCATTCCCGCATTGGCGAATTCTTCTGTGTCAAGTGCAAATGTTTCTGTTACCCTTTTACTATATATCGCATAATCGTTACTCAGATCATATATATATACATATTCATCTGTACACTCGTCAATAAACGATAAAAAGTTCTTCCAATCACCAATATCCGTATCAAACTGCTCCATACTTACCCTTTTTCTCCCATTCCGTAAAAACGACCTGTCTAATCTTACGCTTTAGCTTCTCACCTGACCATTACCATATATTATATACTTACTTGTTGTCAGCGCCTCAAGTCCCATAGGACCTCTTGCGTGAATTTTCTGCGTACTTATGCCTATTTCTGCACCAAAACCAAACTCAAAGCCATCTGTAAATCTTGTAGATGCATTGACATATACACACGCAGCATCTATTTCATTTAAAAACTTCTGTGCGTTGGCATAATCCTTTGTGATGATAGACTCTGAATGTCCTGTATTATATGTATTTATATGGCTGATAGCTTCATCTATACTGTCAACCACTTTCATAGATATAATATAATCAAGATATTCCGTTCCCCAGTCTTCATCGCTGGCTGGAACTATTCTGTCATCAATATCCTGGGCTCTGCTGTCACCACGCACCTCAACATCACGCGTTTTTAACTTGTCGACTATAGCTGGAATAGCTTCAGCCGCTATATGACTGTTAATGACAAGCGACTCACATGCATTACATACACCTATTCTCTGTGTCTTGGCATTATATATGATATTGACAGCCATATCTATGTCTGCATATTCATCTACATATATGTGACAATTTCCTGTTCCTGTTTCTATTACAGGAACTGTGCTGTTATTTACGACATTTTTAATAAGACCAGCTCCGCCTCTTGGAATAATAACGTCAACATACTCATTCATATGCATAAGCTCATCTACGTGCTTTCTGTCGGTATCTGTTATATACGATATAACATCAGGATTGATGCCTTCATTCTTTAATACATCTGCTATAACATTGACTATGGCTATATTAGAATTCAACGAGTCACTTCCACCTCTTAATATGCAGGCATTGGCTGACTTAAAGCACAGTCCGAAAGCATCCGCTGTAACATTAGGTCTTGACTCATATATTATGGCAATAACACCTAATGGAACCGTTTTCCTGCCTATCATAAGTCCGTTAGGTCTTGTCTTCATCGACTTAATCTCTCCTATCGGGTCGTCAAGTCCTGCAAGCACTCTTAATCCGTCTGCCATTCCTTCTATTCTTGCATCTGTAAGAAGAAGCCTGTCAAGAAGTGCTGTGCTCATTCCATTCTTTCGTCCATTAGATAAATCTGCCTCATTGGCCTCTTTTATGTAATCTGCTCTTTTTACAAGTGCATCTGCCACCTTGTTAAGTGCATTATTTCTCTGTGTTATTCCTAACTTCGCAAGCTCCTTTGATGCTTCTTTAGCATTACGTCCTATTTCATTTAATGCTTTCATACTAACTCCATTTCTTTATATACCAAATAATTTATTTTCTTTGCTGTACTATATAATTCTTCTGTCTGTAATTATTTTATCTGGTTTTATATCGAACTCATCAGCCTGAATTGACTCTACCACCTGATAATCAAAGCATATGGCTGTTTTATAATAATCGTTCATATGTTCACTTAGGTATCTGTCATAGAAACCGCCGCCGTAACCTATTCTGTTTCTTTCGTTATCAAATGCTATTCCCGGCATAATCATAAGTCCGCCATCGGGTACTTCATGCTCATCACTGACAGGCTCCATAATACCCATATAACCTGGTTCAAGCTCATCCATGCTCTGTATCTTAACAAATTCCATATACTTAACAGTTTTATCCTGTGAAGCTTTCTTAAACACCTTTGGAACATATACATTCTTGCCGTTATCTATGCTTTTTCTTATTATGTCATCCGTTCTTACTTCCTGATTATAACTTACATATATAAGAATATTGCTGTTGTTGACATATTCATCTGCTGCCATAAGCTTATCAGCTATAATGCGGCTTAAGTTTGTTATCTCATCTTCTGTCATAGACTTTTTAAGTCCATTAACATAACTTCTTATATCACTTTTTGTCTTCATTGTTTTTCATCTTCTCATCATGTCTTTTCTTTACATCAATTATTGAACCATCAGGGTTTTTTATCTTTATTGTGTCAAGCGTACCTCTCAGATTATTTCTGAAGGCTGCAACATACTCTTTTCTTAACTCTATCTGTTCCTTTGCCTCCTCAGGAGTAAGTCCCTCAGCCTTCGACTTATGATAAAGCTCATTAATTCTGTTTATTGTATCCTGTGTTACCATATCCACCATCCTTAACTTACATTGTAAATACTAACAAATCATCCCCATTGATAATACAATCCTTAAACTCAGCCTTTTTCTTAAGAAGAGCGTGCTGTATATCCGGAAACATATATGCCTCTATATATTCCACACCTTTTTTAATAAATGGAATACCATGCTTCATACGTGTTACAAGAATTACATCATTGATAACATATCTTATCTGCATATCAGACGGGAGCTTGTACTCCTCTTTCTGCGTATTAAGATTAACAAGATATGTAACATCATTATCCTTCCTTATCGTATACGGATTACCATTGATAACATATGTATAATTAAGGTCTGATGCTTCTTTTATATCGTTGTTAATTCTTATCTGCTTTACTTTATTCTCGAAATCATACAGGACTACCTCCTCTGACATCGTAGACCTGTTAAACTTTGAATATATGACACGGTTGCCCGAACACCTCATATATGTAAATGTCTTGTCACTGTCTGCGCTGTCAAGCACCTCCATAGTTATTTCAGATGGATTAAGCATCATCTCTGAAACAAACTGTCTTGTATTGACAACAACTATACATTCATAATCATCACCACAGTCTTCATCATATGCACCAATAACGCCGTCTTCATCTGCCGTTAAGCTCTTTGTCCTTCCAAACTTAAATACACAGCTGTTACCCTCAAGTGGAATAATATTATATAATCCGCACCTGCTAAGAAGTGAACCCTTAACTGATATATCCTTATCAACACTGAAGTCCCTTAACGTTATCGACTTTAATTCATTATCTTTATGTCCGATTTCTTCAATAATTACAAAGTCGTATTCAAGAACATATATGTGTATATCCACTTCTTCGATACGTTTTATCGTATCTAACTGGTACCTGTATACAAGCCTGCTTTCATTATCATCAAACGTATATCTGTATAAGAGTATATCCATCCTGGAGTCTGTAAGCTGCTCTGCTGACACAAAGAATATATAATCATGCATATTGTGTGCATATTCTATATTAGCAATGTCATACTTCTTAATCTCCGGTGAAACCTCATACTTTTCGTTCGTTGTCGAATTCAGAATGTACATTTTCTTGCCTGTAAAATCAAGAAACTTATAGTTATCATCCGTAAGCTGGAGTATAAGTCCATTGCTTATGGACGAAAAAACTGCGTCCTCCGAATTCCTGATAAGCTTAATGTCCATCGACACCTCCTGATGCTAGTCTATAAGTTCCACAAGATTAAAATCCTGCTTTTTGCTGCTGACAAATAATGTTCCAACATCCTCACCTGCCATAACTTTAGTGATGTTATCTATGTCATTACCATTAGCTATAACCATGTCAGCTCCTGAACCTGTTGCTATTCTTGCTGCTATAAGCTTTGTTGCCATACCGCCTGTTCCGACATTACTTCCCGATGTAGACTTTCCCATATCAAGCAGGTCATCATCTATTCTGTCAACCTGGCTTATAAATCTTGCATCCGGATTAGTATTAGGGTCATCTGTATATAACCCGTCTATATCTGACAGTAATATGAGCAGGTCTGCACCTACTATAGATGTAACAATAGCTGATAATCTGTCATTATCGCCAAATGTCTGCACCTGCTTTATCTCGTATGTTGATACTGTATCGTTTTCGTTTACTATAGGAATTGCACCTAACTTAAGAAGCTCGTTAAATGTATTCTCTGCATTTTTTCTGCTTGTATCAGTAGTCACAGTTGCCTTAGTCATAAGCACCTGCGCTGCTATTGCACTGTATTCTGCAAATATTTTCTGATAAACCATCATAAGCTTTGCCTGTCCTATCGCTGCACATGCCTGCTTAACCGGCAGTTCATCCGGCTTTTCGTGTAATCCTATGGCTGTTCTTCCTACTGCTATCGCACCGGAAGATACAAGAATAACATCTTTTCCTGAATTCTTAAGGTCTACCAGTGTCCTTACAAGCTGTTCTATCTTTCTTAAGTTCAGTCTTCCTGTGTCCTTATGCATCAGTGAAGATGAACCTATCTTTATTACTATTCTTTTTCTGTTACGGACTTCTTCTCTTGCGCTCATCTTTATTCCTCGTTCCCTATATTACATATGCGTACATTAATCTTCATAAGGCAGATATATGTTTTGCTAAATGAACATTATTTTTATTGTACTATAAAATGATGTAAGTGTCAAAAGTATAAAAAGTCGTTTCTGCTTGCAGAAAAAGACTTTTTTACTTGGGACACGCTAAACACCGAAAACGGAATAAAATGTCGTGAATACGGCATTTTATGAAAGTTTGAGGTGTAAGTGTCAAAAAAGCTGCTCTGCTATCTTTTCAGCCACCTTTATTCCATCTACAGCTGCACTTGTTATGCCGCCTGCATATCCGGCGCCCTCACCACATGGATACAGCCCCGTACATCCTGATGACACAAGTTCATCATTACGCGTTATTCTTACCGGGCTTGATGTCCTGCTCTCAACTCCTGCAAATAAAGCCTCATCCATATCAAACCCTTTAATGTATCTGTCACAGCCTGTAACGCCCTCGCTTAATGCTCCTGCTATATAATCAGGAAGTATCTGTCTTACATTGGCAAGCTTATACTCTCCCTTTATGCAGGGAGTGACTGCTCCTAATGTTGTTGATGGCACATTTCTTTTAAAGTCACCTAGAAGCTGCACAGGTATCTTTCCTTCTCCTGCTTTATATGCATTTTTCTCAAGAATACGCTGGAACCTCATTCCATCAAGTGTGCCATTTCCATAATCCTCAGGTGTTACTGTGACTATCATCGCACTGTTTGCATTAGACGACTCTCTTCCTGAATAGCTCATTCCGTTAACCGCAAGCATACCCTTTTCGGAGCTTGCATTGACAACATAGCCGCCCGGACACATACAGAAAGAATACACGCCTCTCTCCTTGCCTGTGCTTACTGACTTATATGTAACCTTATAATCTGCTGCCGGAAGGTCATAAGTACAGCCGCCATAAGCATTATTGTTTATGAACTCCTGCGGATGCATAATTCTTAATCCCACCGCAAAGGCCTTCGGCTCCATTATAATCTTTTTGCTGTTTAGCATTTCAAATGTATCTCTTGCACTGTGTCCTATGGCAAGACACACATTTTCGCATTTTCTTGTTATCCTCTTATCCTCTGCCATATCATATACGGTAACTGTTCTTATGCCGCCAGCTTCAAGCTCTATATCTTCAAGTCTGTGTCTGAAAAGTATCTGTGCGCCAAGTGACTCACAGTACTCCCTTATATTTTTAACTACAACTGCAAGCACATCCGTTCCTATATGTGGCTTATTAGAGCAGAGTATATCAGCATCCGCACCAAATCGCACGAAGGTTTCAAGAACATTTCTTATTCTTCCTGTAGGGTCTTTAATAACCGTATTGAGCTTTCCGTCTGAAAACGTTCCTGCGCCGCCTTCACCAAACTGTACATTAGACTCTGTATCAAGCTCACCGCCGCCCCAGAATGAATTAACCTTCTGCTGCCTTATCTCAACCTTATCGCCCCGCTCATACACAACTGGTCTTAAGCCTGCCTCCGACAGCTTAAGCGCCGCAAACATCCCTGCCGGTCCAAATCCTATGATAACAGGACGTTTTTCTTCACTGATTTCACTGCCCTTTGATATTCTTACCGGAAATTCATATATATTTTTCTGTGTATACAATATATTGTTATTTTTCTTTTTAAGAAGCTTTTTAAGCTCCATATTCACTCCATTTTTTGATACACGCTTTACATCAACACTGTAAACATACATAATATCCGGCTTATGTCTTGCATCTATCGACCTTTTCACAATCTCATAAACAACATTGTATTCATCCTTTAAGCCAAGTGTCTTTTTAACCATATGCTCTAACTGTATATCACTGTGGTCTGGTCTTAGCTTAAGATTATTTATTCTTAATACATTTTCCTGTTTCAATTATCTTACACCTTTCCTATGTAATTCTTCACACCCTCAGCGGCTGCCCTTCCTGAACT
>FR886343.1:158734-179037 GCA_000436535.1 Eubacterium sp. CAG:252 | reverse complement strand
ACTCCACGCCCACTGTAAGTTATAACCGCCACATTTGCCATCAACATCCAACACCTCTCCTGCAAAGAAAAGACCAGGCACCTTAATCGACTGCATATCAGAGGATGACACACCTTTAAGGTCAACGCCTCCTTGACATATCTGTCCACTCTCAAAGCCTTTATTGCCTGTTATATGCACTTCAAAATGCTTCATACTTACAAGCAGTTTCTTAAGCTTTCCTTTCTTTAACTCACTTACAGACTGGCGCACATCTACACCGCAGCTCTTACAAGCCATACTTACAAGCTTTTTATTGACAACACCCTCAAGAAACTGTTCAACTGTCTTATAACCCTCGTGTTCTGTCCTGTAGTCAAGTATATATTCAAGCTCTTCATCGCTTATATCGGGAAGCATATCTATAACTGCATATACGTTCCTTTTCTCATCAAGTGCCTTAACTGCATATCTGCTTATCTGGAAGACCGGTATACCGGATATGCCGTAATCTGTGTACTGTATTTCTCCCATATCCTCTGCCACTTTGACATCATCTACATACAGTTCCACTTTTCCATGGCTTCTTACCCCTGCTGCCAGTCTGCACAGCTCTTTATCTTTACTTACAAGCTGCACAAGTGCAGGAAGCGGCTTGATAACCTTTATTCCAAGCTGTTTTACAAGTTCATAGCCTGAGCCGTCAGAACCGGTCTTAGGTGCTGCCTTAGAGCCTGTTGCTATTATTATTGCATCTGCTATGTAGTCAATGCCCTCACAGTGTATAATAAAGTCCTTTTTGTCACCATCTGTATTAATAGCTATGCTTTTTACTATGGTATCCGTATGAATTCGTACTTTTTTATTCTCAAGATCAAGCCTTAAGGAATTCTGCAGAGAGGCAGCAGTCATTGAAAGCGGATATACATAACCGTTCTTTTCCTTATAGTACACGCCCAGCTTTTTAAAAAATTCCAGTGTATCAGCGACGTTAAATCTGTCTATTACATCCATAACCCACTGTGTATCCTTGTTCTGATACATTGACTTATTCATATTGAGATTAGTAAAGTTGCACTTTCCGTTTCCTGTCTGTAATATCTTTGTTCCTATCCTTGAAGTATGTTCAAGGATACATGTATCTATGCCATATCCGGCAAGAGTAATGGCAGCCATCATTCCGGCTGCCCCTCCTCCTATAATTATGCATTTGTGGTTTTTTGTTATAATTTTATCCTTCATATGCCTCCTGATAATCTTATATATATGATGTTGGGCAGCCCTCAACTATGATACCTAGCTGCTGTATGCCTGTAAGAAACCATACAGCTCCCTTTCCCCGTACAGTTCTATTCCTTTCTTAAGTGACTCTGCCACGGCTTTACTGCAGTCCTGTGGGTTAATAAGTGCGTAATCATAGAATTCTTCTGACTCTTTATCATCCACAATAACACACTTATATATGACAACACCATCACCTATATCCCTTATAATATACTTCTGGTTGTCCTCTTCCTTAGAAGGACTTACTACCTCATCCTGTCCTGTCTGTCTGTACTGTGGGTCAGTGGTCTGCTCTTTGTCATTGTTATCATCTTTATAAACACTGGAATTATTATCCTCTGTTACATCATAGTGTCCGCCGGAATCTGCATTATTATCATATGCCTTATCGTCTGTTGAACCCTTTGACACAAGAACTATAACAAGAATAATAATAACTACTATAACTATACATATGGATATTACATTTCTTCTACTCATCATTATGACATTCACTCCTTCATAATGGTAAGTATTAACATATCCTATATAAAATATACACTATATTTTTATAACTATGATACCTGCGGATTGTTCCGTGCTGCGCACTCCCACGTCTACGCTTAGCTTCGGTCCGTGCTAAACATGTGCCACTGGCACATAGCACCTACCCAATATTCGCATATCGTGGGACTATCATCCCACTTTTATGCTCATATTGGTGCGGGTCAAAAGTCTAAACCCACCTATGAGCAAGCTCATGTGGGTTTAGACTTTTTGACCCTGGTATCATAACTTAAACGCATATGGCAGCAGTTCATCTATACTATAAGAATATATGCCGTCTTTATCTTCAAGTATTATGTGCTCATCACCGCGAAAGAACTCACTCATAACCTGTCTGCATATACCACATGGATATGCCTTTCCGCCTGATGAGCATACTATTGCTATCCTGTCAAATTCAGACTGGCCATCACTTACAGCCTTGAATATTGCTGTCCTTTCTGCGCAGTTTGATGCGCCGTAGCTTGAATTCTCTATATTACAGCCTGTATACACACTTCCATTTTTCATAAGTACACACGCACCCACTGCAAAGTGTGAATATGGTGAGTAAGAGTGTTTCATAGCCTCTTTAGCCATGTCTAATAACTGTCTGTCAGTATACATAAAACTTCTCCTCTATCTTGTTATTCCAAGATTATCAAGAACTTCTCTCTGCTTTGCTTCCATAACCCTGCTTTCATCCTCTGTCATATGGTCATATCCAAAAAGATGCATCATACTGTGTGCAACTAAAAATGCAAGCTCTCTTGTAGGAGTATGTCCATATTTTTCAGCCTGTTCAAGCACCTTTTCGACTGACACAACTATATCACCAAGCATAAGCTCTCCAGTGTCAGGATTAAAATAATCCTCTGTATTAGTATCGAATTCCTCCTCAAGTGAGTCAAAGTCAGATGGTGTTTCATAGTCAATCATTGGAAATGATAATACATCTGTAGCTGAATCAACCTGTCTGAATTCATTATTAATCTTATGTATAGCCTCATTATCTGTAAGTGTCACATTTACCTCAACCTCATAAGGACATTTTTCATAAGAAACTGCCTCATCTATAACCTTATTGATAATATCCTCATAGTCAAGTTCAAGTTTTTTGTCTGTTTCATATTCTATATTAACTGTCATTTCTTCTGTTTCCTTTCTTTTCCTGTGCTGCTCTTTTTTCCGGTCTGTTTCGTCTGTTCTGCCTTTCTTCGTACTCCTCATATGCCTTTACTATCTTCTGTACAAGCGGATGTCTTACAACATCATGATTAGTAAGCTTTACAAAACCAATCTCATCAACCTTCGATAATACTTTCATAGCTACATCAAGTCCGGATGTCACATCACGTGGAAGGTCTTTTTGTGTCTGGTCGCCGGTTACAACCACCTTTGAGCCGAAGCCTATTCTTGTTAAGAACATTTTCATCTGTGCAGGTGTTGTATTCTGTGCCTCATCAAGTATTATAAATGCATTATCAAGTGTACGTCCTCTCATATATGCAAGCGGTGCTACCTCGATAAGTCCCTTTTCCATATTGGTATTAAAGCTCTCTGCACCCATAATCTGGAAAAGTGCATCGTATAATGGTCTTAAGTAAGGGTCAACCTTGCTCTGTAAGTCACCCGGAAGAAATCCCAGCTTCTCACCAGCTTCTATCGCAGGTCTTGTAAGTATTATCTTATTAACCTCATTATTCTTAAATGCCTGTATCGCCATAGCCATTGCAAGATATGTCTTACCTGTACCAGCAGGTCCGATGCCAAAAACTATCATCTTATCCCTTATCTGGTCAACGTAAGTTTTCTGTCCAAGTGTCTTTGGCTTTATCGGTTTTCCCGCTATAGTCCTGCATACTGTGTCTGAGTCTATCTCTAACAGACTGTTCTCTTTATCGTCAAATGAAAGGGATATAGCATAGTCGACATTCTGTCTGCTTATTTGATTACCACGTCTGGCAAGCTCTGTAAGATTATCAAGAACTCCTTTAGCCCTTTCCACAGCCGTCTTTTCACCAATAATCTTAACAATGCCATCCCTTGATATAAGGTCAACCTTAAGATTTCTTTCTATCTCTTTGGCATATTCATCAAACTGTCCAAATACCATACCGCTGTATTCTACCGGCATATCAACTACAACTTCTATATCACTCATATGTCCTGCTCCATCCTTTACCTATCTGATATCAGTCTCAGGGTCTGTGAGAACTTCAAGTTCACCACTGCACCTGTAATAACTGCCCGATGCTTCTATATTAACACGACATTCCATTATTTGCACTCCTTTTTGCTCAATATGCTTAATATACGTGTCAAGTCTTTGCTTTAATATGCCATTACACTCCTCTTCATCCCGCTCCCTTATAAATGTTTCATACTCCGACTGCACCTCATACCCGTATATAACACCTGTATCTATGTATCCCGGTGCATAAAGCTTATGCCTTATCACCGTAGTATCATATAACTCATCATCACCTGAACTTAACCCAAGCTTAACAACCCCGTAATCGCTTTCCAATATAAGCCGGTATCTTTTCTTTCCTGTAAATATTTTATCCTCGCAGGAAACTTCTATATAATCTTCATATGGAATTACTGTTTTTATCTTTATATCTGCATCTGAGTCCACCTTTGAAGCTCCTATTACTGTTCCCGAATCATCCGTTATCGCAACTGTTCCATCAACTAAAAGCTGCCCTGCTGTGACACTGTCCCCTATATGTACAACAGGAGTTCCCTCTCTTGTTATAATACTGTATACATCACCATCATATTGGGAATATATACATTTTCCTTTTATATCTGCCTGTTCTGGCTGATTATTTTCACCCTGATTATCTTTCTGGTTAGCGCTGTTTATACTATCCACATAATATTTTACATTATTAATTATATCAGAATTTCTGTTCTTATCCTGCATTCCCGCTTCATTATTTTTTTCGGCAGAAGAATAATTCTCCTTTATATACACTATCACGCGCGAGCCCTTGACTGCCACACACGCCCACGTAACATCAAAATCATTTCTTATCATCTCTTCAAGAGCATCGCAGTCTATCGCGCTGATAAGACTTGCATTAGTTACACCTTTATCCTGCATATATCTTTTGAGCGTTTCATCTGTATACATATGATTTCCCGAAAAATCGACCTGCCACACAAACATTCCAAGCACCTTAAGGCATATAAACATAATTATAATGCCTGCCAGAAAAGAATAATGTCCACGATATCTGAATATATAATACCGTGGATAATTTTTCCTTATAATCTTTATATGACTGTGTGTAGCCCTTATATTTTTCTTCATTTTAAGGACATCATTTCTTGACATCCTCACTATTATGCGGTCTTTATGCTCTCTGTCATACTGGATATGTATAAATGTTATATCATCCTTTCTGCACATATTAATAAAGCGCTTTATCTGTTCGCCCTCAATAATAAGCTCTATATAGAATATACTTCTGTGACGATTTTTCATAGCAGCCGCCTTTCACACATTTACTTTCCTGCACATCTGTGTATACACTAATCAAAGGTTATCTCAATTATCTTTCCCTTTATGGATATTTCATCTTCATCCAGATAACCTATATCAAGACGTTCGCCTGCTATATATACAACACCTCTTCTTGTAAGCACTTTTACACAGGTGTCATCATACTCCATAATCGACTTTATATTCTCTATATACATTTCCTTGTTACCGATAAGTGTAAGAACTGGCAGTGAAACTGATGTCCCCGGTATACCTATGGAATCCGCCAGCATTTCAACATCTTTTTTCCTGTTTTTAACTGGATTTTTCATACCATTCCCCATTTTCCTGCAAATATACATTCACTCTGGCGGGTGTACTTCTTAGCTTACACCCACATCATTCTATACATTATATATATGTTGTATACAAGCTGTGTATTCATAGACATTGGTTCTAAACTTCACTTGGTGGTAAGATTTAGAACCTTTTTCTTTTTTCAAAAAAAGAATAGGCATAAACACTTCAATACGATACAGTAAATCACCACACAATAACCAGCTCGCCCATGGCGCGCAAACCAAAAATCCCGATGTACCTTACGATACACCGGGATTATAATTCCGCTTATTAATAATTAATTGAACTTACGTTTTCTAGCAGCTTCTGACTTCTTCTTACGTCTTACGCTTGGCTTTTCGTAATGTTCTCTCTTACGAATTTCCTGCTGAATGCCTGCCTTTGCGCAGTTTCTCTTAAATCTGCGTAATGCGCTATCTAAAGACTCGTTTTCTTTAACGATGACATTTGACATACCTTTTCCTGACCACCCTTCTGTTGCGTAATTGTGCTGGGCAATACATATAGGGTTTTACCTTTACCTAATCGCACAACAAGTATTATACCACAGAAAATTATGAAGTCAACCAGAATTTTGTATTTTATTGCATAATTTTATTATGCGTTAATCTGCTCTGCAAGTACTTCTGGTGCTTTCTTTAAAAGTTCATCTATTCCGGCTGGATTTTTACCACCTGCCTGTGCCATATTAGGACGACCGCCACCGCCGCCGCCAACAAGTGATGCAACCGCCTTGATAAGATTACCTGAGTGGGCTCCCTTTGCTACTGCATCATCTGTTGCCATAGCTATCATATTAACCTTATCGCTTCCTGTTGCACTTACAACAAGAACAACACCTGAGCCTATTTCTGTCTTAATCTTATCGCCAAGGTTACGGAGTTCATTCATATCTACATTATCTACCTTGGTAGCTACGAACTTAACGCCCTTTACATCAACAACATTGTCTGATACGTCACCAAGTGCGTTGTTTGCAAGTTCTGCCTTAAGCTTTTCATTCTCAGATGATAAAGCCTTTATCTCATCATTCATTGTATGAATTCTTCTTACAAGCTGTACGCTCTCAGTCTTTGCAGCCTCACTTGCTTCCTTAACAAGCCTTTCAAGGTCTTCATAATACTTAAGAACACCCTTGTCTGTAAGAGCTTCTATTCTTCTTACACCTGCTGCAACACCTGACTCTGATACAATCTTGAAAAGTCTGATATTAGCAGTATTGGCAACATGTGTACCACCACAGAATTCCTTAGAGAAATCGCCCATGCATACAACTCTTACGTTCTCGCCGTACTTTTCACCAAAAAGTGCCATAGCGCCTGTCTTCTTAGCTTCTTCGATAGACATAATCTTAGTTTCAACAGGAATTGCGTTAGCTATCTGTTCGTTGACTATATCTTCAACCTTCTTAAGCTCATCTGCTGTAACACTCTGGAAGTGTGTAAAGTCAAATCTTAATCTTTCAGGGTCAACATAAGAACCCTTCTGCTCTACATGATTACCAAGTACTGTTCTTAAAGCCTTCTGTAAAAGGTGTGTTGCACTATGGTTCTTACAAGTGTCAGCTCTGTACTCTGGGTCAACTGAAAGTGTAACAACATCGCCAACCTTAATCATACCCTTAGTGATAGTACCAACATGTCCAACTTTGCCACCCTTAAGCTTAATAGTTGTGTCAACTCTGAATTCGCCATCAGGAGTACTTATATAACCCTTATCGCCTTCCTGACCACCCATAGTAGCATAGAATACGGTTTCATCAACAATTATAGTTCCCTTATCACCCTCTGAAAGTGCTTCAACAACATCATCTTCTGTTGTAAGAACTGTAACCTTTGACTCATTCTTAAGCTTGTCATAACCTACGAATTCGCTTGTTATAGCTGGGTCTATCTTATCATATACAGTAGCATCAGCTCCCATATAATTGCTTACCTTACGTGCCTTACGTGCCTTTTCTCTCTGCTCGTTCATACACTTTGTAAAGCCTTCTTCATCTATAGTTATATTCTTCTCTTCTAAGATTTCCTTAGTAAGGTCGATTGGGAAACCATAAGTATCATAAAGCTTAAATGCATCTTCACCAGAAAGAACCTTTTCATTCTTTTCTTCAAGAGCCTTTTCCATATCAGCAAGGATACTAAGTCCCTGGTCGATAGTCTTGTTAAACTTATCTTCTTCCTCTGATATAACCTTTATTATGAATTCCTTCTTTTCTTCAAGTTCCGGATATCCGTCCTTAGAACCTTCTATAACTGTTTCGCAGAGCTTAGATAAGAACTTGCCTTCAATTCCAAGTAATCTGCCATGTCTTGCAGCTCTTCTTAAAAGTCTTCTAAGAACATATCCTCTGCCTTCATTAGATGGCATAATACCGTCACTTACCATAAATGTTACTGAACGGATATGGTCTGTGATAACACGGATAGATACATCCTGCTTTTCATCTTCCTTATACTTGACACCAGCCATTTCGCATACCTTGTTGCGAAGTGCCTGTAAAGTATCAACATCGAATATAGAATCAACATCCTGGACAACAACAGCAAGTCTTTCAAGACCCATACCTGTATCAATGTTCTTCTGGATAAGGTCTGTATAATTACCATGTCCATCATTATTAAACTGTGAAAATACGTTATTCCATACTTCCATATATCTGTCACAGTCGCAGCCTACTGTACAGCCCGGCTTTCCGCAGCCATACTTTTCACCACGGTCATAATATATCTCTGAACATGGACCGCAAGGACCAGCGCCATGTTCCCAGAAGTTATCTTCCTTACCAAAACGGAATATTCTTTCCGGAGCAATACCAACCTCCTTATTCCATATATCAAATGCTTCATCATCATCTTCATAGATAGATGGATATAATCTGTTGGCATCAAGTCCTACAACCTCTGTAAGGAATTCCCATGACCAGTGTATAGCCTCTGTCTTGAAGTAGTCACCGAATGAGAAGTTACCAAGCATTTCAAAGAATGTACCATGTCTTGCTGTCTTACCAACATTCTCGATATCACCTGTTCTGATACACTTCTGGCATGTAGTTACTCTTCTTCTAGGTGGAATTTCCTGACCTGTAAAATATGGCTTTAATGGTGCCATACCTGAATTGATGATAAGTAAACTGTTATCATTATGTGGAACGAGTGAAAAGCTCTTCATCTTTAAATGTCCCTTGCTTTCAAAGAAGTCAAGATATAATCTTCTTAATTCATTTACGCCTCTGTACTGCACTTTAATTATCCTCCTGTTTAGCTGCCTTCTTGGCATCTAATCCTTTTCTTATCTTACCGCCGGCAAATACTGCAAGAACTAAAAGTCCAAGCATAACTACGAACTTTGCCGCTTCGAATATAATCTCTGAAACTAATGTAAGTCCTATCATAATCAATCTTCCTTTCTGCTACTGCCGGCTTTGCAGCAGCTATAAACAACTTAATATTTTACCATAGCTGATATTAATTTTCAACATTCCACTTTCCATTATTAAGAAAATAGCCTGCACTTCTCTCAGCCGCATTGATAATAGTACTGTCATAACCTATAGTTTTTAACAGCTTTATAGCATTTCTTGTGGTTGCAGGACCTGTATACAGCTTGAAGTCAAATATAACCTCATCATCCGTAACTTCTTCCTGAAAATGATAATTATCATATCTTCCCTTAAGAAGCGATGTAAGCTCTACATCATGTGTTGCTGCAAACACAAGTGCCTTATCCGTCCTGACACTCTTTAATATCTCTGATGATGCCGCAATACGTTCAACCGTGTTAGTTCCACGAAGCACCTCATCAACAAACATAAGCACAGGATGTCCATCCTTTGATACTGCATCCAGCATTCTCTTAAGTGACTTTATTTCAACTATATAATAGCTGTTAGAGCTGCTAAGGTCATCCCTTAGTGCCATTGATGAATATATTCTGTATACAGGCGCTTTGTAATAGTCTGACACACTTGTATATATAGTCTGTGACAGAAGCGCATTAATCGCTATTGTCTTAAGAAATGTCGACTTACCCGAAGCATTAGAACCTGTCAGAAGTACATTGCGCTTTGTATTTATGGAGTTGGCTACCGGCTCAGTTATAAGCGGATGATATACATTTCTTGCCTCAAGCTGCATATCATTATCCTCCCTGAACTCAGGAATACACCAGTCCTTAAGCATACATCTAAATGAACCTACCGCCATGGATGCCTCTATAAAACCAAGTGTGTCTATAAGCTCATATATATATTCTTCCTTATCATTAAAAAGCTTTATGAGATTATTAAACTTAATAAGATCAACGTGTGTGAGCATCCTTAAGTAGTCAAGTGCCATCTCAGTTATTGAGCCATCAACATTGCCTGTTTCAAGAAGCCATGACCTCTTTGTTATGTCTGAAAGCTCCTCTGATATTTTCTTTAACTTATCATTATACCCTTTAAGGAAATCGACATCCATTGCTGTTATCTTCTTAGCGCCCATAAGCAGCTTCACGATATGATTAACACATATGAAGTACTTGTCAACACCTGCCTTATACTTGTAGTATGTTATTATTGAAAATGCAATCGCTGCGATACAGAGCCATATTCCAAGAACAGGGCTTACAACACATGTAAATATAACAGCTGCAAGAATGAACAGCATTGAAGCATAATGAAGTATATTACTTTTTTTCTCAAGTCCTACTACAACATCACAGTAATCACTTATTGATATATGCTTTGCACGTCCTATCCATACAAATATTTTCTGTATATCAAGTCTTTTGTCAGCATTTTTATCAAAATCTGAAGCAAGCTTATCAAGCTTCTTAAGTGTCAGGATATCAGCAGAAGGACTTCTTAACATCTTATAAAGATATTCCTGTCCTGCCGATGAATTCGTATTATTCATCATACGGAATACATCATCCATGCCAAGGTCATTCCACGTTATATCGTCTATTGAGTTCTCATCTGCATTTCTCTTAAAGTAATGTGATATACACTCATAGTCCTCGCTGGAATACTTTCTTTGTGCTGGCTTTCCCCAGCCATTCTTAAGCTTTTTAATAATAGTCTGCTGCTTTCTTTTATTATTCGTAACTGTGACATATACAGCAATGATAATAACAAGAGCAAAAAATACAAGTATCTGTATGCTTGACATATCTATAAAACCAGAATTGTTCACTATACGCCTCCTTCAATATTATATAATCTTGCAGTTTCAAATGAAAGCTTTATCATATCATCAAAGCCCTCCTGCCTTTCCTCAACCGACAGGGATTGTCCATTCATAAGATTATCACTTATCGTAAACATTGCAAGAGCCCTCTTTGAAAGACGTGCTGCATTCATATAAAGCGCTGCCGATTCCATCTCAACAGCAAGCACGCCCATATCACTCCACGCCTTATTATACTCTGGATTATCATTATAAAAGACATCTGTTGATACGACATTTCCAACCTCAACTGGAATTCCATAAAGCTTTGACTGCTCATATGCACAGTTTAAGAGCCCGAAATCTGCCACAGGCGCATATGTTCCGGGAAGATTGTACTGACTGGCATAGTTAGAGTCAGTGCTTGTACCTATGGCCAGCACAATATCCCTTAAGTCAACCTTGTCAGATATACTTCCCGCAGAACCTATTCTTATAATATTATCGACATCATAAAACTTGAACAATTCATAGCTGTATATTCCCATAGATGGCATGCCCATACCGCTTGCCATAACCGATATATCAGTACCCCTGTATACACCAGTATAACCATATATATTCCTTACAACATTAAACTGGACTGCATTATCAAGATAATTATCAGCTATATACTTAGCCCTTAAAGGGTCACCCGGCATTATAACTGTCTTTGCTATATCCCCGGCTTTAGCTGTATTATGTGGTGTTGCCATAACATCACCCCTTCCATATCCAAACAAAGGCTGCATCCTGTCAGAAGCACCATTAACGCACTCTCCAGCAAACATACAGCCTCATCATTATTTTACTTTCCAGCGTACTTTATAACAGAATCAACATCATAACCGGCAAGCTTTTCTCTTCCATTAAGACCTTCAAGTTCGATAAGGAACACAACCTTTACAACCTCACCGCCAAGTCTTTCGATAAGCTTTATAATAGCCTCTGTAGTACCACCTGTTGCGATTAAGTCATCAACAATAACAACCTTCTGTCCCGGTACTATTGCATCTTTATGCATCTCAATAGTTGCAGTTCCATACTCAAGTGAGTAATCCTCTGATATAGTTTCACAAGGAAGCTTTCCCTTCTTTCTTACAGGAACGAAGCCCTTGCCGTTTGCATATGCAACTGGAACACCGAATATAAAGCCTCTTGACTCCGGACCTACTACAACATCATAGTCAACATCCTTAAGTGACTCATTAATACCATCTATAGCAAGCTTTAAGCCCTCAGGACTCTGTATAACAGAAGTTATATCTCTGAATATAATTCCTTTCTCTGGAAAATCTGGAATACTTCTTACATAATCTTCAACCTTTTTCATATTGTCCTCCTATTTGCCTTTTATTGAGCAAAGTACATTAATTACAATTAATTTTATCAGAATTCTCTCATACAATCAAGCACCGGTTATACAATCAGACATACAAGTCCCGAATTCTCATTCATAACCTTTTCAATCGTTTCGCTTATCTTATCCATATTTTCTTTCGTTATATTGTGTGTCTTTTCATATATGCCATCATCAACTATCTGTTCGATTGTCTTTCCAAATATATTAGTATCCCATATGCCGTCAGGATTATCACTGGTGTTATCCTTAATATAGTTAATCAGGTCATCCGCCTGATTTTTTGTACCGACTATAGGTGCAATCTCAACATTTATCTGTGTTTTTAAGAGATTGACCGAAGGCACTCTTGCCTTTATCTTAACACCATATTTACTGCCATTCTTTATTACAACAGGTTCATCAAGTTCAATAGCACTTCTTACAGGCGTCACAACGCCAAAACCTGACAGGTTCACCTGTGCCATGGCATCACCTATCCCCTCATACTCTTTCCTCTTTACTGAAAGTTCTTTTATCGTACTCACAAGCTCATATTCATTCCTTATATCAGTTCCCGTAAGCTCGCTTAATATATCATAATATATGCCCTGATTCATATCGTAATCAACACTTACAAGTCCCTCCGCCATATTGACATCACTTATCGTAAGCTGTTTTATGTACTTATTATCTGTATTATATTCATACTTATCCGCATCTTTTATCGTGCTTATATCGTCAAGTACCTGTGCTGCCACCTGACACAGCTCTTTCTTTAACCAGTGCTGTGATGGAAGCACTTCTGTCCACGCAGGCGTATGGAAATCTATCTGCTTTACCGGAAATTCTTTTAATATATTTTCAAATATCCTGTTGACATCCTCCTGCTTTAACTGGTCGCAGTTTACAGGAATGACTGATACATCATATTTATCCGACATCTCATTTGCCAGCGCTGCCGCCTCCTTGGAATATGGCTTGACACAATTAAGAAGCACAACAAATGGCTTATTAATTTCTTTCAGCTCTTTTATTGTCTTCTCCTCCGCTGGAATATAGTCGCTTCTTTCTATTCCTGTTATGCTTCCGTCAGTAGTCACA
Organism: Eubacterium sp. CAG:252; assembly: GCA_000436535.1. Taxonomy (GTDB): domain Bacteria; phylum Bacillota; class Clostridia; order Lachnospirales; family Lachnospiraceae; genus Lachnospira. Next base: position 165,764 of record FR886343.1, on the reverse strand, counting down.
ACTATGCCGATAGTAGAGTGTTCTGTAATAACCTTTCTGGTTCCTGTTTCTGCTGCCTTTGAAAATGTTATCTCCTCTTTTGTCCAAGGCGTTTTTACCATTCTCTCAACGCCGTTTTCCATATGTCCGTTAGCCCCATTTATCATATATCCAACGCAGTCTACAAGTCGTACTTTTATGCATATGTCGTCATACGGTGATATAAGTGCCGCTTCCTTAGGTATAAACTTAGGCTCTGTTGTCATAATCGTTGTACCACCAGATGCCTGTGGAAGTTCGTCAACCGCCCTTCTTTTTTCATTTTCATCCTGCATGACAGGCAGCACACACATTTCCATAAATCTTCTTATAAATGTCGACTTACCCGTTCTTACAGGACCAACAACGCCAAGGTATATCTCACCGTTGGTACGAAGCTTTATGTCGTTGTACATATCAAAACCTGTGTCTGTATAAGGTCTATTTCCATCCATAACAAAAACCTCCTGAATATACACTTATAAATGTATATTCAGGAGGTAATATAATTATGATTGCCATATTGAGGCGGTTTAATAACTTATAACACCGAACTGTGCAAGTGTATAGAATATAAGTATGATAAGCAGAAGCACTGGTGCTATATACTTAACCATGACTCTGTATATAAGCTCTCTCTTAAATGTTTCGCCATTCTTTGTCGCTTCATTGATAACATACTCAGGCTTTGCAAACCATCCGATAAGTATACATGTAAGGAACGCAACAACTGGAAGAAGCAGGCTGTTACTTATAAAGTCACAGAATGTAAGGAAATCCATTCCCAGTATAGTTATATCTGCCCATACTCCATTACCAAGTGAACAAGGTATTCCAAGGAGTACTGAGAATATAATTATTCCCACACATGCCTTGATACGGCTTATTCCGAATCTATCCATAATCATCGATGTTATTGCTTCCATGACTGAAACAGAGCTTGTAAGCGCTGCAAAGAATACAAGTGCAAAGAATAAAAATCCGATAATTCTTCCTGCTGTCATCTGTCCAAACACCTTAGGAAGTGTTACAAACATAAGACCAGCTCCACTTGCCTGTGTACCAGCTTCACCGCTGAATATATATACAGCAGGAACTACCATCATACCAGCAAGAAGTGCTATGCCTGTATCAAATATTTCTATCTGATTTACAGACTTTACAAGACTTACATCATCTCTTGTATACGAACCATAAGTTATCATAATACCCATGGCAAGGCTCATAGAGTAAAACATCTGTCCCATGGCTGCACATACTGTCTTGAAAGAAAACTTACTGAAATCAGGAAGAAGATAATACTTTATACCCTCTGATGAACCCGGAATTGTAATAACATATATACATATGACAATAGCAAGCACTATAAGTACAGGCATAAGGAACTTACTCACTTTTTCAATTCCCTTTTCAACACCAAGTATAACGATAAGTGATGTAAGTCCAAGGAATATTATAAAAAATACAAGTGGTGACCATTCCTGACTTACAAAGCTGCCAAAAAATGAATCATCGGCAGCTGCAATATTCTGTCCAGTTGCAAATACTGTCACATACTTTGTAACCCATCCGCCTATTACACAGTAATATGGAAGAATAATAACAGGAATTATGAACGCTATAGGTCCTATAAAACCGAACTTTTTATTGACTTCGCTATAGGCTCTTGTAGGACTTAACTTTGTCTTTCTTCCTATAGCTATCTCTGTTGTCATAAGTGTAAAACCAAATGTCAATGCAAGTATAATGTATACAAGAATAAATATACCACCACCATACTGTGCTGCAAGGTACGGAAATCTCCATAAGTTACCAAGACCAACTGCACTGCCGGCAGCAGCAAGGACAAAACCTATTCCTCCCGTAAAACTTCCTCTCTCTTTTTTATTCATTATTAATATCCAGACCTTTCTTTTATTTATTCATCAAACTCAGCAAGGACATAATATCCCCTGCTTGTCTCTCCGACTTCTTTAACAATGCCATGTCTTGACTTTAATCTCTCTGGTGTTGAATAATTGCCAGACATCGCAACTGCCGGCTCAATAGTATAATAATAGCTGCTTGGAAGCTTTCCTTCTGTAATCTCAACCTCATCGCCCGGCTTGACAAGATTAGGTCTGCTCATTGTGAATTCCATCTGTCGCATAATAATCCTCATTTCTGCGCACGTTTTCTGCGCATAACAAGTTTGTGCCAAGTGCGCGCAGACACAAATCTTGCGTGTGAAAAATTCATTTTTCACACTATCCTCATTTCTATAGATTAATCTTCTCAAGACATTTAACTGTATATTCATCCACCTTTGCTTTTAAGTAACCATACTGCTCTGTATCTACATTTACAAGACCATCCACTATGCTCTTCGCCGCATCAGATGCCTCCTTTAATGTAGCCGCATCGGTATATATATCAGCTATACCAAAGTCAAAATCGCCGCTCTGCCTTATGCCGAAAAAGTCGCCGGGCCCCCTTAACTTAAGGTCCTCCTCTGCTATCTTAAAACCATCGTTGGACTTGTTAAGAATTTCAAGTCTCTGCTTTATCTGCTTTGACTTGGCAACAGTCACAAATATACAGTAAGACTGGTGCTTTCCACGTCCTACCCTGCCTCTTAACTGATGAAGCTGTGCAAGCCCGAATCTCTCAGAATTCTCGACCATCATAACCGTACTGTTTGGAACATTGACACCTACCTCAATAACAGTTGTTGAAACAAGAACATCCGTATCGCCACGTACAAACTTTTCCATAATTTCATTTTTCTGTGACGGCTTCATCTTTCCATGCAGATAATCTATGCGTGCCGTTGGTATGGCTTTCCTTAACTTTGCAGCATAGTCAACTACATTTTCTGCCTCAATATTCTCACTTTCCTCAACCATAGGACATATGACATAGCACTGCCTTCCCTCTTTTATCTGGTTGCTTATAAATGCATACGCCTTAATCCTGTATGAAGTATCAACCACACAGTTCTTAATTGGAAGTCTGTTCGCCGGAAGCTCATCAATAATAGAAATATCAAGGTCGCCATACAGTATAATCGCAAGCGTTCTTGGTATAGGTGTCGCACTCATAACGATAATATGTGGATTTTCACCTTTATCAGAAAAACTCTTGCGCTGGTTTACACCAAACCTGTGCTGTTCATCTGTTATTACAAGTGCAAGATTATTGTATACAACATTTTCCTGTATAAGAGCATGCGTACCGACAACTATATCAAGCTCACCAGACTCAAGCTCCCTATATACCTTTCTTTTGGCTGACTGTGTCATCGAACCTGTAAGAAGACCTACCTTTAAGTCTATGCCAGCTTTATCAAAGAGTGTCGTTATCGACTCATACTGCTGGTTGGCAAGTACTTCTGTCGGAACCATCATAGCTGCCTGATAGCCTGCAAATGCTGTATTCATAAGCGACAATATCGCGATTATCGTCTTTCCCGAACCTACATCACCCTGAATAAGCCTGCTTGTAACATGCTTTCCTGCCATATTAGCCTTAATCTCTTCCCACGTTCTTATCTGCGCCCCTGTAAGGCTGTAGGGAAGGCTCTTTATAAATGCATCCGTGCGTTCATCATTTCTTATAATGTATGAATTGGGAATACGCTCATTGGCTGACTTAAGATTAAGTGTTGCAAGCACGAATAAAAAGAACTCCTCAAAAGCAAGTCTGTGCCTTGCATCAACATAATCCTCCATAGACTCTGGAAAATGTATGTTGTGCATTGCTTTATTATGCTCTGACAGTCCATATTTATCCATAATACATGCTGGTATAAATTCATGCTCCATACCTGCAAGATATTCATCAACCGCCTGTTTTACTGCCTTTGTCACAATCTTGTTAGACAGTCCCTTTGTCAGCGGATACACTGGCGACATATGATTTTTAATCTCATTGTAGCCTGCCATTGTATACATATCCGGATGTTCTAATACATACTCACCATTCTTTAAAACAATCCTGCCCCTGAATATATAATGCATCCCAACCCTGAGCTTAGACTTAAGAAAAAGTGAATTATACCACAGACACTTAATAGTATCTAAGTTATCATCTTTTACAACTACTGATAATATGCTCTTGCGCTCATTACCATATATCTTAGGGCTTGCTATAACTGTCGCTTCTATGGCTGCGACCGGCTTTTCACAGTCTGCCAGTGAATTAATAAAAACAGGCTCCTCATACACAATATAGTCTCTAGGATATAATCTTACGAGATCTTCTACTGTATATACAGAAAGCCTGTTCAGATTGGCAGCAGTCTTAGCCCCTATTCCTTTTAATTGTGTAATATCCATACATCAACCTCAGATAATAGTCTCAGACTTGTTATATAACAGCTTACTCTACAGATACTATATAATAGTATACTGGCTGTCCGCCGTACTGAAGCTCAACATCAACTCCGTCAAACTTCTCTTCTATCTTCTTTACTAACTCTTCTGCCTTACTCTCATCTATGTCTTCGCCATAGTATACACTGATAAGTTCAGATTCTTCATCAACAAACTCTGCAAGCATGGCAAGAGCTGTATCATCCATATCTGTTCCAACGGCTGCAAGACCTTTATCACCAAGGCCAAGATAGTTGTCCTTCTTTATCTCCTTGCCATCAATAGATGTATCTCTGACTGCATATGTGAGCTGTCCTGACTTAACTGTTGATAATGACTCAAGCATAGCTTCTTCATTTTCTTTAGCATTTCTTGTAAGTTCAAAGTTAATCATGGCTGTTATACCCTGAGGAATAGTCTTTGTTGGTATAACAACAAGCTTCTTATCTTCAATGATAGATGCTGCCTGATTAGATGCAAGAATAATATTACTGTTATTTGGAAGAACAAATATTGTGTCTGCATTAATCTTCTCAGCCGCATTAAGAATATCCTCTGTTGATGGATTCATAGTCTGTCCGCCTTGAATAACTTCATCAACACCAAGCCCCTTGAATATCTCAGCAAGGCCTTCACCTGCTGCTATAGTGATAAAACCAAAGTCCTTCTTAGGTGTATTCTCAGCCTTTTCTTCCTCACGCTTCTTCATTGCATCTGCCGCTACTGCTGACTGATACTCAGACTGTGCAATAACCTTCTGGTTATGTTCTTCTCTCATATTGTCAACCTTCATCTTAGTAAGCTGACCATACTCAAGACCCTTTTCAAATGCCTGACCTGGGTGGTTAGTGTGTACATGAACCTTAACAATATCATCAAGATTAACGCATACAATAGAATCACCTATAGATGAAAGGAACTTCTTGAATTCTGCCTCTGTATTCTCATCAAATGGCTTCTCAAGCATAATAATGAACTCTGTACAATAACCAAACTTAATATCTGCATTATCAATGGCAGCGCCCTTTCCCGGCATGCTTGAACCAGCCTTAAATTCTGCATTAGGCTCTGTTATTGTAAAGTCTGTAACCTTTCCTGTAAGTGCATCATAAAGACCTCTTAATACTACAACAAGTCCCTGTCCGCCTGAGTCAACAACTCCTGCCTCTTTTAATACAGGCAGCATATCCGGTGTCTTTGCAAGAACTTCCTCTGCATAATCTATAATAACTGATAATGCCTCTTCTATGTCTGTAACTGTATCAGCAATCTCAGCCGCCTTATCTGAAACTCCCTTTGCAACAGTAAGAATAGTTCCTTCCTTTGGCTTCATAACAGCCTTATAAGCTGTTTCTGTAGCTCTGCTGGTTGCAACAGCAAGTGTCTTTACAGTTATTTCCTTAACCTGTGACATTTCTTTAGTAAAACCTCTAAGAAGCTGTGAAAGAATAACACCTGAATTACCTCTTGCTCCTCTTAAAGAACCTGTAGATATTGCCTTTGCAAGATTTTCCATAGTAGGATTAGCAATAGCACTCACTTCCTTAGCTGCTGACATAATAGTAAGTGTCATGTTCGTACCTGTATCACCATCCGGTACAGGGAACACATTCAGGTCATTAATCCATTCTTTCTTTGATTCAAGATTCTTAGCGCCTGCAAGAAACATCTTCTGCACAAGTGCTGCATCTATAGTAGTAGTAGCCACTTTATTCCTCCATTCTGCCATAATAAAGGCCTGTAAATAATTCTATACTAAACAATTAATCTATAACTCTCACGCCTTCAACATATATGTTGATTTTCTTAATTTCAAGACCTGTGAATTCAGATACTTTGTACTTTACATTCTCAATAAGGTTATCTGCAACTGTTGAAATACTTACGCCGTAAGATACGATAACATGGAAGTCTAACTCTATCTTATTATCGTTATCTATCTCAACCTTGATACCTCTTGTAAGACTGTCTCCTTTTAACAACTTTACAAGACCATCCTTCATACTCACTGCTGCCATACCAACGATACCAAAGCACTCAACTGCTGTTGAACCAGCATACTGGGCAACAACTTCACTCGAGATAGATACTTTACCCAACTCATTATTCAATATTCCATTCATATCTAGCCTCCATACTGCGACTTGTATTTTAAGGAATCTATGCGACACTATCGCAGAAAGTCCACGCAGCCAGACTTTCCTCGCATTATGGAAAAAACTTTCACATATAATCTGCGAATTCCGAATATGTTACTATTCAAGGCTACACGCAACTTTACCGACAGCTAAGAATAGCAGACACAATTAATCATATAGACATTATACTATTAAAGCTAAAATAAATAAAGTGAATCACGCAATTTTATTAAACTGGGCAATTCACTTTAATGTACTGATATAAATTTTCGAAAATTAATAGCAGAAATAAATTATAAATTTATTCTTAGGCACGTTCTACTTTGCCTGAACGTAAGCAAGAAGTGCAAACATACATCTTCTTTGTTGCTCCGTTAACCTTAACTCTAACAGACTTAACGTTAGAATTCCAAATCTTATTAGATCTTCTATGAGAATGACTCACTGCATTACCAAAGTGAGCACCTTTTTCGCAAACTGCACATTTAGCCATATCAATTACACCTCCTTACCGGTATTGGG
>FR886343.1:157172-158694 GCA_000436535.1 Eubacterium sp. CAG:252 | reverse complement strand
GGTATTGGGTAAAATTACCCACAACAGAACTTATTGTATCAGAACACAATACATTTTGCAACACTTTTTTCAAGAAAATTACGCAAAAGGTCATAAAGTCCCTTTTTATCTGCCCTGATATCAGTGACAAAACATATTATATCCTGCAAGAATCAATATAATAATAATGCATATGCATAAAAAAAGATTACTTGCAAGGAAAAGTGCTATTATCATACCAATAGCTATCCAGAACATAATAAATCCAAGCATCCGGCACATATAGTCCTCCATACTGCCATAATAAAGCCCTGTATAACTAACCTGATATGCAGGGTACTCTCTGATAAAATATATGTTCTGTTGAATACATATATAACTACAATAAATTATAGTCAGTCTTCCTTTGTGACATTATTTATGGCTTCATCGATATCATCATCCATATCTGCATTGCCAAACTTACCAGTTATTCTGTCAACAACATCTGGAACCATATCAAGTATCTTTGTTACAGTATCCTGATTTTTGATATTAACAAGCTTTGTAGTGCCATTCTGGATTACAAGCACTGCGCTTGGCGACATCTTTGCACCCATACCACCACCGGCATTATTCTTTTTATCATCCGCAAATGCACCTGCACCAACACCAAAATTAACATCGCAAAGTGGAAGTATTATTGTATCATTTACATGAACAGCATCTCCAACAACTGTCTTTGCTGACAAAAATGAATCCATCCCCTTAAAAAGTGATGAAACTGTTGCATCAAAGTTATTCTTACTCTCTGCCATATACACTCCTCCATTCTATTTATTAAGCACAAGCTCCCTGAACCTTTTATTCCTGTATACACGGAATACTATCATCAGAAGCTTGCATATCCTTACTCTGCCTTTAATATATATATCCCCTTCAAGTATTTTCTCATTAAAGTCAGGGGTTATATTCATATTTATACCACTAAGTCCATAAAAGACTGAAATATACATAAGAAGCTGTCCTGTCCTGTAAGGGTCATCACACCCATAATGTATATTAATTTTATACTTAACCGGCATTATTTCCTTAAAAAGAGCTTTAAGCTGGCTGTATAAAAGACGCACCATCTCTTTATTAGCTTCATCATTGATAATCATCTTAATATCATCAATCTTTTTCTTAAGCTTATCCTTTGACCTTATAACAGCTCTTATTTTTCTTTTTGTCTTTTTAATTATACTCTTAACTTTATCCGTTAATGAATATATTATTTTTTTCAGACGGGCTATTATGCCTGGGGTCTTCTTTGCAGAAGTGATATCCGGCTGTTTTTCTGATATTTTACCATCCGAATTGGCACCTGTTTCTCCATTTACCTTATTTACTATAACGGAGGTACCATTTTCGGCTTTTTTCACCTCAGAAGGAGGCTTTTCTGCATTTCCAACACATTCAGCACATTCAGTCTGTCCAACTTTATTTTTATCAGAAACTTTCCCTGCTCCCGCTTCATTTTCCTTTTCCACAGGTTCTGCTGTCCTCTGCGCATCACCTTCAT
>FR886343.1:132122-157150 GCA_000436535.1 Eubacterium sp. CAG:252 | reverse complement strand
CTGCGCATCACCTTCATGCTCGCTGCGCTTTACGCTGCCTGCCTCAGAAACAGCAATATCTCCACCCGCTGTCTCATCCTTCATATCATCAAAGACATTTTTTTCTTTATCTTTATTTCTATTCTTATCGCCAGAGCTATGTGTATCAGATGTATTGTAGCTTTTCCCAGCCTTTGCCTCATCTTTATTCTTATCACTGTCATACAGCGTAAAGAAAAGCACCCTTGCTCTTGCTTTCAACTCTTTATCAAAGCTGACATCCAGCCTCAAGGCATTAAGAAACCACCCTATATGAAGCTTTCCCGTAAATTCTTTATGATAATCCCCTTTCGCTTTGTATCTCACAGGAATAAAAAGCACCGAAAGAACTGCCAGCAGCAAAAGCCCAATAACGCTAAGGAGGATTATCCCGATAATCTTAAGTATCAATAATAAGATATGAATCAATCAATCCCCTCCTGACGTTTACTTCCAAACTTCAGATACCGGCTTATATTAAACCCACCAGTATTCTTATACACCTCGTCAACTATATCCCTGACAAGCTCATACGCCTCATCTCGTCCTTTAGCTATGCCAACAACATAGATTTCATCCTGTATACATTTTTTCTTAAAATGCGGCTGCAACAGCACATTGGCAGAATATATATCAAGTATATTGGAAGTGTTAGAGGGCAGCGTAATAAGATATGTATCAAAAGAAAACTTCTTTTTTACAACATGCCCTAAAACCTTATATTTAGCTTTTCTGGCACCTTCGCCCATATACAGTCCTCTATACCACTTCACAATATGCTCCTATACGCCTACTGGCCATTAACTATCATTTTTATAACTTCGACAACCGCTTTCTTTTCAGCTTCATCACTGCACTGGATAAGTGAGCTGTTTATATAATCCTGTATCTCTTCTGTATTGTTAAAGAATACTGGAAGCATAGATAATACAGCCGCCATAACAGCCCTTCTTACACTTACTTCCTTTGATGCAAACAATTCATCAAGCTCTTTTATAAACCTTTCTGCCGTCATATCAGCATATGAATCATCCGGTATCTCATCAAAATATTCTTTAGGTGTTATATCAATAAAGTCACTTCCTGACTGTAACTTCTGTATAACTTCAAGGTCAGCATACATTTCATCTATAGCAAGCTTTGTAAGCTCATCCTTGAGATTGCCTGTAGCATACTGAGTGGCAAAGTCTGCTGCCGTAATAGTTTCAAGTATATGCTCCTGCTTTCCTTCAAATGCCTCAAATAACGCTGCTATCTCATCTAAGTCCTCTTCTTCCTCAAAGACAGCTCTTGACTTCTTTATAATATCTTTTGAAGTCATTACCTCTGTGCTGTCCCCAACTGTATTATTCTCAGATAATATAATTGTATACAGGTCATTTACAATCTGTGCAAGTAAAACATATATATCTGCTGCATTACTCATCTTTTCTGTAGCAATGTCGAGCGCGCCCTTAAGCCTTGTATACTCTGCACTGTCAATGTTCTTATAATCTGCCTTGTCTAAAGTCACATAAATATCATGCATATCAGTAAAGAAGCCATTGTCCATAGCTGCCTTTCCTAACATGGCACTTGTACTTAAAGAATAATAGAAGTCATCTATAGTCTTCTTCTGCGCACCATGATAAAGAGTAAATGCCTCACTTATATGGTCATAGAACTTACCCTTTGACATTCTTACCGGGAGCTGTCCTACTATATCAGATATTCTTGCATTAATTGACACATTATCCTTATCTGAGAATATATAATGCATAATATCATTAGTCATATATGTATTATAGTACTCACTATCAAATGCATCATCCCTGAACCTGTATTCCACCCTGTTAAGAACGTGCTCATATATCCTGAACTTGTCAACATAATCAGTAACACTTTCCATTATACTTATAAGTTCATTTCTGACAGCATCTATCTTTTCTGTAAGTACAGCCTTATCCGCAATGGATGAGCCGATAGATGAAAGCTCTATGACTTCATTTACCTTCTCAAACATTGCAAGAAACTGCTCATCATCTATCTCATTGTCCTTAATCATATTAAGAATTGTATAATAATTCATTGACAGCTTAATATAAGCAAGACCGTTATAGAGTGATGACAACCCCTTTCCATACTTTTCAAGATTTTCTGTAAGATTTTTTCCTTTTGTTATTTCACTAGCAATATACCCTAAATTCTTCATATACCTGTTCCCATATTCTTTATTCTACTTAAGATTAAGCTTATCAAGAGCATCACAGAAGTCAAATGTAGCAAAATAATCCTTAGGAGTTTCTGCTCTTCTTATCATCTGTACTTCTCCATTTTCCTTAAGAAGAAGCTCTGCTGACCTTAACTTGCCGTTGTACTGGTAGCCCATAGAGAAACCGTGGGCACCTGTATCGTGGATAATAAGATAATCACCCATATCTATCTTTGGTAACATTCTGTCTATAGCAAACTTATCACTATTCTCACAAAGTGAACCTGTAACATCATACTTGTGGTCGCAAGGTGCATCTTCCTTTCCTGCAACTGTAATATGATGATAAGCACCATATATGGCTGGTCTCATAAGATTAGCTGCACACGCATCAACACCGATGTATTCCTTGTATATGTGCTTCTCATGGATAGCCTTAGTTACAAGGCAGCCGTAAGGTGCAAGCATAAATCTTCCAAGCTCTGTATATATAGCAACATCGCCCATTCCTGCTGGTGTAAGCACCTCGTCATATACCTTATGTACACCTTCACCGATAACTGCTATATCATTAGGAGTCTGCTCTGGCTTATAAGCCACACCTACACCACCTGAAAGATTAATAAACTTAATATCTGCGCCTGTCTTATCTCTTAACTCTACTGCAAGTTCAAAAAGAATTTTTGCAAGTGTTGGATAATATTCATTAGATACAGTATTACTTGCAAGGAAAGAATGAATGCCAAAATGCTTAACACCCTTGCTCTTTAATATCTTAAATGCTTCTATAATCTGGTCATGTGTCATACCATACTTGGCATCACCAGGATTATCCATAATAGATGTACCAAGCTGGAAATATCCACCCGGATTATATCTGCAGCTCATAGTTTCAGGAAACTTTCCATCAAGTATCTTGTCTAAGAAGTCGATATGTGTTATATCATCAAGGTTGATAGTAGCACCTATCTTGTTAGCATAAGCATATTCTTCTGCTGGTGTATCGTTAGATGAGAACATAATTTCTCCCGGCTTGTAATCAAGTGCATAAGCCATCATAAGCTCTGTTTCAGATGCACAGTCAACGCCACAGCCGAATTCTTTTAATATATTTAATATATATGGATTAGGAGTTGCCTTTACTGCAAAGTACTCTCTGTATCCCTTATTCCATGCAAATGCTTCCTTAAGTCTTCTTGCATTATCCCTGATACCCTTCTCATCATATAAATGATAAGGTGTTGGATATGTCTTATCAATCTCCTTAAGCTGTTCTAATGTTACAAATGTCTTTTTCTTACTCATTTCGCTCTCCGTTCTTGCGTATCTAGCGCGCACATATAAGTATTTCTTATTAGATTTATCCACGTTGAATTGTATTATAGATACCCTGTTTCGTCAAGTATTTACATTAAGTAAAAAGAGAACGCCCTTTATAAGCGTTCTCTATAATAACCAGATAATAATATCCGCCAAACATCCCAGTTATATTTAGTTAAAATATAAAAACTATAATTAAAGGTTGCGACAACCTGCAAATGATGTAGGTGCAATCTTTACATCCTTACCATAGTCAGCTTCCTTTAAGCTTGTACAGTTAACGAATGCCTCTTCACCAATTCTTTCAAGAGTTGATGGGAACACCACCTTCTCTAATCTCTGGCAATTTTCAAAGGCATTGGCGCTTATAACCTTAACTCCCTCTGGAAGTACTACCTCTACAATATCATCCCTGTTAGCAAAAAGCTCTTCTGGAATAACTGTAAAGTCAGTCATATCTATCTCTTTAAATGTCTTATTGTATAATGTAACCTTAATTCTCTTGCTCATAATCTCTCCCTCACCTTCTATATTGTTTTTATATTATGATTGACTCCAAGCATATTAAGAACAGACTGGCTTGTGCCTGACAGGCCTGCCCTGTAATAATTCATAAGAAGTCCACTGCTATCAGACGAATAATGATCTGATGCTGAACCTGATGCTGCACTTTTTGCAGTTGTACTGTCAGAAACCGCAAAAAGCTTTGATAATATAGCTCTATATGTATTAATAACATACTTATAATCATCATAACTAAGCAGAAGACTTGATGTTCTTTTATTATTAGCGGATATATAAGATGTTCTGCTGTTATTCATTGATGATATGTTAAGTCTGTTAGCCGCTATCTGCTTTCTTAACTGGCTTAAATTATTATCATCCGATACTGTACCTGTATCATCCTGCATAACTTCTGTACCTGATGTCTGCTGTGTAGTACCGACAACTATACCAGTATTCTCAGCCTGTGCGCTTCCCGAAAGGTCTGTTGCTTCTGCCCCGTCTATCGTCCTTGAGTCATTCGACAACACTCCTCCAAGAATATCATTAATTCTGTCTATATAGCGCAGTGTTTCATTGTAAGGAGGCACTCCACCGTACCTGCTTACAGCTCCGCTTCCTGCATTATAAGCGGCAAGTGCAAGCGAAACATTGCCATTATAATCATCCAGAAGATAAGCTAACATCTTAGCTCCTCCTGTGATATTCTGCCTTGCATCAAATGGGTCTTCTACACCAAGTGACTCGGCAGTTGTTGGCATAAGCTGCATAATCCCCTGTGCGCCACACCACGAAACCGCCTCCGTATCAAAGTCCGATTCAGCCTTAGCCACCGCCTTTAACAGATTAAGATTAACGCCATATTCATCTGCAACCTCAGCAAATATATCATCAAGCGACTCACTTCCTGAACTAATCTGATTAATAACACCATCAAAGTCTGTTGCTGACGATGGCTTTATATTCTCTCCCTGACTGACAAGATACATATTGCCATCCAGTATATTATCAACTGAATTCACTATCATAATTACCAGTTTCCCTCTCGTTTTAGTTTCCTGTATATTGAATAAGCATCGGATAATATCTGTCTTTCGTTATCAAACTCAAGCAGATGATATGCTTCATGATACTTGTAATATCCGACATCATAGAAATACTCTTCTCTCTGGGGCTTACAGTCATAACTGTCCGCCTCACACAAATACCAGTAAACACTTTTCTCTATATGCTTACTACCTGCCTTGAAAGAGTACTGTGTCTGTCCGATATAATCCCTTACCTTAACGCTTGCACCACTTTCTTCAAGTATTTCTCTTACTGCTGTCTGTTCGTGGGTTTCGCCTTTTTCAACTGTTCCTTTAGGAAGAACCCATCCATCATGTGTATTCATATAATTCCTGTATAATACAAGAATCTTGCCACGGAATATAACAACTCCGCCGCAGCTAAATGCTTCTGACATTTTTATCCTCCAATTCATTATACAATGCCGATATTCTATAATCAAGGCTAACCGCTAGACTAATTACACTTTTTTTCGACACATATATGTTTATTATACATCATAATGTACCATTACTCATTAAAATATGCATCAAAAACAGCCTTTGCAACATACTGCGCACCAGACCCCGAATATCCTCCCTCAAGCACAACACTTATGGCTATAGAAGGGCTGTCTGCTGGTGCAAATCCAACAAACCACGAATGTATGTTATCGCTGCTGTCATCATACTGTGCTGAACCTGTTTTTCCAGCCGCATTATATGACGACCATCTCATAGAACTTCCTGTACCCGAGTCTATGACCTCTTCCATACATCCAGTTAAATAAGCTGCCTCCTCAGATGACATAAGTCCGGCTATAACTGATGGCTTATATTTCTTAACAACTCTTCCATAAGCATCCTCAATATAATCAACAACATAAGGTGTCATCATCTTTCCGTCATTGGCAACTGTTGAGGCTATCATAAGATTATGCATGGGACTCATCATAGTTTTTCCCTGTCCTATTGCAGTTTCCTGCGCCTCACTCACACTGGAAGTATTATCAAGCGTGAATGAACTCTTATTATATTCAAAGGATACTGGTATGCTCTTATTAAAAAGAAATGAGTTGCACAATTCCCTGAAGGAGCCTGTATTAAGATGTGCTCCTATGTATGAAAATGCTGAGTTACATGAGTTTGCAAATGCTTTTACAAGAGTTTCTGTCTTATGAACCTTTCCATCGGCACATGGAATGGTAGTTCCACCCTCCTCAGTATCACTTCCATCACATACATAAGAGAAATCATCATAGTAATCTTTATTCTCTCTCATATACTCCAGTGTTGTAAGTATCTTAAAAGTTGAACCCGGAGCATATAATCCCTGTGTAGCCCTGTTAAGAAGCACTGACTCCGAACTGTCATAGCTTATCCACTCATCATAATCCTCATCTACAAGATTAGGATTAAAATCAGGCTTTGACACCATGGCAAGTATTTTGCCAGTAGACGGCTCCATAACTATAACTGCACCTTTATTATTCCCGAGCGCATTATATGCCGCCTTCTGCAAAGTTGTGTCAAGTGTTGTATACACATTATGACCGTCCGCTTTCTCACCTGTAAGGTCTGTTGATATCTGGTCAAATATATTATCTGTTTCAGACAGCAGATAATAATTCTCAGCAGCTTCAACTCCCATTTTAGTCTTGGAATTATAGCCTATAACGTGTGCAAAAAGCTTCTTCTGAGGATATACCCTTGTTTCGTTGCCCTCGTCATCAGTTTCAGTTGTTGCAAGAAGTGTTCCGTCCGCTGAATATATGTCACCTCTTACCACCTTATCTGCCTGATTGTCAACTCTTTTGTTGTACGGATTATTAATAACGGTCTTTGCATCCCTTATATTAAATACACACAGATACACTATCATAATGACAAAAAGTCCAACAAACACGAAGGATATTATATTAGTTTCCCTGTTTCTAAGGCCTTTTTTACTTCCTTCAACTATATCTGTCTGCTTTTTCTTACTTCTTTTCCTGCTTTTTTGCTCCTGTCTGGCTTCTGTCATTTTTTGCTTTTCTGTCATCTTCATATTCACCTTCATCATGTCTCATATTATACATTCCGTTGATAAGAGAAAACATCACAAGCGAACTTATGATTGAACTTCCTCCATAGCTTACAAATGGCAGTGTAACACCAGTCATAGGTATAAGCTTTATAGCCCCGCCTACTGTAAGGAACACCTGAAAACCATATGTAACACCCAGTCCGACTGCAACAAGCCTGTAAAACAATGTCTTGCACCTTGATGCAATATTCATCATAAGTATAAGATTATTAAGGCATACTAATAATAATGCAATAGAAAATATCAGTCCGAATTCCTCTGTAATCGCTGAGAACATAAAGTCTTTTTCAGCAACCGGAATTCTGTCTGGCATACCCTGACAAAAGCCGTATCCAAACCACGAACCCATACCTATTGAAAAGAGTGACTGGCACACCTGATAGCCACTGCCATCTATATTACTCCATGGGTCCCTCCACACAACAAATCTCTTTCTTACGTGCGAGAACAGCTTGTAGGCAAGCACTCCTGCCGCACCACCTGCAAGCAGCCCTGCCCCTGTATACATCACATTTTTGGTTGCAATATATAACATGGCAAGATACACAACAAAGAATATAAGCGCCGCACCAAGGTCAGTTGACAGCACAAGAATAATGACATGAAGCGCCGCAAATGCAGTTACTATTGCAGTCTGCCTGAATGTAGTAGCCTTGTTAAACATCGATGCAACAAACATTACATATAAAATCTTAACAAACTCC
The DNA here is from genome assembly GCA_000436535.1 of Eubacterium sp. CAG:252. GTDB lineage: Bacteria > Bacillota > Clostridia > Lachnospirales > Lachnospiraceae > Lachnospira. The sequence goes on along the minus strand of FR886343.1, from coordinate 149,281 downwards.
GCAGGCTGGACAGATACCGGTCCTAAGGTAAGAACAAGATTAGCACCGTATATCTTATTGCCAAGAAGCACCGCCGTAAGAAGCACAAGCCCCGCACCGCAGTACAGCCAGCCCATTTTTCTGAAGCTTTTCACAGTCTTTAAAAGCCACGGAACAATAATCGTAAGTATAGTACCTGCGACAGCGATTACAAACTGCTTGACACATTTATTATAATCAAGCCTTGCTATCATAACAAAGCCTACCGCCATAAGCATGCACATATTGTTGACAAGCAGGCGTGAAGCTTTAGGATAGAATACAACATATATCATTATGACCGCCATAAAGTACACAAGCTGCGCAAAGTACATATAGATATACTTTGTTTCATCATACACAATATACATTATAAGATAACCCATAAAATGTACTGCAATCATTATGATATTCTGTGTTACATATATCTTTCCTCTTTTTTCCTCATTTCTTATAACTGCACCCCTGTATGCAGCAAGCGCATAAAAAGCCATAAGAAATGCCAGTACATACTTAGATAATTCCAAACAAACTGACTGCATATTAGTTTACTCCTCTATAGAAATGACCTTTATAATCTATATCAGATTCTTTATTAAGAATACTTAATATCTCTTCATTTGATTCTTCACTAAACTCATATCTTACAGAACCCAGCGCAATATCAGCTAAAGCCTCTTCTTTTGATATATCAAATGTATCCGCCAGTGTGACAGTATAGCAGAAGCTGCACACGCTTTTAACACTGTATTCTTTGCCATTATCCTGCTTTAAAAGTGTCAACCTGCTCTTGTGGTCGCACCTTCCATAAGTTTTCCTCACACACTGCTTTGAAACCATGGCCGGCACTCTTCCATATACAATAAGTTCGCTATTCAGTCCACCAACACTCTTTAACTCTGATGAATTAAGTTCATATGGAAGCGTGTATGCACACATATTAAGATCTGTGCCCTTAACCACACTTTCCAGTTCATCTCTTGAATGAGTATTAAATACATACATTCCGGCATCCGTTACTATGTCATAACTGCTGTCTTTTCTGGCAGCAAGAAGCCCCAGCTCTTCAAGATTTCTTACAAGAAAGCCCTTTACCATTGATTTCATATTGGAATTCACATAATCAAGGAGTTCACACAGTCTGTTATGCTTTTCTTCTGCAAGTATATAAGGAAGTCCTATATAAAGGCTGGCTTCTGACCCAGCTACCCTGCGGCAAGCATCAGCAAACCTCTCCCTGTCTGTGTAGAATATATCGTAATCTATGTATATTCTTTTCACTGCTTCTATGTCTAGTATAGCATCTATATTTTTTGTGTTATAAAGATATATACTTTTATATACCGCAGCATCTGTTAATTCATTATTATAATAAGTATTAGACGGGAACGCCTGTATCGCACTTGTCGTAACGTCTGTTAATGTATCATCCCTGCACGCCGCACTACTGCCGGCTTCACAAGCCACATCCCTGGTGCTTTGTTCTTTAAACAAAGCATCATTATTGCACTCTGCATATGACTGTCCATCCTGCACATAACTTCTCTCATATGCACCTGTGAGCTTCATCTTTAACTGCTCTAACGCTTCACGTCTAAGCTTCTTAAGTTCTCCAACCGGCATAAATATATCATCATCAATCATAACATCGACATTAAAAGCCTTAAAGCCCGTCTGCCCCGTCATTGAAAGCTTGTCCTTTATATTCTCCTCAGTTGCCGCCTGCTTAGCTGCCTTTTGTACATTGCCTCCATACACTGTAACATATGTATCTTTAGTGCTTACCGTAAGCTCTGATGGCTCATTCTTTACAGCTTTAAAATACATATCAACAGGAAGCTCCGCAACCCCATCCACATAGTTTTTCTTTACAAACTCTGTAATGTGAGCATTTTTCATTCTGTTTAATATTCTCTTAGGTGCAAGGTCGTACTTTCTTGGAAGATTGACAACCATCGTCTGACCCTTCTTTATATTAACGCCACTCTCAAAGCTGTGCTCCTTGTCTATCTCAAAGACATCCTGCGCATTAATATCAGTAAGCGCCCTAAATGTAACCTTACCCTTAACATTAGAAACAACCATAAGTGCCTGAACCCCCCAGTGGTTAGGGCGTGTAAGTGCCATCATATCCTTACCCTTGCTGTTGTTATAAAAGCCTGTTGTAAATGCACCTCTGTTATATATATCGCATAAATCCTCTATGTCTTTATCAGAAACTCTGTATCCATCCCTGCCGCCAGAGACATACATATCAACATACTTTCTATATATAGATGTAACATATGCAGCATAAGTTACATTTTTCATTCTGCCTTCTATCTTAAGCGAATATACGCCCGCATCTATAATATCAGGAAGTATCTTTATGGCGCACATATCCTTTGGGCTTAATGCATAGCGCTCATCCGCACTGCTTATAAGCTTACCGTCATCATACACCTTATAAGGAAGCCTGCAAGGCTGCGCACATCTTCCCCTGTTTCCGCTTCTGCCGCCATTAAAGCTGCTCATAAGACACTGTCCTGAATAACAGTAACACATAGCGCCGTGAACAAAGCTTTCTATTTCCATATCAGGATAAGCCTTATGAAGTGCCTTTATCTCATCAAGTGTCATTTCCCTTGAGGTTACTATACGTCTTGCCCCGTTATTATACAGAAGTCCTGAGCCATACACGCCAGTCTGTGTCATCTGCGTACTTGCATGTATATCCATATCTGGAAAATGTTTTCTTATAAGCCTCATAACTCCAAGGTCCTGCACTATAACAGCATCTAACCCTTTTTCATAAAATGGTATAAGATAATCTATAAGCTGTCCATCTATCTCACTCTGCTTAAGAAGTGTATTAACTGTAAGATATATGTGTCTTCCATATGTATGTGCATAATCAAGTGCCTCAAACATTTCTTCCTTATTAAGATTACCTGCATATGCCCTTGCGCCGAACATATCACCGCCAAGGTATACTGCATCCGCACCAGCATTAATAACTGCCTTGCATATATCAAGAGAACCTGCCGGAGCTAACACCTCCACACCCTTATTATAATTATTATATTCAGTTTTATTACCGGTACAGGCGTAACTTCTGTCCATCACTTATCCTCACTTTATATACTCTGTATGTAAATATGCTGAAAATGTAAAATAGGACTGTAGGATTTTATTCCCCAGTCCTATTCATATCAGTTGCTTTCTTTGAATCCTCTAGTTCAGTTTCAAGCTTTACTATATTGTTCTGAAGCTCATTTATCCTGTTCTTAAGCTCTTCTACATGCTTATCTGAGGATTCTACTTTAATCTGCTCAGTTATAAGTTCATGCTTAAGATTATATATTTCTTTATCTTTATTTTCTATCTCTAAAGAAAGATTATCTCCAAGCTTCTTAGCCTTAAAGTAATCATCCGCAATATTAAGATACATAATATTAGCACGCACCTCTGCCGACTGTCTTCTAAAGCCGTCATCTTTAGTAAACTCAGCTAACTTATTATTAATATATGTGGCTATCTTCTGAAGATATTCTTCACTTTCATATCCCCCTAAAGTAAATACCTTTCCGCCTATGATTACCTCTGTTGTATTCTTTGATGACATAGCATCCTCCTGACATAATAACCTTATTTCGTGATGCAGCAATACACAAATAACTTTAACATTCACAATACTACACTTAAGTATACAATATCTATTCTTGTAGTTCAATACCTAGATTAGCATATGCTTTTCTTGTAGCAACTCTTCCTCTTGGTGTTCTGTTAAGATATCCGTTCTGTATAAGATATGGCTCATATACATCTTCAAGTGTACCGGAATCTTCACCTATTGATGCAGCAAGCGTTTCTATTCCTACAGGACCTCCGTCAAACTTATTCACTATTGTAGAAAGAATAAGCCTGTCATTTCTGTCAAGTCCTTCCTTATCCACATCTAATAAGTCAAGCGCATAGTCTGCAACATCCTTTGTTATATTGCCATCATACTTAACCTGCGCAAAATCCCTGACTCTCTTTAAAAGACGGTTTGCAAGTCGTGGCGTGCCTCTTGACCTTCTTGCAAGCTCATAAGCGCCCTCTTCATCTATATTGACTCCAAGCACAGCCGCCGACCTTACTATTATCTTCTTTAACTCATCATGCGTATAAAACTCAAGATGATTAACTACGCCAAAACGGTCCCTTAATGGTGCTGAGAGCAGACCTGCCCTTGTTGTCGCACCAACAAGTGTAAATCTTGGAAGCTCTAACCTTATCGACCTTGCCGTTGCACCCTTTCCTATCATTATGTCTATCTCATAATCCTCCATGGCAGGATATAGTACTTCCTCTACCTGTCTGTTAAGTCTGTGTATTTCATCAACAAACAGTATATCACCCTCTGCCAGATTATTAAGTATAGCTGCCATTTCACCCGGTTTCTCTATAGCAGGTCCCGACGTAACCTTTATGTTAACACCCATTTCATTAGCTATAATTCCTGCAAGTGTCGTCTTTCCAAGACCAGGAGGACCATAGAAAAGCACATGGTCAAGTGAATCTCCCCTTTCCTTTGCCGCCTCTATATACACCTTAAGGTTTCTCTTAACTTTTTCCTGTCCGACATAATCTTCAAGGTGCAAAGGACGCAGTGAACTCTCCATCTTTGCATCTTCTGCCAGAATTTCTGTTGCTATTATTCTTCTTTCCATATCCTTTTCTCACCTCACATTATCCTATGACTACTGCCCTGCAGACAGCCTTGTATACACTAAAGTATAGCCAGTCCTTTGAGCGCTTCCTTTAATATCTGTTCTGAACTCTTATTCTGGATATCTTCTACCTTTTTAACAGCACTGATTGCATCCTTGCTGCCATACCCCAATGATACAAGTGCCTCGACTGCCTCATTCATGATAATTACTGTATTATCCTGCTTTACGCTGTCCTTTTTATTGTTATTGTTGATTGCTCTTTCAAATGCATCTTCAAGCCTTAACTTGTCCTTAAGCTCTATAATAAGCTTCTGCGCTGTCTTAGCACCAACTCCCGGACAGCTCTTTATAAGATTAACATCATCTGATAACACCGCAAAACGCAGGTCATCTGTGCTTATTGCTGATAATATACCAAGCGCTCCCTTAGGACCTATTCCATTAACATTAAGCAGCAGCTTGAACACTTCAAGCTCATCCTTTGTAAGAAAGCCGAATATCTGCATGGCATCTTCTCTTACGTGAAGATATGTATATATCTTTGCCATATCTCCAACTGGCGGAAGATTATCAAGTGTCATGCCCGATGTCTTTACATTAAAACCTATGCCGTTATTTTCTATAACGACAGTATCTCCTGATATCTCTGCAACCTCTCCTATTATATATGAAAGCATAATTATTTCCTATCTGTTAATATTATTCACTGCGCTGCATGCCAAGACAGTGGTTTATAAACTGCTGTGCTGTTCTTCCTGATATTCCGCCATGGCTTAACTCCCACTTGTTAGCCTCTGCCATAAGCTCCTCATCAGTCATATCAAGTCCGCTCTTTCTTGCAAGACCGATAACAATATCATAATATTCCTTATTAGAAGGCTTTGAGTAGCATATCTGACAGCCAAATCTGTTTACAAGTGACATCTTTTCTTCGATTGTATCTGACCTGTGAAGACCATTCGTTGTCTCCATATCATTTCTGTCATTCCATGTTTCCTTGATAAGATGTCTTCTGTTTGAAGTAGCATATATAAGTATGTTATCAGGCTTTGTTTCAACACCGCCCTCAATAACTGCCTTAAGAAACTTATACTCTATCTCGAACTCCTCAAATGAAAGGTCATCCATATATATGATAAACTTATAGTTTCTATTCTTAATACTTGCAATAACATTGGACAAATCCTTAAACTGGTGCTTGTATATTTCTATCATACGAAGTCCCTGGTCATAATACTGGTTGACAATAGCCTTGATACTTGTAGACTTTCCTGTACCACTGTCACCAAAGAGAAGTGCATTGTTCGCCTTTCTTCCCTGAACAAAGTTCTCCGTATTCTCAACAAGCTTCTTTTTCTGTATTTCATAGCCTATGAGGTCATCGAGAACAACCTTATCCATATTATTGATTGGATGGAATACAAGTCCGTCCTTCTCATCGCTTGATATTCTGAATGCCTTATTAAGACCAAACATACCTACGCCAAATGCCTTATAGAACTCTGTAACCTCATCAAAGAACTCATTTTCATCTTTAGCCCTTGCAAGCTTAGTACTTAATTCTCTTACCTTTTCGCTTACATTTTTATTGTACATAAGTTCTTTTTTAACGATAGCCTTATAATTAGAAATGATTGAAAAGCAGTCTATTCCTAACTTTTCTTCAATCTCACTAAAATCATAATGGAAAAGGTTATAGAATACTTTAAAGTCATTCTTTGCAAATATATTAACACTTCCGTCATTAGCACCAACCTTTTCACATGTGATACTGAATGGGTTTTCATTAGTAATAAGAAAGTATGTAAGATAATTCTGCCAGAGATTATTGTCAAAGCCATAATCTGTGGCCACCTCAAGAATTCTTTTAATCTGTGTATATATATCTGTAATAAGCTCTTCTTTTGATGATAAATCATTATCAAAACGATTGAATATATCAGCCATTGATGATAAAATACTATTGTTGTCAAGATTGCCATACATTATTAATTTAGATATTTCCTTATACATAATTAATTGTTTCCTTTCATTTATTATATTGTTATGTCCAGGCTATATAATTTACCCAGGCTGATGTTTATAATGTCACCCTAAGATTAACATGATAACATATATAATAACATATAATGTATGAATTTTGTCAATTTTTTTAGAATTATTAGTTATTTTAACTATTGACAGTAAACAAACAAATGATATAATCTCTTAAGAACTTTGCAAAAAGTTCGTAAAAGTTTTAACAACTTTTATTTATAATGTTTAGTGAGGATTTCAAATGAAAATCGTATCAGATATCAATGCAGCTATATACATATTATTAACTCTGTTCTACTGTTATCAGGGTATATATATATTAATTGCGTTGATTGGCAAAAAGAAAAAAGAAAATGTAAATGAAGCGGATGCTACCCTTCATAAGTATGCATTCATCATTGCCGCACGTAATGAGAATGCCGTCATCGGTAATCTTATAGATAGTATTAAAAACCAGGATTATCCTAAAGAACTTATCGATGTTATTGTGGTTGCTGATAACTGCACAGATAATACTGCTGAAATATCACGTCAGCATGGCGCTATAGTATATGAACGTTTTAACAATATCCTTGTTGGCAAGGGTTATGCTATGGATTATGTATTCAACAAAATTAAGGATGAACAGGGCGATTACACATGCTATGATGGTTACTTTGTATTTGATGCTGACAATGTTATTGATGTTAACTACGTCAGGGAGATGAACAAGGTATTTGACAGCGGATATAAAGTTGTAACAAGTTACCGTAATTCCAAGAACTATGATACAAACTGGATTACAGCCGGCTATTCTCTCTGGTTTATAAGAGAAGCCAAGTATCTTAACAATCCACGTATGATGATTAAGACAAGCTGCGCAGTATCTGGAACCGGTTATCTTGTTGACAGCTCTATCATCAAGAAAAATGAGGGATGGAAGTGTAATCTTCTTACAGAGGATATTGAGTTTACAGTAACTAATATTCTTGATGGCGAAAAAGTCGGCTACTGTGGCAGTGCTATGTTCTATGATGAACAGCCTACTACATTTAAGCAGTCATGGAACCAGCGTATGCGCTGGACTAAGGGCTTTTATCAGGTATTATTCAAGTATGGCAAGAACTTATTTAAGACTATGTTTAAGGAAAAGAGAATGTTTGTATCATGTTATGATATGATTATGACTCTTGCTCCTGCAACATTATTTACACTTGGAACTATACTTCTTAATCTTGTTTTACTTTTATGCAGTGGATTTAATCCGGTATTGTTTAAGCAGATATTCCGTCCTACTATAACAGCAATATTGATAGGTTTCCTTAACTTCTATCTTATGTTACTGGTTATCGGACTTATAACGCTTATAACAGAATGGAAGAAAATTCTTGCACCCGGAAGAAAAAAGATAATGTATCTTTTCTCTTTCCCATTATTCATTGCTACATATATTCCTATCAGTATTGTGGCTCTATTCAAAAAGGTCGAGTGGAAGCCTATTCCACATACAGTTGTCAAGACTATTGATGACCTTTCAATGACACAGTATAAAGAATGAACAGAATATTAAAATAATTGAAAATGCTGTAAGTACTGACATATCAATGAAATGATTAGTACTTACAGCATTTTGTTATTAATTCATATTTTATGAACCATACCTTATATACGGATTATCCTTATCACGCTTATTATATATACTCTCAAGCCATCTGATAACCACCTTCTTTGGTCTTTCAAATGGCATCTTATGGCTGCACATAAACTTATCAGCCTTTACATTTTTAAGAACTTCTATTTCTTCCCTTAGCAGTCCTGCATTGTAAAGCTGCTCACTGCCCTTCTGCATAGCATATATTCCATCACCAAGAAAGCAGTATTTATTATTAACCTCCAGTGCCAGACTTCCTTTTGCGTGGCTTGAAGGCAGTGGAAATATATGAAGCGACAGTCCGCCATTATCAACATATATATCCTCTTCCACCACATTTCCAATATGAGTATGCTTATATGTCAATCTTCCCTGATACACCTCACAACGGCCTGCTTTATCACATATTTTCATAAGATTGCCCGTATGGTCAGGGTGAAAATGCGATAAAACAATATTAATTTTTTTCTTTTGCAAGGAAACTTCATCGTCCACAGTGACTTTACTTTTTGTTATATAATCATACAGCATATCAGGTATATCTGGATGACTGCCAACATCATACAGCCACACTGCATCTTTGCCGTTTATTATAACAACATTTGCCGATAATGGATTAACCGTTGGCTCTATATATGATATATTGTCGTCTAATCTGGCAATCATTAATTCATCTTTTAACAGACACATTATCTTCTCATTCCCATACCACAGCTCATACCTGTATCATTGTCCGGTATTTCTGATACATATCTTGCATTAAATTCTGCATTGACCTCTGATATTTCCTTTTTGCCGTCTATATAATCTCTGAAGTACTCAAGTAAGTCCATTCCACTGCTTTCACAGCCTTCACACTCTTCCCATTCCTTTACTAACTGAATTCTTTCTGACTTTGTTGTGTCCTTTATTAATGTACTTTTCATTGTATTTGCCTCCATTTATGTGATATTCTTCTTTTGCGCTCATTATATCATAATTTACTCTTTATCTATCCTGCACTCACGAACCCGCGCTTTCGCGCTCTTTCGTCCTGCTTCGCATGACTGTTCGTTCGTTAATGGCGCAAGAAAAGTAAATGTCTGCTCCGCAGCCGCTTCCTTTTCTCTTGCGCTCATTATATCGTAATTTACGCTTTATCTGCCCCACAATTACGCCACATTTTCAACCCACTCCTCCACCTTCCTTGCAAGCCTCTTATGTCCTTCCTCATTAAGATGCTCTCTGTCGGCAGTGCTTGGGGATGCAACTTCTGAAGCTGCTATAAACCCAACATTTTCCTGTGTTGCAATCTTTTTGTATACATCTGAAAGCTCTCTTGACAGGTTCACGGAAGCACTGGAGAATTCAGGGTCATAGTCTGACTCCCAAACGCCCTCGCCAAGATGTATAGGCGATATTACAAGTATTTTACTTTCTGGTATGTGGTTTTTCACCTGTCCGATAAGTCTTTTTACGCCCTGACCTATAAATTCTGCTGATGCATTGTAGACAGTCTTGCAGTCGTTAGTTCCAAGCATAATTATCACTATGTCAACCGGATTGTGGGTTTCCAATATAGTTGGCAGAATTTTAACACCATTTCGTCCATCTCTTAACGGGTCGTCAAATACGGTTGTCCTGCCACACAAGCCTTCCTCTATAACACGATATCCACCTTCCTTTTTATCATTCAGGCTTTCATTAAGAAGGCTTGTCCACCTTACGCCCCACTCATATCTTTTATTAGTCTTAGGGATAAGTCCCCATGTATTAGAATCTCCAAAGCATAATATTTGTTTCATATATTCCACCACTTCCTGTTTCTTTCACTAATTTCCTATATTTCTTGTATGTTTATGTGGTTATTATATTATAAAATATTACATTTGCATAATCCTAATAAAATATATGTAGTTATAGTTTTTTCCTATAATCACATTAACCAGCTATGCTAATTCTAATTACCTTTTAACCCCAACATCATTTGATAATTTTAAATAAATGATATATCCAGCTTAATACTCTGGCATAGATAATGTATCCTTAGTTACAATGCACTCTGGGTCTGGTGCAATCACCTGTCTGACAATATTAAACATCCCTTTAGCATCACATAACAGACTGTCTGCATCGCCAAACTTCACCTTTCTGACAACTCCTCTGTCTAAGAATATCTTGTTCAGATTGACAAAATCCTCAGATATATGCGGCTGCTGTGCATTGTAGTGCTTTCTTACATATACTTTTCTGCATAATTTGTTATCAGTATGCTTTTTCCAGCCATCATCCCTGTTATATGGTGGAAGCTTTCCACTGTTATTACTTTCCTCCTGAAGCTCTATAACAAGCTCCATAGGCATATCCGACAATCTGTTAGGCACATTTAACACCTCTTCAACACTATGTATATAAGTGTTTCTTTCGTGACCGACACCTACAAGCAGCACTTTGCCGCCGACCTCTTTAAGCCTGTCATAACAGCCACCCGGCGTACATGGTGTATTATTATATTCCTCACCTGCCAGATATTCTGCGGCATTTTTTCCGTAACCAGACATGCTGTGGGTAGGATGAAGCGAACGTATAACCCCGTCTCTTTTCATAAACATGTTCGTGAGCAGTCCTACACAGGATGGCGTTGTATATGGATTATATACCGGATTGTCCGCATTTACAGTCTTCCATGTGTGTGTTGGCAGAAGTAAAAGACCATTCTTGAAATATTCCATCCACACATCAAGCACTGTGTCAGCACCACCATCAACCGCTCCTATAGCCTTCATTGATGAGTGTATAAGTATAGTTTCATCACCTTTAAGTCCCATAGACTCAAGCTGATTTTTTAACTGCTGTTTATTATAATTACCTATTTTGCTATTCATATTTTATCAATCCTTACTTCCTTATTTTCCTTCTTACAAACACAAGGCATATTGCCTGCATGACTATGGTCAAGCCCCATGAAACTGGATATGACATAAACAAAACATACAATGATCTGTGCTCAGGGAATACTCCATATATCCACACAAGCCTTGTTCCAACTGTTCCGATTATAGAAAGTATCATAGGAACTGCCGAATATCCAACTCCTCTCATAGAACCCGGAATCATATCCATAAGACCACACAGAAAATATGGAATAGTTGATATGGAAAGAATCTCCATACCGCATTGTATTACATCTTCCTGCTTAGTATATATTCCTAGTATCTGATGTCCTAAAAGATATGAGCCGCCACCTATAACTACAGATACTATTATTGACAATATCGCACAGTTGGCAAGCACCTTATCCATTCTTTTAAACTTGCGCACACCATAATTCTGGCTTGTAAAACTCATACATGCCTGTGTAACTGAATTAACTGATACATATAAAAATCCAAGTATATTGTTGGCTGCCGTGTAACCAGCCATAGCTATTTCTCCGAATGAATTAACAGATGACTGTAACAAAACATTTGAAAAGTTAATAACTGTACTCTGGATACCTGCTGGAAGTCCTACCTTAAGTATCTGGATAAGATAATACTTCTTTATTCTAAGCTTTGATATGTATAACTTATATATGGCATCTGTCTTACACAGACACCTTATAACGAGTACACACGAAATAAACTGCGATGTTATTGTGCCTATGGCTACACCTGCTACGCCCATTTTAAATATAATTACAAGGACGAGATCTAATACTGCATTCGCTGTTCCTGCAGCTATTAAGTACATAAGAGGTCTCTTGGTATCACCAACCGCCCTTAATATTGCTGCACCATAGTTATATAACATAAAAAATGGCATTCCCAAAAAATATATCCTGAGATATAATACTGCCTGTCCGATAATATCATCCGGCGTTGCAATAAGCACAAGGGATTCTCTGGCACACAATATTCCTATAACACTCATGGCAATACCGCTTATTAAAGCAAGTAATATAGCTGTATGTACTGTTTCAGACATTTCCTTTGTCTTTCCTGAAGCATAGAACCGTGCTGCAAGCACATTAGCTCCAAGCGATACACCTATAAAAAGATTCGTGAATGTACATATAAGCGCTGTCGTTGAACCAACTGCTGCTAACGCCTGACTTCCTGTAAAACGTCCTACAACTATTATATCAACAGCATTAAACATAAGCTGAAGCATTCCTGATATCATAAGTGGCAGTGCAAATGATATGAGTTTGTCCATTATTGTGCCGTTGCACATGTCTATTTCATACTTATTATTTTTCATCTTTATCTCCATTCATATATCTGAAAAACATATTTATATTCCCATTACATACATCACGGTATTCGTTATCCATATAAAAGGGAAAGAAACAACTGCCAGATTACAGTTTTTCCTTCCCCCATTACATTCATATGCGCAATAATAATATTATCAATAATAACATTATTAATTATATCATTATTAATTATTTTAACAATATTTCTTTCCATTCACTACAATATCTGATATTGTTTCAGGACGTCCCTGCAAAGGCTCTATCTTAATGAATTCCTTACAACCCAGACATGTTATGTTTTCCATATTCATATTCTTAAAATATGGAATATCTTCTTCATTGTCCATAGCAATAGTCTCATTACGGTTAAGAAGATTAAGAACATAAGACATTGTAAGTATTACTCCCTCGCCCTTAATATTTATCATATTAATGTTACGGATTGTTATGTTCTCAACTACTCCGCCTCGTCCTAATGCACTCTTTATCCTCACACCAACATCAGTACCTGTAAATGTACAGTTCTCAACAAGTATATCTTTAACGTCTCTTGACATTTCGCTTCCTATTACAAAGCCACCATGTCCTTCATTTACAAGACAGTCATGAACATATATGTTGCTGCATGGACCTTCTATTGTTCTTGCAACTGCATTCTTTCCTGATTTTATGCATATTGCATCATCGCCTGTTTCAAACACACTGTGATGTATATGTACATCTGTACATGATTCAACATCTATTCCGTCACCATTCTGTGCATAGTATGGATTACGCACATTTACATGATCTACTGTAAGACTCCTGCAGAAAAATGGATGAATATTCCATGCTGGTGAATTCATAAATGTAACTCCCTGTAAAAGAATATTTCTGCAATATCTTAAGCTTATCATAACAGGTCTGTAAAAATCATAATATTCAGAAGCTTCATCTATAATATCTTCTGTATCACCCTGGATATTCTTCTCGTTTCCAACAAGGCTTGACTTTGATGGCATCCATACTTCTGTTTCTTTCGTTGCAAACACATTATCACTCTTCTTAAGAAGTGCTTCCCACTGCTTGTCTGTTACCTTGAATCTCTTGACTGGACGCCACTCATCTCCACTTCCGTCTATGATTCCTTCACCTGTTATAGCTATATTTTCTGCATTCTCAGCTGTAACTGGTGAGACAGCACGTATACTCTGCTGACCTTCATAATTAGTTATTATTAAAGGATAGTCTTCCTTTGACTTTATAAACTTAAGCGTAGCCTGGCTCTCAAGGTGAAGATTGATTCCAGACAATATTCTTATAGGCGCACATGCCCATATTCCAGCTGGTACTACTACAGTACCACCACCATTTTCAGATAAGCTTCTTATTGCATTATTAATAATAACTGCATTATCATGTCCTGTTTTAACATCAAGCTTTCCACTTACTGCTCCAAGTTCATCTATTGATACCTTAACCTCGTTAAACTTTGGAATAACTACATTATAATCTTCTCTATACACAATAATCCTCCTTTTTTAATGCCTTAAAATTTTAATTTGATACATTCTGGTACTTGAATTAAATTACAGATCTATGCTATAATATCCGGGCTTATGGGTAATTAGTACTATTATATGGTACCAAAGTGGTATTTTAACCCATCAATCAAAAATATTATCAGAAAGGATAACATCTAATTATGCAGAATATATTTTCAAATAAAAAGCATTGCTTTGCTAATATGTTTAATATAATTACAAATTCATCTGCTGTCAATACAAGTATATGTTTTATCCTTACTGCTTTTTTATTCTTAGGTATAGCCATATATTGCAATACAAGGATAAGTGGATTATGCCTTAACAACGAATCAACCAATACCATAACTGATAATTATAATATAAGCTTCAATAATACTAATTCATCAATCAATCTTCCTGCAAGGCTCACTGGAAAAACCAAATCAGTAACTCTGACACGTTTTATTCATGCTGATGAATTAGCTGGTAATTATATTTCTTTTTATGCATACAACTCTGCAGTTAATATATATATTGATAATAAACAGGTATACACTGAAAATGATATAATCGATTTTGCCGGATTTGCAAGACCTTCTCACTGGTATTTTGTTAAAGTCCCACAGCACGATTTTACTCTTACTATAGATATGAATTCACAGATTGATATTACGAATCTTCTTCATATCTCAACTGGTACTAAAAGTGCCCTTATATTTGATATATTATGCCGTCATGCAATTCAGCTGATAATAGGTTTTCTTGCCTGCATATGTGGCATTATGCTTTTAATAACAGCTTTTATAATAAAAACTGATTTATCTAAAAGGCTTTACTGGCTTGGACTTACATCTATACTTGCTGGTATATGGACAATCTGCAACTCCACTGTAATCCAGCTGTTTTTCAGCCATGGAACTTTTACATCATATATGGGATATTGCTGTTACTTTTTATTTCCAATCGCAGTAACCGGTTTTCTTCTTACCTTTGACCATATCAAGGATGAAGCTTATATGTATATAGCATACTGGTGTGAAATACTCTCAATCATCGTTATATTTACAATGCAGCTTATGGGGTTGATAATTGTATCCAATGTACTATGGATTGTTCATATTGAGATACTCTCTATTACATTGGCAGTCATAATAACTTATATTAAAAACTGGAAAACAAACACAATCAGAGAGTTTTATATATTTATATCTATTATGATAATATCATTCTTTCTTATTCTTGATATTATACGCTGCTATTCAAACAATTCAGCTTTTGAAAGAATAAGATTTTCTGTATATGGTGTTACTTTACTGCTTGTATTTTCCAGTTTTTCGATATTTCATGTTATCAAAGATAGTTTTATACAAAACACACGTAATAAAATATACAAGGAACTGGCATTCACTGATGCCATGACACATATAAACAACCGTTCTGCCTTTGAGCTTGCCATGGAAAAAGAACGCTTAAGCGTAGAATCACACAGATATATACTCATCGCAGACCTTAATAATCTTAAGCATATCAACGATACATATGGACACCGTTTCGGTGATGAAGCTATTAAGAATACTGCAAGGCTTATGCACGAGAATTTCATGGAAATCGGTCAGTGCTATAGAATCGGCGGTGATGAATTCTGTGTCATAATCAACAATACAAGCCTTGATATCATCAACAAATGTCTTAAAACATTTCATCAGGCTGTTAATAATATTGCAGCTACAACGGACTATCCATATTCTGTTGCAACCGGATATGGTGCTATAGACGAAAGTGGTATTGATAACTGCTTTAAAGCTGTAGATTCCATCATGTATAAGAATAAAATCAAAAGTAAAAAAAGCAGAGACAACCAAGCTCTATCAGATGGATGAAAGGTTCTTATGTAACTCTTTCATCCCATCTATCTCATCACACAGCTCTCTGCTCTTACAGGCTGAACAATCCATAACCAGGCCGTTAAACATATGATTAAGCGAATCTGTAATCTGTTCAATTCTATGTGCCTTATCATATAAAAGCTCATAATCCGCTGTTTTACTTGTCAGAAAGTATATCTGTACTGCTTCAACTTCCTTACGTTTCCTGTATGCATTTATCATCTCAGATCCTATATGTGAAAATGTCATGCCATCTGCTATTGCCTGTTTTGACACCCTTACTGGTTCTCTTTCCTTTACTGATGATATTCTCATCATATACCCTTTAGGAAAATTATGATATCTCACATAGTCAATAGCACGCAGAGCAGCATGCAGGGCTTCTGCATTTTTTTCCTGTATATTCTTAATATAAGACTCGTTCAGACGTATAAAAGTGAATCTTGCATATGATATATCTTCCTTTATATCCTGCAGATCTTCTCCCATAAGATATACTCCGTCATCACTAACACATTCACTTGACGTAGTAAAGGCTATTGAACTAATGGCTTTATTCATACCTCCACCAAGTTCATATGCCATATCACGTTTTAGAACCAGACTTTCCTGTGCTGTAACCTCCCATGATTTATCTGCCGGAAGCTTTTTAATATTTCCATAAGCATCAGAGTTAAAGCACTTCTTTAACTCTGATATATCTTTATCATAAATACTTAGAACCTGCATATTACATTCGGCCTTTCTTATGAAGCATCATCCCTGCTGCTTTTCCTTTTGCTTTTCTTTACGCTTTTTTCTTCTGCTTCCCGACCAGTTATAATAAGCTGTAAGCGGCTTTATAAGACATGCGGCAAACTTCATATCAAGATTAAAGAAATATATGATCAATGTGAGTATAAATAATATAACCAGAACTATTGCTGTTATTGCTGCTATTTTTAATATTATCACTGCTTAACTCTTCCCTTCTGTCTTGCATACTCTGCTGCGCCAAGTGCACCCATAAGCTGTGGATCCACTGGCAGCTCTACCACCTTTACCTTAAGTACCTTTTCTATCGCCTGCTTTAAGCCTTCATTCTTGGCACAGCCGCCCGTAAGTGTGACTGAGTCAACAACCCCCGCCTTTTTAGCCATAACAAAACATCTCTTCGCAACTGAAAGCTCT
>FR886343.1:20200-132066 GCA_000436535.1 Eubacterium sp. CAG:252 | reverse complement strand
CATCGGCTTTCCCTCGCCAACAAGCGATATAACTTCACTTTCTGCAAATACCGCACACTGCGCAGTTATCGGTATAACATTTTTAGCTGACAGCGAAAGCTTTGAGAATTCATCAAGGCTCATTTCAAAAGCTCTTGCCATCGACTCAAAGAATCGTCCTGTACCTGCCGCACATTTATCATTCATAGCAAAGTTAAGAACTGTTCCGTCTGTATCTATGGCTATACCCTTAACGTCCTGTCCACCTATATCTATGATTGCCTTTACAGAAGGGTCTGTAACATGCACTCCCATTGCATGGCAGCTTATCTCTGATATATTTTCATCGGCAAATGGAACTTTATTACGTCCGTAACCTGTTCCTATGAGATACTCAAGCTCCTCTGCACTGTTAAGTCCATCAACCATACCTATAGCTGTATCAAGGGCATCCTTTGCACTTAACACGGGATTAATCCTGCTTCTTTTAGTAACATCTGCCACTATCTTTCCATTTTCGTCTAATATTACACATTTTGTATATGTACTTCCGGCATCACAGCCGCCATAAAACTTACTCATATGTCCTCCATATCTTCCTTGTACAATACATGCTGTCTACTTCGCATGACCGCTTTCTTTTCTTTTGCGCTCATTATATCACGATTCGTAGCTTTGCTACTCGCCGCTGCTATCGCAGCTATCGTGATCGTCATTCGCCGTTCGCCAGAAATCTGCAAGCAGCTTTCTGGCTCTCTTGCGCTCATTATATCATAATTTTCTCTTTTTCACTCCTACACTCACGAACCCGTGCTTACGCACTCTTTCGTCCTGCTTCGCATGACCGTTCGTTCGTTAATGGCGCATGAAAAGAAAATGTCTGCTTCGCAGCCGCTTTCTTTTCTTTTGCGCTCATTATATTACTACCAGTTCTGCTTATCATCAAAGTCCTCAAGTGTAGGGTCAAGCGGCTCTTCACGAAATACTGTTCTCATATATCTGTTTATCTCTGTTCGCATATCCCTTCTGCTGCCGTCTTCTGGACACATAAGATTATGCGTTACCCATATAAGATGTACTCCGTGCTTTCTTGCCTCTTCTTCAAAAAGTCCGTGATAGCCTGACATAGACTTGCATCCCATATGTACATACATAATAACTATATCTATACGGAACATTTCACAAAATCTCCAGAGTGCCTCAACACCTGTTTCATAACCTCCATTAGAGCGGTTTCTCATAATCATATTTTCATAAAGATATGCAAGGTCTAACATAGCCTGATGCTTATCTTTTGTATTAACCTTTTCAGTTGATACCATACTAAGCATATCTGCTATTGTGACAACTCCCCAGCAGTTGAGCAGCCATATAGGAAGTGCCGTATAATATGCCGCCTGAACGCCCCATGTCATGGCACGGTGACGGTATTCCTTAGCCGCAAGCTGCTTCTTATCATAACCTTCCATCGCCATACGTGTAAGCTTCTTATCCATATCAAGAAATGCCTGATTTCTTCCACCAGCAGCCTGATAAACACCATATCTGTAAAGTGCAAGAGTTACACCCATTACCTGTGGATAGTCTGTTTTTGATATTTCCATCCACTCAAGGAATTCATCTGTTTCTGCGTTAAATCTTTCCATACTCTTAAAGAATGCATCCCAGTCAAACTTTTCGCCAGTCTGCTCCTCTATAAAATGTATCGCATTAAGCACCTCTTCTGCCGCATATTCCTGAACACTTTCCTGTCTGTGTCTTATAGGAACTGCAAGCTGGAATGTCGGTATCTTAAAAGATCTCGCCTCTATTCCGTTACCCATAAGGCTTCCATCACATGTTGTATTACACTGTACTGCACAACATCCGATAAGCGGAAAATCATCTGCAAGTGCAACACCAAGTTCAGCTGCCGGCATAGGATAATTTACTCTTTATCTACCCTGCACTCACGAACCCGCGCTTTCGCGTTATTTCGCCATATTGGATATTAATCTCAACTTACTACTTTCTTAACATGCTTCGCAACTATACCCGATACCACTCCGATTACAACTCCCGTAAACACACCTGAAACTATAAGAACAGGCAGATATAACACTATCGCTTCACTTCCCATAATAAATACTGCAGCTATTATCTGTCCCACATTATGCATAACACCGCCGCATACGCTCACGCCTATGCACGAAAAGAAATCGAGCCTTTTCATAATTATCATAATTGTAAGACTTAACACCGCACCTGATATACTGAACAAAAAGCTGTTAACATTACCAAAAAGAAGTGCTGTAAGTGCTATTCTTAACAGATTAATTACTATTGCTTCTTTAACACCGAGCACATACAGAATTGTAATAACTGCTATATTCGCCACTCCAAGCTTTATACCGGGAACTGGTATAGGAATAGGTATCACACTTTCTATATAACTGAATATCATAGCAAGTGCCGTAAGCACACCACATAATGCTATCTTTTTTGTTGATATACGATTGTTCATTTATAAGTTTCTCCATTTCGTCATATATTCTGTATCTATGCGTTGTATACTGTCAATAAGTTATCATAACACCTTATCTTTTGACTTTCACTCCTCACCGCAGCCTGACTATCTTAAAAATCACCCTGCTATAATAATCATCACCTTACTACAGAGTCTACTGCATCGTCCTCCTGACTCCCCTTAATCTCTACAACAACTCTGTGCGGAAGACATACTATGGTTTCTCCTGTCCTGCTTATCTTACCGGTCTTGACACACAGCTCGTCAGGACAGTCAGCCTCCGTCATGCTTACCTTTCCATCCTTAATTACAATCCTATTCACTCCACCCTGATAGCCATTAACCTCAATAGTGGTTTCTTCCCTGTTAAGGTCAAGTGTCTTAACCACCTGTCCATCAACCTTGATTACCGCATATCTGCCATCCTTCTTAACTGCATAATTAATAATTAAAAATGCTGCCGCAGCTATAATAACCATCGACAGCACAAGAATAATATCTCTTTTTAATCTGACTTTATTATCCAATGCTATACTCCTTTTTAATTCCTGACACATATGTTTATAATGATGTATCAGGATTGCTACATTGCTATGCAATTCACGCAATCCTTAAACACCTCAAACTTTCATAAAATGCCGTATTCACGACATTTTATTCCGTTTTCGGTGTTTAGCGTGTCCCAAGTAAAAAAGTCTTTTTCTGCAAGCAGAAACGACTTTTTATACTTTTGACACTTACATCATATAATAGCATTTTATATTTAAGTCAGCAATAACTAACTTCACAAAATTATAAGGTTGCAATTATTCCAAGGGCTTTCGCCCACTTATGAGCAGGCTCATGTGGTATTTTGACCCTGACATCATATTATAATTATTTATTCATTATCTCTTGCCGCTTCAAACTCTTCTTTTATCTGCTTAAGCAGCTCTGGATTAACAAGCACATCACATATGGAGTCAGCCATTATCTTAGCTGCATAACATATTGCATTATGTGCCGCCTCACTCTTTCCTGCTTTTAAGTAGCTTTCAGAATGTGGCTGTGCATCCTCCTCTGTAAATGCAATTCTTATACAAGAACCTGGAACTTCATAAAGCACATTTCCAAAATCTGTAGAGCCTGTCTTCTTTCTTGGAGGCGCTATTGCTGGTGCGTGCTCATATTCTGCATTTGCCATAAGAAGGTCATTTACTTTATGGCACACAATCTTACTCTTAAAAGGAAGGTCACGCTGTATATCATATGTAGTATCTGTCATAAGTGCCGCACCCTTAAGTATATTATAAAAACGCTTTACAACCTCATCAAGATACTTCGTACTATATGAACGTAATGTATATTCTGCCACTGCTATATCAGGCACAACATTCGGCGGACCACCTGCATTGCGGATTGTATAATGCATCCTTGTATCGTCCTTAACGTGTTCCCTTAACATCTCAACTGCGTGGAATGAAAGTAATGCCGCATCAAGAGCACTTCTGCCCTCCTCAGGACTTATCGCCGCGTGGCTTTTAACACCGTGAAATGTTACCACAAAATTCTCAAGAGCCATACATTTCTCATCAACCGATGTATTAGGTGAACCGTGTGACATAAACGCAAGGTCAAGTTCCTTCATATATCCCTTATCAAGCATAATTATCTTGCCGCCAAGAGTTTCCTCCGCTGGGGTACCATATACAACAAGCTCATATGGGTAATCTTTTATGCAGTCTTTTACTGCAATGGCAGCCCCTATTCCTGCCGGTCCCTGAAGGTGATGTCCACACGCATGTCCGATTTTTTCAAGAGCATCATACTCTACAAGTATTCCAAGAACAGGTCCACCCTCACCATTCTTATAAACAGCCCTGAATGCAGTTTCAAGACCTGTTCCACGCTCAACAGTAAAACCTTCTTTTTCAAGATACTTACATAACATTTCTGATGTCTTATATTCCTCACCACTTATCTCTGCAAGGTCAAATATCTCATCTGCCATCTGGCAAAGCTCTGACTTATGTTCATCTATCACTTCGCCTAGTTTCTTTTTTATATCATCTGCCATATTTTTACAATTACTCCTCTTCATATAATCAAATATTATGATGTTACAGTCAAAAATATTTTCCCATAACTGATATACCCAGATTGCTACATTGCTACACATTTCACGCAATCCTGAATTAATAAAAAGTGCTATGTATAATGTACATTTAAAATGCATATCACAACATAACACTTCTTATAACACCTTAATTAATATCCTATCACCAGTGCGCCTAACATAAATACACATCCAAGTGCTGTCCATATAAGGAAGAGAGGCATCATAAACTTAAGCCACTTGCTGTATGGAATTTTAGATACTGCCAGATATCCCATAAGTGATGATGACATAGGAAGTACTGAGTTAGAGAAACCATCACCTAACTGGAATGCAAGCACTGCTGTCTGTCTTGATACACCAACAAGGTCAGATACCGGAATCATAAGAGGCATAGTAACCGCTGCCTGTCCAGTTCCTGATACGATTACACAGTTAATAAGCGACTGGCATATAAACATACCTACAGCCTTTATAGAACCCGGCAAGAAGTTTACAAGATTAACTATACCGTAAACAATAGTATCAAGAATATTGGCATCACTTAAGATTACTTCAACTGTACGCGCAATGCCGATTATAAGACAACCAACGATAATACCCTTAGCACCCTCGCCGAATTCCTTAGCTATCTTACTAGGACCATAGCCACTGACAAAACCGCAGATTACACCCATAAATATAAACAGTCCTGACATTTCTTCAAAATACCAGCCCTTCTTTGAAAGACCGTATATAAGAAGTCCGAAGCCGAGTGCCATAATAACAAGTACACCTATCTGTCTGCCAGTGATATTATCAGATGTTTCGTCAAATGTGTACTCTTCATCTTCTTCTATTCCATATATTACACTTTTTTCTGGATTAGCAGCCACCTTTTTAGCATATACGATTATATATGCGCTTGTCGCTACAAGTAATACAATAAGAATAACAAATCTGTACGCCATACCTGAGAATAATGGAAGCTCTGCAATATCCTGCGCAACCCCGACATTGAACGGATTAAGAATACCTGCTGTAAATCCGACTGCTGCACCAAGTGCTATCATCGCTGTACCTGTTACCTTGTCAAGTCCAAGAAACAGTGCAAGTGTTATTCCGATAGGTACGAATATCATAACCTCAGATGACATACCCATAGTAAAACCAAATATTGAAAATAGTGTTAAAAATACTGGTATAACAACATACTTGTGCTTTGAAAATGTCTTTGAAAGCTTCTTACAAAGTGCTGTAAGCGCACCTGTTGATGTTATAACCTGAAAAGCTCCACCAATTATTAACATAAATGTTATTGTAGAAGCTGACTTAACTATACCAGTATATATAGCTGATGGAATTTTTAAAATATTAATAGGATTAGACTCAATCCTGTGATAACTTCCCGCCTCAACTAATGTCTTTCCTGTAGCCGCATCCTTAAATCTTGCAAACTCACCTGCCGGTACAATATAAGTTGCCGCAACAGCGATAAGTATAATCACTACAAGAATTACAAATGTGTGTGGCGTTTTCCATTTTTTCTTTTCTTTCGCCTGTGTCTGCATATGTATAAATCCTTTCTTAAAATAACTTAATTCCTCACCTGTTGTCATATTTTTTATCAGATTTAAAAATACTTAATCACTTACTGCTGTTTAATATAAGCTTCTTTCTATAAATAGCAAGACCTTTATATCTACAACTCAATAACATTTTAGCTATAAATGAGCAGATTTAAAATATTGTACGATTATGTCCGCATCAGAAAACCGATTTTCTTAATCTATTAAAATATATTTGAGGTACAAACAAAAACAAAGTATTTTTGTGCATTTTTCTTTATCTGCTCATTTATAGTTCAATACCTGAATTTAAGAATACCTAAGTCCTGACTGCTGTTTAATATAAACTTCGTTCTATAAATAGTAAGTCTGAAATAGTAAACAAATGAGAAATATCGTTAATTAATATGATTTATTTTAATATATATACAGATAAAAGTTAAATTGTATGTTTTTATCAGAAGTATAAATTTTTTTTATACCTTTAAATTAATCTATTTTAATCTATAAATGACTAAATTTAAAATATTACACAGATATGTCCGAGTTAGAAAAAACAAATTTTTCATAACTTATTGAAATGTATTTGATGTACAAACAAAACAAATTATTTTTCTGTATGTTTATAGTTTTATAATAATTATTATACTTTTCTATATCGGCTGTTTTTTATATATTAATATGCGTAACCTCCTTCGTAAGCCTTATCCACTCCATAAGCTCACTGCGATGTTCATCTCCTTTGCGGAAAGCTGCTGAAAAAGGAATTCTTAGTGCAGGGTCGCCGACCTGTAACACCACTGAATTAGGCGATAACCTCATAGTTGAAAGGTAGCTGTTAAGTGTAAATGCAATGCCATACCCCTGCTCGGCAAGACGTATTCCGGCATCTATGCTACTTATTTTATATGTAAGCTCTGGCAGTACATCTGCATATAAAAGAGCATCCTCTTCAAGCTGCCTTATACTCTGGTTACTGTGCTGTAAAATAAACCGCTCCGTACTGACATAGGAAAGGTCAAGCCAGGGATACAGACACGATTTAATATTTTTAGCACACCCCACTGCCTTGTGTGACTTTGGAAGAATAGCAACAAGGCAGTCTTCATATATAGTTTCATATGACAGACGTGTATTGCTCACACTGTTGTAACCAAAAAACATATCAATATCGCCGCTGATAAGCTTCTCTTCAAGGTCAGATAAATGCCCATCAATAGTATACACAACTGACTGCGGATACAGCTTATTGAATTCCGTCATAACAGAGGGAAACAAAGCCTCCACCTGCCTTACCATATATCCAATCTTTAACTTAATTGCAACATTTTTTCCTATATCAATCATACGGTCTTCAAGCTCGAAACACTTCATAGTTATCTCTCTTGCTGACTTCACAAACTCCTCACCGGCATATGTAAGAACCATTTTTCTGCCTTTTCTTTCAAAAAGCTGAATTCCAAGCGAGCTTTCAAGGCGCTTAAGCTGGATACTAAGCGCTGGCTGTGATAAAAATAAAGCATTTGCAGCCTTAGTCAGATTGCCATAATTCGCAATAGTAAGAACGTATTGCATATCTTTTTCTGTTATCATATATATATCAATCCTTCCATAATTCTATTAACCATTATATCGTTTATATTTATATTATTCAGGATGATTTTACAATAACGGGGCATATCCTTCAATATCCCAACATATTTTTATCTATGATTTAACTTTTAATAATTATGCTTGTTACTGAATAGCCTTGGCTTCCTTTTTATTACCAACAAACTGTAATACTGCCACAATAGCAATTCCAATAACAAATGCGATAATATTAAAATTATTTATAGATAATGCTGGAACACATATATAAACTTTTTATCTGTACTCAATAATCTCCGTCAACTTTTTCCTAGGTCTTTGCAGCTGAGCTTCAGCAGGGCTTCCCTTTTTCATACATTAAACAAAGACGAAACAGCAGAGTAAGTTCCCTGTGTTCCGTCTTTATTCTAAAATTTATTAAGATACTTAACAAGCATATCTATAGTCTTTATACTCTCTGGCAGAAATGGCTCAAACACACTGAACGCGTGTGTAAGTCTTTTATCCTTTGGAAAATCTATAAGCTCACATTCTTTGCCTGCCTTTGAAAGTGCATTTTCAAAATTTAATGTATACTTTCTTAAGTAATCATTGTGACTTGTCACAAGCCATACAGGTGCAAGCGACTCTATAAGTTCCTTATTCTCCGGGTTCACATACTTACCAAATGCTGACTTCCTATAATTCTTTCCGTATAAATACTTTGGAAGAAACATTCCTATCTTATCAAACTTCGTTGTATAAAACATTCCACTTATAAGCCCAATCGCATTAATATGTAAGTCCGAAGGCTTAACGCCTGCTGCCCTTGCCATCTCATAATTATTCTGAATTGCATTTGTATACATTATAAGACATGCTCCACCGCTGTCACCAACCATATATACATGTGACTCATCGCCGCCATCCGACTTGATACGCCCCTTTATATAATCCATCCCCATAAACACATCTTTAAACTGGTCATATATCATACAATCAGGAATAAGACGATATTCTATGCTGTATACAAGAAATCCTTTCTTACACAACAAAGAACAAAAATACTTATTAAAACCTTTGTTACCAATAATCAGACCACCGCCATGGACATTGATTATCACAGGAAGAACTTCTCCCTCTCTGTCCTTTGGACGATATATGTCAAGCTGGTGCGAAGGATTGCCATCATTAGTATACGCAATATTCTCTGTATATTCTACACCTTCAGGCATTGTAAGCTTCTTGTCCCTTTCAATACAGGACTTATCGAAATCGCTTCTCTGCTTGTAGAACTGTTTTTCCATTATATTTGCCATTGTATTCCTCACGTATTAATCATAGTGTTGCCTATTATCTTAGCCGATTATCGTCAGGATATCAATAAATATTTTTACATAATTGGGAAATTTTTACATTTTAATTGTGATTGTATTTTATTTGCATTATTAACACACATATACTTAAATATTAATTATTTCTTCCATATATTTAGAAATTCTTTTACTAATACTTCATCACGTTTATTTTTACATTTATTCATAAGTAGTTTTTCATCCGAAAGCATATCCAATGTATGATATTCTCCAAATCTTATATTTAATCGAAAAATATACTTAAGCAATTCTTCATCTGCATATATCCCCGCTGCTTCAAGCATTTTTATTATGCCGGACTTTTCTCTAAGTTCTGCTTGTTCACTTAAATAAATAACATCTTTTTTCTTTGTTTTTTTATCTTCCCTTATAATTTTATTTATTTCATAACGCTTTGACAAATTACAAAAAAACAAATTCTTTTCCCTATCCGTCTGATATGTTGTCATAAACGAATTACAATGGTAAACATTTTTTCTATCTTCTGACTTTATTAACCCTAAGTGCAAAATTGCTTTACCACTCTCATGCACCATTAAATAATCACAGTCAAACGCTGTATCAGTATTTACATTTTTTTCATAAATATATAATTTTGAATAAGACTGAAACATCTCACCAAGTAAGTGAAGATTATTTAACTTACGATAAATAATTTCCAAAATCTGTCGCTGTTTTTCCTCTGTTCTGTAATATTTCCTCACTAACCTATCTATTGACTCATGTGTTATACGCTTTTTCTTGATTGAATACACACCAAAATCCCCTGTAAACTGATTAGGTCTGCCTATATACTGTAATCCCATTAAATGTGGTATTTTTAACTCTGAATTGGTAAGGTGCAATACACGCTTTTGAGTATAGATATAATAATCATACTTGCATAACACCTCTTTTGTTTTTTGAAAAATATCTATAAGTGACTGCACTACTATATTCCTTTCACATCCCACTAATTTTACGCTGTATAAAGAAAATGCCTGGGCTGTTAGGCTCAGGCGTAAATTTCTTTTGAATTGCAATTCTGGGAGCAGTCCTATGTTAATTCCATAGGCAGAGACGACCTTTGTATTTCTATTGCCCGCAAAGTCGGGACGGATAGCTCCTCTCTATCACCGCAAAAGCTCTAACGCTTTTCATTACTCATAATTTAACATATCAACTATTCGTTGTCAATCAATTTTTCCTCCTCATACGCCTTCTGCGCAATCCTATCATATTGCACATACATTTTCTGCACTTCATTTTCCAGAAGATAATAATGCTTAATGTATGGAATAAGAAGCACAATTATTAAAAGCGCAAGAATTAGTAACGGAAAACTAAGTGTACTATCAAGCGCCCCGACTATCACATAAGCACATACCGTAAGAAGTTCAAGCACTGCAAATGTCACGGTTACTATTAAATGCACTAATCTTTCATGCTGAAAAAACGCCACCTGCGTAATATGTTCCTGCTTTATATATTTCCAGTCAGACTGTTTGTCTGATGCTAATAAAAAATCAATATATTTTCTGTATGTTAAAATGCGTTTTTTCATAATTTATTTTTAATCCTTTCAGTTCATAACTGTTCGTTAATCCGCACCAAAAAGTAAATATCTGCTTCTCTCACTCTCAATCCACTCCACAAGCCTATCCATTCCCTCACCTGTCTTGGCACTTATTGGCATAATAATTGCATTAGGATTAAGCTCTTTAACATACTTCATGAACTTCTGCATATCAAAGTCAAATGCTTCAAGAGTGTCTATTTTATTCACAAGAATAACATCGCACACAGAAAACATAAGCGGATACTTAAGAGGCTTGTCATCACCTTCCGGAACCGACAATATCATAATATTACGGTGTGCTCCTGTATCAAATTCAGCCGGACAGACAAGATTACCAATATTCTCAAGAAACAGTATATCAATATCATCAACACCATATTCACGGATTGCATCTGCGGTCATCGTAGCATCAATATGACACAGACCTCCATTGTGAATCTGCATAGTCTTTACACCTGTTGCATCGGCAACCCTTCTTGCATCTATATCCGACTCAATATCAACATCCATCTCACCAATTCTTACATCATCCTTAATCATATTGATAAGTCTTGACAACATAGTAGTCTTGCCACTTCCCGGTGATGACATAATATTAACAAAAAACACCTTCTTATCATTTAACATACGGCGTGTTTCTTCCGCCTGATTATCATTCTGTGAATAAACACTTTCATTTAACTTAATAACTCTGACTTCTGCCATTTTAATCTCCATTTCTATATTCTAATATTATATATTCATTTTAGGTTGAGAATTTCATACATAAGAACTATATTTTCTAATTATGCAATTAATGTCCATCCAATAAAACATTTTATTATGTTCATGTAAATATATCTCCAGATTTTGCTCATGTACCAGAATACACTTCAAATTATTTTACCTTATTAATCATATATACCTGTCATTCTTAGAAGAAAAGCTTACCAGCCCAAATGATAACGCAAAAAGTATAATTACAAATACCGCAAAGTAAAGTCCGCCTATAGAATATTCCATAGTCGCTATAAAGTCGTATGCACCATGTAAAAGTGCTGGCACTATAATACTGCATATTCTGAATATCTTAGAACTGAATAACCTTCCACGATTATACTGCTTTCTTGCAAGACCATAGAACACGCCCATAAACACACCAAAACAGGCATGTCCCGGAATAGCAGTTACAGCTCTTACAATAGCAGTTGAAAAGCCATATGATAATACATAGTTAATATTTTCCCAGAGTGCAAAGCCAAGCGACACAAATACTGCATACACCACTCCATCATACTGACAGTTGAACTCAGCATTGTCCCAGGTACGCTTTTTTAAGAATATATACTTTGAACTTTCCTCTGCTATCGCAACAATAACAAAATAAAGAATTATCTGATACAACAATGTATTCTCAGGAACAAAGCAGGACAAAAGCCATTCGCCAACCCTTTCCTCAATTAATGCCAGTATTGTAGATAAGATACCTGCCACCACAAGCTTTCTTAAAAGATAACCGCTCTCCTTTTCAATCCTGTCCGACCTGTATACCTTTACCATAAGGAATACTGCGGGAATAACTGCTGCTAATATTAATATCCAGTTATACATCATTATAGGTTCTAATAAAAAATAAAACATATATCCACTCCTTATCGTGTAATATCTAAAAACAAACCTTTTAATAGCCTTACCAGCTCTTTATCACGCCATCCACACAATATCATTTTTAAATATCTATAACTTCATAATATAACTATAGTTCAAAGCATTTACAAATTCAACATTTGATTTAATACATTTCTAACAATTACACCTCATAAGTATATATTTCACACTTTCTATTAATAAGCCCCTTTTTAAATACCATAACATGCTCCTTATATGTAATCGAGTCCTTTGAATACATAAATGGCTCTTCCTTATATAGCAGGCACTCATATCCTTCTTTCTTATACATATTCATAGCATTAAGAGCCTTCTTATGAACCTTCTCATACTGGGCTTCCTCATCACTGTCAAACTGCCTGTTTACATACTTATCAGCCTCATTCCGCACATCCATAATAATCTTATCTATGAACTTGCTGTGTGCTTTTCTATGAAGCATAGCGGCAATAATATTGCACTTAAATATGTCCGGTTTTTTCATATAACTCTGAAGCATACCCGCCATACGCTTATCGCCAACACTCTCTGCTGTTTCTATAAGATAATCAACCGCCTCAGAATATATAGCATCAGGATATGGCACATAATATGCATCCGGAACTGACTTATACTTCTTAATCGGTGGAAAGTCGGCAAGCTGCATAAATATAATCTCTTTCTTAGTACATGCACTGCTTCCCAGATACCTGTACTTATCCCTCACATCCGCAAGCTGATACTCAAGCTGCCTTAAATACTCATATCCCTTAACCCAGAAATGTCCCATACATCCATAATTAAAATAATTAGTCTTCATACTAAGATTACTAAATCTTATTGTAAATATATTCTCTCCGTCCTGATTAACTATAAGCATATATCCATCTTCAAGCTTCTCTATTCCTGCTATCTGGTCACATTCAATGTCCTTATATTCCCCTGTCATCACTGACTGTTCAAATACAAAATAGCTCTCAACCGAATCATTCATAAGGTAAGCCGCATATATATCACTTTCACCTTCCATATAAATAGGCTCAAATATACTAAGCTCAAACACCTGTGCAAGCTTTACAAACTCTTCCGGCATATCCCTTGTCAGTCCGTCAAGATATTCCATATAATACTCTATATTATTAATCATCATTAAACCCACATCTGTTACTTATATAATAATGTCAGGATTAAAACATATTAGTTCCTAACCAATGTAAGAGATTTACCGATTTTTTAATTTTTACTATTCTTGTAAATCTCAGACTCTTATAATATTATTATCAATTTCAAATAAAAAATCAAGAAGTCCGCATATTCTGCGGACTCCCTAAAAAAGCTATAATAGTTACACTTAACTATAACTACTCACTGTAATTCTTACTTACATAATCCTTAATCTCACTACTGTCCTCTGGCATTCTACAGCCAACAATATAATTGCCCTCATCATTAGAACACCTTATTATGCAGCCCTGAATTTCTTTTCCTTTCACAACATCGAAGTTATCTATTCTGATAGCAATATTCTGACCCTTCATAGTTTCAAATGCTGCATCATTAACTGAAAATGCGAAACCATTAGCACTGATATTTACCATACGTCCATAATATGTTATATCTGTACCGTCAACGCCTATTGTACAGCTATTGTTAAGTGGCATTCTTGGATACTTTCTTCTGTTATATACCTGTGGATTAGCATCAATAGTAAGCTTGAACTCTCCCTTTTCACCTGCTTTAACATTGTGAATTGTTATATCATTCCAGCAATATAATACATTATCTACAACAGCATTAAATGAACACTTAAGATTTTTTCTCTTGTCATTAAATGCTGCTCTGTTGTTAAGATTTATGTATACATTATTGTCTTTTCTATCAACAACCTCACCTGTATATTCTTCCTTGGCATTAGCCTGTCCGTCAATAACCATTCTGAACTTCATTCCACTCTTTATATCCTGAACATTCATAAATCCGCCAATACCAAGTTCTTCCATAAGCTCGCCAACAACAGCTTCAATATCCATTGCACTTCTGTCACTAGCCTCATACTTGCTAAGCATAGTCTTAGTTGTCTGCTCTGCATTGTTAATACTTTCAGTCATTATCTGCATTACTTCGCCAACCTGATTCATATTAGCAGCAAGTGTTTCATTAGAATTCTCAACCTGTTTAACCGCACTGTCAACAATCTTTATGTTATCACCAAGACTTGTTGCATCATTTGTTATGTCTTCTACTGACTTATTAACCGTTGATACCTTTTCAATATTAAGCTGGATAAGCTCAACCGTCTCAGTAATTGACTCAAGCATTTCATCTGATGTTGCCTCAAGATGAGAAAGTGCTTCCATAATACTGTTAGAAGAGTCTTGAGTTCCACTGCTTAAGCTTCTTATCTGGTCAGCAACAACAGCAAAACCCTTTCCTGCCTCTCCAGCTCTTGCAGCCTCTATTGAAGCATTAAGTGCAAGAAGATTTGTCTGTGATGTAATACCCTCAATAGTGCTTGTTTCCTGCTTAACATTTTCAAATTCTTTCTTAAATGTCTCAAGAATAGTCTCAATCTTGCCTGATAATGCTGACATTCTGTTAGTAATATCAACAACCTCTGTAAGTTCACCGGCACTCAAGTTAGCGTGCTCAACTGACTTTTCAATAAGCTTTGAGAACTCCTCCATAAGTTCAGATACATCCTTGACCTGAGTATCAATAACATTTGTCATCTCTATTGAGGAAACTGTCTTGTCATTAAGGACATCGTTGTTATCCGAAAGCGTTCCCATATCCTTAACTACATTGTTAGCTCCCTCTTTATTCTCATCTGCAAGCTCTCTTACAACTGTAACACCATCAACAATCGAATTACTTGCCTCTTTAACCTGTTCAACTGTCTGTACAACCTGCGCCAGCTCCGCCTCTATGGATGCCGTCAGCGCACCATCCGACTCAACCAGATGCTTTATCGCCATATTAGTACAGGCATAGCAGCATAATACAATCGCAAACTGAAGCGCACACTCTTCACTTGCAACAAAGTCCATCATTCCTTTTGCAGTACCTTTGTATATATTACTGCTAATCAGCACAAATAATGTAAACCACATGATTGTCTTAATAAACTTAGGGTCTTTATACAATATAAGAATTGATAATAATGGAAGAATAAATATATACGAAATCTTATCAAGTACTGTCCATGCTATAACAGCGTAGAATAAAAGATAACCTATACCAAGCACCCACTTATACTCTTTGGATGCTCCACCCTTAATCGCAGCTACTATATGTCCTCCTATATATGTAACCCAGCCTACTATCATACATGCTGTAAAATATCCTTTAGTAATCTCACCGCTCTTTGTCTTAATCCCATAATACACGGTTGCTATAAGAATAAGAGCAAGCCAGGTTATACCTGCTCTTTTGTTGGCTTTCGCCCTGAAAAATGATTCATCATACTCCTGCATACATAATATGTCCTTTCACCGATGTTGTTTTATCATTAGTTTCTGTATTCTATTGCACGTCACACATACTTAAATGATTTTTATATTATACCATAATTTTATCTATATTCATAGAATAATTACTTATAATTTTAAATGGGGAAATTCGTTATTTTGCATAAAAAATAGTAAGCGTTGGAGCGTTTACGCACATTCAGCATATATTTCTCATATAAAAAAACTCCGAGTCCATAGGACACCGGAGTAAGAGCAATAATACTATATTTATTTTGAATATAATGTTACAAGTGTCTGGATTCCTGCTATTCCATCTACATACAATCCATTTTCCTTTTGGAATTTTTTTACTGCAATCTCTGTAACTGAACCAAAATCTCCATCTGCATAACTATTAAGATAACCTAATTTTATAAGAAATGTCTGCATTTTTTTACAGCATTACTCTTTACACCTTTTTTTAATACAGTAAACTTTTTTGTTTCTACTGCAGCATTAAACTTATCTTTCATCTCTAAAATATCGTCCTTAGAATCAGATATATAAGCAGGTATGATAGATGTAACATAGCCATCCTTTATTGCATTTTTAGCTTCCGTATAATTGTTTAAACTATAATATTCAACTTTCCGTACATTACTACTGCTGCCATAATTTCCCTCCTGTATTAAATCCACATATTCTTCACTATAATTCAGAAGTTCTTCAGCATTTGCAGATGTTCTGCAATATGAAATGCAGCATACACAAAGCAACGATAATATAATAATTCTTATTTTTTCAAAATTCATACAATTTCTATCCTCTCTTATGTATTAAATCCAGCACAGCACATATTTGTATACAAATTTTTTAGTAAATCTGACCCAATAATTAATATTTTATATATGATCATTATTAAGTCAGAATTACCTTGTATATTTCAATGATATTAAATCATACTTATATCAATCCATTCGCCCATTTTTTTCTCCCAAGATTTTGGCTCAATTCTCTGTAATCCTCCACAATGAAAGAAGGTTAATTCACCTACATATATTCTATTATTTATATAATAAAAATCGACTCTGACATGAGGGATATTTGCGGATAATTTTCTTGCTATATCTAACATTTCATCATAAAACTTTGGCTTTTTAGGTACAGTTTTTGAATTAGGATCTCTCATTCTCATTTCCAAATGATTAAAGTTCTCATCAAAAAAATCTGTAGTTGGATCTTCTGCTTTGTCCTTAGATATGTATACAATTTTAGGCACACCATTAAAACAAAACACTTTATAATCCGTTAATACACCTGATTCATCTTCTTCCATATACTTTTCAGCAATAACTCTTCTTTTAACATTTTTATATGGCCATTCTCTAGATGTTAAATAGTAATCTGATTTTAATGCTTTCTTTATTTTTTTTCTTGCCTTATCTACATCAAAATTTTCTTTATCCTTACAAATAACTAATCCTCCGCTATCATGAGTACATTTTAAGACAAACTTATCTGGTAATGAAGAAAAATCAATATCATCGAAAGAATCCCATACCCCCAATGTTGGTATAGTATATCCTTCTCCCAATCTTTCTTTAATATAATTTTTAAATTCATATTTATCAACCATTTTAGTATATAACGGATTTCTATCATGTAATTTTAGCCATTGTAATTTTTCATTAAATGTAACTGGACATTCTAAATTCAAAGATTCACCCATCCTGATTTTATAAATTTTCTTTAAAAATCTTTCATCAGACCATTTATTATAAAATCCATGTCGAAGTAATACATAAAACCTATATTTTTTATCAGTAATTAATTTTGCAATTTTATCTATCATATCTATATTTCTCCTTATCAATTAAATTTCTATCCAATTTCCAAATATCTCATCGTATTTTTCAGGTTTAAAAAGTACATAACCACTACAATGAAAAAATGTTAATTCGCCAAAATAAATTTTCCCATTTGATTGATATAAATCAACTCTTAATAAAGGGATATTTTTTGATAATTTCTCAGCCAACCTTTTCACTTCTTGGAATTTTGGAGGACATTCGATAATTTTTTTGAGGTAGGATGTACATTAATAACATCTATATGCCTAAAATTCTCATCAAAAAAATCAAATGTTGTTTCACTTTTATTGTTCTGTCGATCACATGCGATAAACATTAATTTCATTTTTCATTAAAGCAAAACAATTTATAATCCTTTAACTCTTTTATTTATTCATCTTTAATATATTTTTCAACTATTATCCTTGGTTTTATATTTTTATATGACCACCCCTTCCACAATTTATAATAATTACGTTTAATTAATGAATTTATAAACTTTCTGGATTTATCTATATCAAATATTTCTTTATTTTTACATACAACACCACCACCAGATTATAGATTGTTTTTATAACAAATTGATTTTGCAATGTACTAAAATTAATATCTTCAAATGAATCATATCCCCCCTATTGTAGAGATAATATATTCATCACCAATCAAATCAGATACGTATTGTTTTACCAAATATTTATCAAACATATTGGTATACAAAGGATTTCTATCATTTATTTTTAACCATTGTATTTTTTCATTGAAAGTCTTAACATTATTTAAATCCAATTTTTTTCAACAAATCCTCTATATTGCATTTTTATATATTTTTCATTATCCATATTTTTAAAAAAGCCTTTCGTAGAAAGCCATGATAAAATTTTATATGGATTTTTAAAAGTTTCTATAACATTCATAATTATCACCTTTCCAAATGCTTTGCAAATAATAAATATACATTTTAATGATTAACATTTATCTATGTTTTTTTAATTTTAAATACCTTATAAGTCTAAACATTTTATTTTTATTAAATATAAATTGAATAAATGTTATAAATATAATAACAAAAAATGTATTTTTCAATGCACAGATAAACCAATCAAAGTATGAATCGCAATGTAATACAATTAACCCCATATTTTTCATTAAAGTATAAATTAATAAAACAATTATACAATCCAGCAAAAAATTCTTATACATAGAATTTATTCCAAAATTTATCAATTTTTTATTACAATAATGACCTAACCAAACAGTTTGATAAAGCGTAGATATAAAAGTACCTAACGCAACTCCGAATAACCCTAATGTTTTAACTAAAAGAATTGATGAAACAATATTAAGCAATGTTGCTATAATATAACTTCTTTGAGTCTCTTTATAATGCCCAGCTGCTAAAACTAATGTAATATATGGTGACCTTAAACAATATGTTGCATTTGCCAGCGATATCACCATACCAAATAATGGTTGAACATAATTTGCATCATTTATTCCCTTTGTATAAACTGATACAAACGGAGCAATCAATAACCCTGTACATATAAAAATTACGAGAACAAAATAATTAACCAACCATTCATACCATTTTATAAATTTTTTTAATTCATCATATTCTTCACACGCCCATAAATTTCCCATCAAAGATTGAATTCCAGCTGTAAAAGCAGAAAATAAATTTCTCATCCCATTGACAACAATATAATATACCGAATATATAGATACATTTTCTAAAGATGAAAAGATAGTTAAAACAATATTATCTGTACTATCTAATACTATAGCTGCTATATGTTGTGCAACACCATTCCATTTTTGTCTAATTGGTTCATATGTAATTTTTATTTTTCTATTAATCTCATAATGATTATTGACATATTTTCTTAGAACGATTGGTCTAATTAAATATATTAATGATGTTGTTAATTTGACTATTTGAATTGAACAATTTAACCTAATTAATATAATACAAGCAATATTATTTAATATTAATGTTATTGTTTGTACATTATAATTAATATATCCTTTTTGATCTGCTGTTAATAGCAATCTATCTACTATACCATAATAATATTGTGCAAAATTGCTAATTGACATGGCTAAAATTAATGTTGTTGTAAATATCCAATCAACCTTCAAATCAGTCAGATGAGGATATATCACAATCAATACTATTACATAAATTGCTAGAATAATTGCCAGTTTTCTAAAAAAATTAGCTGCGCTTACATATATTTCACTTATTTTTTTTGAATTTTTTTCTGATAATGGTTTATATAGACTTGATGAAACTACAGCCCCAACTCCAAGTTCCAGAAATGCTATCATCTGTAGAAATTGAGCAATAGAATTCACTAAGCCATTTATTTCAGAGCCGAAATGACCCAATATTATTCTTGGAAGAATAAAACCACAAACCAAAGTTGTAAATTGTAATATCAAAGATGATATTGTATTATATTTAAGTTTTTTTTCTCTCGAATTCATATTATTCTTTCTTTCTACTAATTAATAAAAAAGCTCTCTATCAAATCAATCCATTTTCCACCTACATTCTTCACTGATAGTCTATCTCTTACCATATGATAATTATCGGAAAATACTTTTGAATACTCTTTATTAGTTATTAATTTTTTTATTGCATTATATAACTGAATTTCGTTATTAACATCAATTAATAAGCCATTCTTTTCATTAACAATATTCATCTTAGCTCCACCAACTGGGCAATCTGTGCATATAGAAGGAACAC
Organism: Eubacterium sp. CAG:252; assembly: GCA_000436535.1. GTDB lineage: Bacteria > Bacillota > Clostridia > Lachnospirales > Lachnospiraceae > Lachnospira. The sequence continues at coordinate 111,759 of FR886343.1, read as the reverse complement.
CTAACGCTAAAGCTTCCAACATAGTATTTGATATTCCTTCATAATTACTACATGATATGTACATCCCTGACTCATTTAATATATTATAAATATCATCAGTAAAATCATGAATAGTAACCACTTCATTCAAAGATAACTCACATATAAGTGATTCTAATCTACTTTTTAAAGGACCTTCTCCAAATATATCTAGTCTATACTCTTTATATTCCTTTGATATTTTCAAAAACACACGAATTAATAATTCAAAATTTTTTTGTTCCGTCAATCTACCAATTGCTATAATATTTTTTTTTCGTATACCTTTATATGGTTCTGGCAAATTATCTGATATTGGATTTTCTATAATTGATGTTTTACATTTAAGTGAATTTTTAAAATAATTCCTTGCTTGCTCTGTTTGAAAAACAACATGATTTGATGAATTATATGACCAAATTCTTAAATATTTTTCAATCTTATGATGTGTTGGTTTCGATGGGTCAGATCTCTCTGATGAAATTATAAATGGTTTATTTCTCATGCCCAAAAGTGCAATACATAAGGTATACGATATTGGATACATAAAACAAATAACAACATCAAATTTATTTAATCTCACATATCTTCTTATATCATATAATAGCAATAATTTATTTGACGAATTAAATACCTTTTTCTTAACTTTATTATTTAAAGGATAATAACCATTATTATAAAAAGAAGAAAATACAACTGAATAACCATTATCTGAAAAATCATTTGCCAATATAGAAAGAACCCTTTCAGCACCTCCGCCTTTTGAAAGCCCAGACATTAATAATATTTTTCTCATTTATTTATGACCTCCGACTATAAAATAAGGATTTCTCCTTGAATTATTTCCTAAAGACATTATAAAATCTTTTGTATACCCCTTTTTCCACAATGCATACATAAAAGAAAGTTGATCTCTCCTTGTTTCAAAACGACAAAATTCTTCCCACCATTTGTCCATAACTAAAATACACTCTCTTTTGTTATGCTTTCTTATAATAATATTGTTTTCGAATAAACCATATTTTTCTGGAAAACCATCTTTTTTGTAGTGATTTACTTGTTTTCTTATGTCAGTAAATTTTGCTTTGCCCGAAGCAAAAATTGCCTTTGCCTCATCATAAATACAATCTCTTACCTGATGATTGTGCATAGCAATGCATTTATTTTCATCTATCATCTTATCTATTATTTCATCAATATCACATGTTATTCTAATATTTGAGTCAATATATACAGAATATTCATATTCGCTGAAAAATAAGTGTGGCTTCAATTTAGACAATCTAGACTTAACAATATTATCAGCCATATCAGTTTCATAATCTTTAATTATATATTTTTTCCAAATTGATCCTTCTGGCAATTCCTGATCAGTAAATATATAATAATCATATTCAGGATTAATATATATTGGATTTTTAATTGAATCATATTTCCCATAACATGCAGTATATACAACAACACTTTTTTTATGTTTATTATTAGACGGAATAAATTCATTCATCAAATTCATCTTGATTTTATTTGTTCTTAATTGAAATATATATCCACTAACTATATACCTAAATATCTTTCTTAATATATAACTCAATGTCTTTTTTTCATTTAATTTATAATCACTATTTAATAATTCTTCATATACCTGAAATACTAATTCATTAATTTCATTCATTTTAACTCCTATTTTTCAAAAAAAAATCCATATTTAGAAACTCCTGCATTACTAGCAAACACCATTAATAACATCCAAATTATAGGCACCACATAAAAAAAGGCTCTAGTTATTTGTCTGTATCTATCTTGTTTTTCACTTTCAATAATTGAAACAGATACAATCAAATGAGAATTAAATAGTTCCACAAACCTCGAAAATATTTCATTTTTTAAATACAAAATACCAAATGCCAAATTAGATAATGCTACATATGTGTATACATTAAGTACATTTTCCACCTTTTCATTTGAACGTTTAACTGAATAATAGTAAAAAATCAATGCATATATAAATGTTAAAAACGTAGTTAAAGAAAATATATCGTTTTTTACAAATTCTGATGCAGAATAATATGAATTATGAACATGGCTCAATATATAATTTGAAAAAAAAGTTCCAAATATTAAAACAAATGAATTAAATAATATAAGTGTATTCCTGATAAATTTTTTGTTCTTAATTATTCCAAGACTTTGCGGAATTAACAACAATAAAATTGATGTATGAAATAAAGAAGCAATAATAACAAGCAGAACTCCTTTTATGTATTTATGATTATTAAAAAAATAAAATGAATTTAATGCAATTGCCATAGATATATACTGACGTACAACATTAAATGAATTTGGATAGAATAATGTAGCAAAAATAAAAGTACTAATAAATACATTCTCTGAATTATAATATATATATACAGCAAACCCAATCATAATTATTGCACTCATTGCAGCCAACATAAACTGAGCATCAAAGCCAAATTTATATAATAATTTAATCAAAGCCTGCACTCCAATTTCATAGTGTGTTAATTTATATTTATAATACTGACTATTACCAAATTTATTATATATTTCTACATATTGTATTGTATCCGAACCTACATATGTTGCTCTTAATGCTTGAATTAAAAACATCTGAAAAAAACAAATAAATAAAAAAAGTCCTTTTTTTCTATTATTATTAAGTTTCTTTCTAAATAGCATTCCCATTAATATTATAAAAATCAAATTATAAATGAATACCATTATTTATCCTTCCTAAATTTTTTTGTTTTATTTCTTACAAAAGCTAAACATACTAACCTATATAATCTTCTAACAATTTTAATTGCCAAAGAATAGCCCTTACTATCTCCACCAGAAGATGCATTTCTTCCGTGTCTCCGATACTTAATTAAAGCTTCGGGAATTAATGCTGTTTTATAATAACATTCTGATACGGCGGCTATCCATAAATCATGCTCCATTAAATAGCTATTTGCTGGAAATGGTAATACAGTTTTTAATACTTTTCTATTAAAAGCCATACAACATCCTAGATATCTTGTTTTTATCATTAATCTCCAAAATCCAGTTTTAATATTGTAATCTTTAATCCTAGATGAACTAATAATCTGCTCTTTTTCATTTATAGTAATACAATCACTTACAACAAAATCATATATTTTCAAATAATCCAATGAAATCTTCACCTTATCAGGCATCCAAATATCATCTTGGTCTGAAAGAAAAATATAATCTCCCTTTGCATTTAGTAAAGCATTCTCAAAATTTTTCACAAAACCATGTTCTTTATCATGAATATATATTTTTATTCGTGAATCATTAAAACTTTTCAATATGTTTAATGTATTATCTGTTGACATGTCATCAGATATTATTAACTCATCTTCATTACTCAACTGACATAATATAGATTCAATTTGTTGTTTAATATATTTTTCTCCATTATATGTAGCCATGCATACTGAAATCATACTTTTTATACCTTCACCCATTTATTATTTTTCGAATCAAATTGCTTTAATACCTTGGCAGGAATTCCTGCCAACAATGTATTATCTGGGAAAATTCCTCTCACTACAGAATTGGCTCCTACTATGCAATGTTTTCCTAAATGAGTCCCTGCTAAAATAACAGTCCCATATCCAATAAAACAGTTATCATCAATGAATGTATCTTTAATTTTTAATGGCTGTTCTAATACAATTACATTTTTATCATCAAATGAATGATCACAGTTTGAAATAAATACGTTACCTGAAATAGTTACATTATTTCCAACTTTTAGTTTGTTTTCAACTGATACAGCATGGAAATTTTGTCCAATAGAAACATTATTTCCAATAATTATTTTCCCACCATTCTGAGTTTCTGTTCTAATTCCCGGATAGATACGTACCTTATCTCCTAGTATTAAATCCTTTTTTCGTGATAAATAACATGGTTTTCCCATATAGCACATATGACCTATTTTTCCAAAAAAAGGCTTATTAAGTAAAGCTCTCAATCCCCATTTTACTTTCTCACTTTGTCCATCAAACATATAATTTTCTTCTCCTTAATTCTGAGAAAATTTTAATTAATTAGTATCTTTATCAAAAATTAATTTTCTGCAATCATACTACTTTGGAAACAGAAATAATTACAACTCACAAAATTTGTATTATTTTAATATATTCTCTATATAATAATTATTATATTTTCATTTCATGAAGCCAATTTCTAAGGGAATATTTTTCATATATTTCCCTATCCAGCTCTTTATATTCACTTTTAAAAAAAGGTGAATTGAAATCAAAAGTTTTCCCATCGTAAACATAGATATTCTCTTCATTATAAAAATCATAATTTACAATATCTTCATTTGTTGTAATAAGTTTCTTTTTTGCTCCTAATGCCTCCAACACTCTAATAGTAAGACCCAACTGACCTTCCTGTGCTGAATCAAGTACACATTTTGAATTACTGTAAACAAAATTCATTTTTTCTCCTTTTAATGGTTCAAAATGAAATTCATTATATCTTGCATGTTTTAATTCCTTATTAAAAATCTTCCTGTAAATGAAAACTATTCTTGATGGAAAAAAATAATATATAAACTGATTAGTGTATACTTGCTTCAGCTGATTAGACATCAATTGAATAAATTTATATTTCTTGGGATGTGCCGTACCAACAAAACAAAAATCATATTTATAATCTTTCTTATTTTCTCTTCCAATCATCTCATATTGTCTCGTATAAAATAATGGTAAAAATTCAAGCTTTTCATCCGCGTTAACATCATTTCTATCAAACGAATAACAATCATCAAACAATGGTTCTATTTTCTTTATATATGGAAAATTTTTTAACGAATCCCACTGATAAAGAATATATTTTGCCTGTGGCTGCTCTTTCTTAATCTGCATAATCATTTCTTCACTAAATGATAAAGATTGTCCAGATATTAAGAAAACAACATCATATTTTTTAATACGTACAGTCTTCATTATTGTTTCAAAATAGTTTGCTATATACTTTCCAATTAAATCTTTATTGACACGAATAATTGCCTTTATAAATCCATTAGTACTAGGACGATCATCAAAGCAATCAACCTCATACCCCATATTAGTCAGTTCCTCACTAATTTCATGTGGATAATTAAAGAAATTGGGCATTATTAATAATAACTTTTTCATTTACATAAGACCTCACTTATGACATGTACTTCTTTTCATTCATAATTTGCATAATCTTCCTGTTATCACCCCAGACAGCTTTAGAATCATATGGACGATCAGGAAATGCTCCATATTTTAATTTAATACTGTAACCATTTTCCTTAATAAATCGCTCTACTCGATCTGCCAATTTTTCAGGTTTTCCAGAACATATATTAATAATTCCATTAACTTCATCTTGTCCAACAGCTGCAGCAACCTGAGCACAAAAATCATCATAATCAATAAAATCAAATTGATTCTGTCCCATTGTAAATGGAAATTCTGTTTTACCTTCTTTTTCTGCTTCTGTGATTTTTGAAAAAATAGAACATCCAAAATCAGAATGACCTACAATATAATAACCACGTAGCCATTGCCAATTTGTATGTTTACCATTAGTCATCATCACAACGCAATTACGCAGTGCATCCTTACCAATTCCATAAAGACTCATAGGATGGCATGTGGTATTTTCATTGATACTTCCCTCATAGAATCCAATTTCATGCATTGTACCCATAATACTGATTTTATCAATTCCGGCATCAACAATTTGTTTCAAAAAATGATAGTGTTTTGGTAAATCCGCAATATGATTTTCCGAATAATGTACAAATCCATCTCTCCACGCCAAATGAAGAAGAACATCTGGTTTACTAAAAAATATATAAGGGTCTTCTATTGAAAACAAATCACAATCAACTCTTTCTGCACGATCATCAACATATGTAGTCTTAAAATCTGCTGCTATGACATTATGTCCATTATTTAATAGTGCTTTTACAACACCTTGTCCGAGATATCCATTAGCTCCCGTAACTAAAATCTTCATCTTATCACTCCTATATCCTTAAATATTTTGTATGAACACTTACCTTATTCTGTAAAAACACTTTTTACATATGTATAACTATTAATATCTCCAATATCATATCTTTTACCTGGCATACAATAAGCATGCATGTCAGTCTGTTTACTTAGCCATGCAGCAAAACTTCCTGGTGCATCATAACCACATCCATCATCTAATGCTTCATGAATACGTTTCACATCACATCCACGATAATAATAAAAAGGAGGGACTGCCAGATTTCCTTTTGGTTTCTTAGGTTTTTCTTCATAGCTGGTAATCATATTATTTTCATCTAGTGTGATAATTGCTGTTTTCTGTTGCTTTTTCAGCTCATTTTCTTCATGACACATTACACTAGATGTATTCTTTTCCATAGCAAACTTGACAAATCCTGAAAGGCTGAAATCCAGCACATTATCTCCAGCCATAACCAAAAGATCATCATCAAGTTGCAGTTTATCTATAGCAAGCTGAATATCTTTTACTGCACCCAGACGTGTATCATTAGTACTCGTTCCATCATCTAAAACAGTAATTTTATATGTTCTTATTTTTTCTTTTTGTTTTTTCCATTCTTCAAAATAATTAGCAAATTTATGATTTGAAATAATAACGAACTCATCTATATCTGTTGTCTCAACCAAATCGTCAACCAGCCAATCCAAAATAGATTTTCTTCCAACCTTTAAAAGCGGCTTTGGGAAATTTTCAGTCAATGGATAAAGTCTAGTGGCATAACCAGCTGCCAAAATCAAACATTTCATTTATATATTTCTCCTATAATTCAACACCATCTGCACTCTCACACAAATGAAAGCTATATTTTCCTTCCAGTGCTGGAAAAGCCTTCAGATATTCTGTGTTAACTTTTTCTTTAATATCCTCCGCCTTATCTGGATTAATCAGAGCCATACAACAGCCCTTAAATCCTGCACCAGAAAAACGACCTCCATAAATACCATCAGTATCTAACATAATGTCATATAGTTTTTTTAATTCATCACACCCACACTCATAGCTATATATTGACGATTTTCCACTTTCAAAAACAAGCTGACCATAACCATCTAAATCGCCTTTGCGCCATAGTTCTGCACCTTTTTCAGCACGATAAAATTCACTATAATAATGTTCAGCACGACGTTTCCACAATTCTGGCAAACGTGATTTATAAGCTTCAAATATCTCAAACGGCACATCCCTAAGTCTTGTATTTTCAAATGTGTCATAATCAATACCTGCATACCCCATAAGTGCATACGCTGCTGCTTTGCACTCATCCTGTCGCAAATTATACTTAGAATTTTTCAATGAACGTTCCAAGCCAGAAAAGAAAATTGCTACTTTATATGGTTTCATATTATTGTTCGTTGGAATAAGTTCATAACTGTCATCTTTTGTATCTAAGTAAAGCAAATGATTTTTCTTAGAAAGAACTTCACAACTCTGATCAAGTTTTCCGCATGAAACTCCAACATACTTATTTTCTGCTGCCTTTGCCATTAAAATCATCTCCATTGAATCAAGATGAATACCATTAACTTTACATAGTGCTGATAAAAAGCAAATAATGACTGAGGCTGATGAAGACAATCCACCTATAGGCAAACTACCTTCAATAATTCCTGATAAACCAATTTTTAAACGATACTTTTCTCCAAGTATCATTGTTGCCCCTCGCAGATGATCAGCCCAATCCCCTTGTTTTTCCTCCGGAACATCACACACAAAAAACTGTGCACGTTTTGGAAAGTTTAATGATTGTACCTCCACAACACCATTCTGTTTAGGGTGATAAGCCATATGTATTCCCTTATCAATTGCCAGACCATTTATTTTTCCATACTGATGATCAATATGTGCACCCAATGGACTAATACGATATGGACAAAATGCTATATCAAAAGGTTCCTGATGATATAATTTTTTATATACTTCAACACATCTCATTTGATTTTTTTCTATGTTTTTCATAACTTCTCTATCTGTTCCTCTATCTATTCTCATCTATATTTTCTACACTATCTCCACCCCAACGCTTACATTTATCTCCTGCTCAAATTGTCATTCAGCATTCCCTTGCGCATAGCTTTCTTTCTTTTCTATATAGATGTGACATTTTATCTTCACTACCAGCTAATACATCCTTCTGCTGTAAAAAAACGTTCCATCATATAAAGTTTTATATTTAATTTACTTTTTTGTGTTATCACACAATCTTATCTCTATATGTTTATCCAGTGCAGAAGCATACTTTTCAAGCACCATGAGTGTAGGAATACGTGTACCAGTCTCAAATCTTGCAAGATTGTATGGAAGTATACCTGTTATATCTGCTACATCCTTCTGCGTAAGATTCTGACGTTCTCTTTCTTCTACTAATTCACTTATAATTTCTGTAGATACTCCTCTTAAATTTTCCTGAATAGCTTCCTGGAATTCTTCAAGTCTTTTCTTTCTATAATCGCGTTCGATTATGTAATCTTCTCTATTGATTCGCATAACACCTCACCTGCAATCATTTTTGATTCTGCTAAGATTGTCTTATCACTCATACAACGTAATAAATATTATGTTGTACGTACCTTTATTCTTTATGGGATAATTACCTGATTAGGTATGAATGTATGATTATTCCTGCCTTTTTATTTATTTCTATACTGGCAGTATTTGATTATTCGATTTGTAAAATATGATTTTATATATTTGTAAAGATACATCTGTCAGATATAAATATAATTATTGTATTTGGTATGTTATATATTCTGGATTTTATTAGATTTTTATTGCTTCTTATATGACAATATATGTCCTTACGGCTGATTTTCACTATACTTTTATGTCGAATTATTGTTTTTTATATAAAAATATGTATTATTCTCTTGTTTTATCATTAATGATGTGCTATCATCTGTTAAGGTTTATGATAATACAACATAATATTTATTATGTAATCTGCCTATTATTTTCACCTTTAATCATTTGCATTTTCTATTATCATATTTAATTCTTTATATTTCATCTTTCCTACATCGCATTCCACCCCTCTCTCAACCTCGTCCCAAGCACCATTTTCATCTTATTAAGCTGCCTTTTATGTTCTTTACCTGTTGTCTTTATATATATTCTCGTGGTGTCGATACTGCTGTGTCCAAGGACATCTGCAAGTTTTGCTATATCGTTCTTTATTTTATAAAAGCTTCTGGCGAAAAGGTGGTCCCGTTGTCTTTATATATATTCTCGTGGTGTCGATACTGCTGTGTCCTAAGACATCGGCAAGCTTTGCTATGTCATTTTTTATTTTGTAGAAGCTTCTTGCAAATAGATGTCGCATACTGTGCGGATACACTTTTTCTTCACTGACTCCTGCATCGCGGCACAGATTTTTCATCATTCGCCAGACGTTACTGCGGTTTATCGGATTACCCTTTGACGTTATAAATATGCTGCCACTATAGATATGCTTTTCCTTTACATATTCCCTGAGTATCCTCAGCAGCTCACTCGGATACAGTATCCGCCTTACTTTTCCTTTATTATGGAGGTCTGCCATTCCATACTTTAGCGACTCAACCGTTATAGTGCGGATACACTTTTTCTTCACTGACTCCTGCATCGCGGCACAGATTCTTCATCATCCGCCACACATTACTGCGGTTTACTGGGTTGCCTTTTGACGTTATAAATATACTGCCACTACAGATATGCTTTTCCTTTACATATTCCCTGAGTATCCTTAGCAGCTCGCTCGGATACAGTATCCGTCTTACTTTCCCTTTATTATGAAGGTCTGCCATTCCATACTTTAACGACTCAACTGTTATGTGCCTCAGCTCACTTATTCGTATTCCTGTACTTCCAAGTGTTTCTATTATAAGTGCCAGTCGTTTATCACCTTTTTTGTAAGCTGTTTTTACAAGCTTTTCGTATTCATGCATTGTTATTTCTTTATTTTCTGGTATAAATGTTTCTCTCTGCACTTTTATCATCTTGACTCTTATATCCGTCCACCCCATTACCTCACAGAAATGATTGACTGCTGCCAGATATGAGTTAATGCTCGATATTTTATATTTACCGCATTTTTGAAGATATTCTTTATACTTAAGCAGCATTTCTTTACTTATGCTCTGTCCTCTGGCATACTTACAAGCTTTTCGTATTCATGCATTGTTATTTCTTTATTTTCTGGTACAAATGTTTCTCTCTGGACTTTTATCATCTTGACTCTTATATCCGTCCACTCCATCACTTCACAGAAATGATTGACTGCTGCCAGATATGAGTTAATGCTCGATATTTTATATTTGCCGCATTTTTGAAGATAGTCTTTATACTTAAGCAGCATTTCTTTATTTATGCTCTGTCCTTTGGCATATGTCATAAGTTTTTTAATATCCCTTACATATTTATCAATCGTCTGTATTTCTTTTTCCGCCATTATCAGCATTTTCCTAAAGTATTCAAGAGTGCTGCTGGTTATTATACGTTTCTGACACTCATAATTATCACTTATACCCTTTCCTCTTATATCCTTATTTTCTACCATTCCAAACATATCTTATTAACTCCATTCAATGATTAATTTAATATCCTGATGTACACTTATATTAGTTTGTCAGTATATCTGCCTTTTAAACAAAAAGAATATCCATTAGATATATGACAACCAGAATACATCAGCGTATTTAATTATAAGATAGTTGTGTTTTATATGATATATAATAAATGATACATTATTTATGATTGAATGACAGTATTTATTTACTTAATCATCATAATTTTGATTTCTAATTATAAATAAATATTAGGAGAAAAATTGTATACTAGAACTACAGACAAAATTATATTATTGCTATGCGCACTTCTTATAAATTAAAGAAATTAAAAATACGTCTTTGAAATACAGATAAAACTATGCAATGGAGAATTACTAAAAATCTGGCATAAACCTTAAAAAATCAGGCTATCCAACCGACAGCCTGATTAAATCTTTCATTTAATATGTAAACTCATTATTCAATTAACAACAATCCCAGTTATACAGCACATCTGAAAAGTCCTCTGCCGCCAAATCCTTCTCCTGTATAAAGAAGTTGGCAACTCCTGAATCTCCCCACATTATTTCTGCATCGTCATCTGTATCCATCTGGAAAAGACATATATTATACTTCTCAAGATTTTCTTTATAGCTTCTTGGGTCATACTGTGTAAAGTAAGGGCTTCCAAACATCATATGACCACAGCAGTCCTCAAAATATTCCTCAAGTTCGTGAATTACACCAGAAGCCTCACAGTCTAAGCGTAACTTATCTTCATCAACTGTAATACCTATATTATCTGCCGCCTGCCTTAAATACTTTTCACATGCATAATCTTCAGAATTACAGTGACCTTTCTTAAGTTCAAACTTTATCGCACTTTCTTTCGCTATTGGAGGATATAAATCTTCGTCAAGATTGGTACACACCGGTATTCCAAGGCTTTCAACTTCCTGTGGTGACACATTATAATCTATGCTCTTATGATATATAACTCTGTGACCATTCTGTAAAAGCTTACCTGTATCATCTTCCTTAGCCTCCCAGTCCTGTAAACCATATGTACCATCATTATCATATATATCGATAAAGAACTGAAGCATACCTGTCTTTGGCAGCTTACCATCCGGATTATAGCCATCACGGTTCAGCTCATCAAGATTAATCTGTGCAAGCATCATAAGCATCTCACCTTTATCTGACTTTGGATATTCTTTTTGCATATCCCAGTATGGAACTCCACCAAACTTACTATCTGTAATTCCCGATGTTTTTTCTTCATCTATTGTTATTGATATAACATTTCTCTCTGTAATTCTCTCATATTCTTCAAGCAGCTTTTTATCCTGTTCTGTCAATGCTATATGATTTCCTCCTTTATACATTTACACCTTAATTAAAATTCATTTCCTTCAAATCTTGGAATTCCGCTTATTCCCCTAGCAAGGTCTTCATCTGTAGGTATGTAGTCTGACATATTGCCATCATTGAACTTACCATATGCCACCATATCAAAGTAACCTGTTCCTGTAAGTCCGAATACGATAGTCTTTTCCTCACCTGTTTCCTTGCACTTGAGCGCCTCATCTATGGCTGCTCTTATGGCGTGGCTGCTCTCTGGCGCTGGAAGTATACCTTCAATTCTTGCAAATTCTTCTGCTGCCGCAAATACTTCTGTCTGCTCAACACTTCTGGCTTCGATAACACCATCATGATAAAGCTGCGAAAGCACCGGATTCATACCATGGTAACGAAGTCCGCCTGCATGGTTAGGTGATGGAATAAAGCCGCTTCCAAGTGTATACATTTTAGCTAATGGACACACTTTACCAGTATCGCAGTAATCGTATGCAAACACACCTCTTGTAAGTGTAGGGCATGAAGCTGGCTCTACGGCTATTAACTGATAGTCCTTTTCGCCTCTTAACTTTTCTCCGACAAATGGTGCTATAAGTCCGCCAAGGTTAGAACCACCTCCGGCACATCCAATAATCATATCCGGAACTATATTATACTTATCAAGAGCTGCCTTTGTTTCAAGTCCGATAACTGTCTGGTGAAGAAGTACCTGATTAAGGACACTTCCTAATACATAACGGTAGCCCTCCTGCTTTGACTCTGCCTCAACAGCCTCTGATATAGCACATCCAAGACTTCCTGTAGTTCCCGGAAATTCCTCTAAGATTTTTCTTCCTATCTCTGTAGTTGTGCTAGGTGATGGTGTGACTTTAGCTCCATATGTTCTCATAACTTCACGTCTGAATGGCTTCTGCTCATAAGAGCACTTTACCATATATACCTGACAGTCAAGACCAAAGTAAGCACTTGCCATAGAAAGCGCTGTTCCCCACTGACCTGCTCCTGTTTCTGTTGTGACACCCTTAAGTCCCTGCTTCTTTGCATAGTAAGCCTGTGCTATTGCTGAATTAAGCTTATGGCTTCCGCTTGTATTATTTCCCTCAAACTTATAGTATATCTTAGCTGGTGTCTGAAGCTTCTTTTCAAGGCAATATGCTCTTACAAGTGGTGATGGCCTGTACATTTTATAGAAATCTATAATCTCTTCCGGAATAGGAATATAGGCATTAGTATCATCTAACTCCTGTTCTATTAACTCATCACAGAATACTGCACTGAGCTCCTCCTTTGTCATAGGCTTTAATGTCTTAGAGTTAAGCAGTGGTGCCGGTTTATTCTTCATATCAGCACGCATATTGTACCAGTACTTTGGCAGCTCACTTTCCTCAAGATAGATTTTGTAAGGTATTTCTTTGTTAGTGTTCATTACTTCCTCCCATTATTAGTTACCTTCTGATTGTATTCACCCCTGAAATGTAACTGTCTATATTTTGCATAGCTTTATTTATAAGCTATGACTTACACTTTATTATCATACTACATATTATTCATATAGCATAGTGTTTTTACAATTTATCTGCAATTATTCAGACATTTATGTATTAAGTGCTATATCATTCCAGTCATATTCATCGCTGATAACCCATTCAAGTGCTTTTCTGCGCTCTATAACAACATCTGGATTAAGGTTTCCTGTCTGTGTTTCAGGCTTTAATCTTTTCTCAACACATGCCCAGTGATAGCGGAAGTACAGGTCTGTCATATCAAGTATCTCATCTATGCTTCTTAAGCGGCAGGATTTTTTGAATTCATTATAATCTGCCTTTTCTGATAACAATGCAGTCGCTTTCTCACAATCACATATATCATCTGACATTTTAATATCATTAAATATAATTACTTTTTCACAAGTTCCATTTTATAACCAAGCGCATCAATGATTTTTACAAATAAAATTAACGAAGGACTGTGCATTTTCTTCTCAAACCGTGAAATGCTTTGTTGCTTGCTTTCTGTTAAATCTGCTAATTCCTTTTGAGAAATATTAGACTCTTTTCTTATTTTTACAACACTATCAATTAAATTGCTTTCTATATCTTCCGCACGAAAAGTATCAGCTTGTAAACCATCTACTTTCTGAACAGGAATTTGCTTTTGATTAATCGCTACTGCTTCTAACAAACCTTGCATTGTATCATCAAAGAATTTGCTCATAATTATTCCTCCTTCAAAATTTTCACTACTGCCTTTAGAGCTTTCTTTTCCTCCCCTTGTTTATAAATTCATATTACAACAAATTTGTTGTATTGTCAATAATAGAATAATTTACTAAGAATATTATTTTTGAACAAAGGAGCTTAATAATTATATTCTAATTTTATTCAATCTATTTGTAAAACCTAATAAAGTATTATTTTCTCTTTTAGAAAATTTATCTCTTTGCATCTGACCTTGTCATATTCCAACCTCACGCTTTATAATCAAATACCAGTTTAATACCAACTGACATTACTAAACTTCTTTATATTGAACATTCCCATATATTCAGATAAGTCTTATTATAGTCGCAAGTTAATTGAATTACCGCTAAAGCATATACGCGGTACATTTTAACCAATTATGAAATAACATTTATCAATATAAAGAAACGAGGTTAATTATTATGACAACTAATTCCCAGTACGAATTAAACAAAGGACTTGCACAGATGTTAAAGGGCGGCGTTATTATGGATGTAACAACTCCTGAACAGGCTAAGATAGCAGAGGCGGCTGGTGCCTGTGCTGTTATGGCACTTGAGAGAATACCTGCTGATATAAGAGCTGCCGGTGGTGTATCACGTATGAGTGACCCTAAGATGATTAAGGGAATTCAGGAGGCTGTAAGTATCCCTGTTATGGCTAAATGCCGTATCGGTCATTTTGTTGAAGCCCAGATTTTACAGGCTATTGAGATTGATTATATTGATGAGTCAGAAGTGCTTTCTCCTGCCGATGACATTTATCATATTGATAAGACACAGTTCAATGTGCCATTTGTATGTGGTGCAAGGGACTTAGGTGAGGCTTTAAGAAGAATTAACGAGGGTGCTTCTATGATTAGAACTAAGGGCGAACCGGGTACTGGCGATGTTGTTCAGGCTGTCCGCCATATGAGAAAAATGAATTCTGAAATCCGCAAGATTACATCTATGCAGAAGGATGAACTTTTTGAGGAGGCTAAACAGTTACAAGTGCCTTATGACCTTGTACTTTATGTTCACGATAACGGAAAACTTCCGGTTGTCAACTTTGCCGCTGGCGGTGTTGCCACTCCTGCTGACGCTGCCCTTATGATGCAGCTTGGTGCTGAGGGTGTATTCGTAGGTTCTGGTATATTCAAGTCAGGTAATCCTGCAAAACGTGCATCCGCTATTGTTCAGGCTGTTACTAATTATCAGGATGCCGCACTTATTGCCAGGTTATCAGAAGACCTTGGCGAGGCTATGGTAGGTATCAACCCTAGCGAAATACAGATAATTATGGAAGAACGTGGACGTTAAAATCAAAAAGCCGTTCAGGACCTCAAAATACATACTATTTTAAAGATTATTTCTGAACGGCATTTATCAATACAAGCGCATATAAAAATAAGAGTAGTGTGAAAAATTTATTTTGCGCAGAAATGAGGATTACTATGAAAATAGGTGTACTTGCTGTTCAGGGTGCTTTTATTGAGCACGAGCATATGATTGAAAAAATCGGACATACAGCAATAGAAATAAGACAAAAAGATGACCTCAAAGGTCTTGATGGACTTATACTTCCCGGCGGTGAAAGTACTGTTCAGGGACAGTTACTTAACAAGCTTGATATGATGAATGACATTAAGAATATGATTAGTAATGGTCTTCCAACACTTGCAACCTGCGCTGGACTTATACTTCTCTCTGAACATATAGCAGATGATGACACAGTCCATATAGGAACGCTTCCTGTTACCGTTAAGCGTAACGCTTACGGAAGACAACTTTCAAGCTTTGTAACTAACGCTGATATCAAGCATATCGGCAATTATCCTATGACATTTATAAGAGCACCTTATATCAAAAATGCCAGTGACGGTGTTGAAGTGCTTGCAACAGTAGATAATCATATTGTTGCCGCCAGATACAATAATCAGATTGGACTTTCTTTCCACCCTGAATTAACAGGCGATACCCGCATACACGAATATTTCTTATCAACTATATAATTTCAACATTAGCAAAAACTAATAAAAATAAATCCGAACCAAGACGGCAGAATACGATACGCCGTCTTGGTTCGGATTTATTATAATGTAGCATATTATTTATACATTACACCCGATAAATATTAATAACTATTCTAATTTTATCTTGATGGTTGCTTTGGTACAAATTTTATTCTAACAAATCGGCCTACACCCTGACCTTAACCCCCTTAGTATCCCTATGTGCCATCTTCATCTTAGCAAAGTCTATCTTCTTACCCTTATATTCCATCGTGAATTCCATACCATCATCCATAATGAATATATCTTCTATATAATCGTCCCTGCCAAGCTTAATGCCCCTGACACCTACGGCACTCTTCTTCTTAACCGGTATCTCAGAAAGAGGGAACTTTAAGAATACACCGTTAGCAGTCTGTACTATTACATTTTTATTACTTACGATTTCTTCCACTTCACTGCTGCTGCCATCAAGATTAAACTTAGAAAGCATCTGAACCTGAACGTCAGCCTTTTCAATACTTACTATCTTATCATCATCCTGAAGCTTCGTTGAAGCCACCGTCCTCTTAGCTACATCAAATTCTGCCGTGTCGACTATCTTCATCATACCCTGACTTGTAACAAAAAGCAGCTTCTGATTTTTAATAGTATCATATGCACACAGGTATATAATAAGCTCTCCACTGCTGTCATAATTGCCAAGATTATCTATTGGAGTACCCTTATCCCTGAACTTAGTAAGGAAAGGAATATCCTTTACTTTAATCTGGTGAAGCTGTCCGTTATCTGTAAATATACATATCTTGTCTGTATTCATACATGTAAATACATACTTGAAGTCGTTGTATATAGCCTCCTTATTACGCTCATAAGCTGCTATATCTATAGTCTTTGCATAGCCAAACCTGTCCATAATAAATACAACTTCCTGCGCAGGAGCTTCCTTTTCAACAAACACAGCAACCTTTGCATCTGTTATGACAGTCTTTCGTTCAACGCCATATTCCTTCTTAATCCTTGCAAGGTCATCCTTTATTACCTTTGCCATAGCCTTCCTGCTGCCAAGTATCTTTTCGTACTTTGCAATCTTTGAAAGACATTCGTCATATTCCTTCTGGAGTGCAAGTATTTCAAGACCTATAAGCTTGTACAGGCGCATTTCAAGAATAGCTGAAGCCTGCTTTTCTGTAAAGTCAAGCTTGGCTGCCTTCTTCTTTGAAGCCTCTGTCTTAAACTTAATATTATCAACGTTACCATTGATAAGGCAGTCCTTTGCCATCTTAAGATTAGAACTTCCACGAAGAATTTCGATTATAAGGTCGATTATATCGCAGGCTCTTATAAGACCTTCTTTAATCTCCTTATTGGCAAGTTCCTTATTAAGAAGTGTTGTGTATTTTCTTGTATTTATCTCATACTGAAAGTCAATATGATGCTTTATTATCTGGCGTAACCCAAGAGTTTCAGGTCTTCCGTCAACTATGGCAAGCATATTTACACCAAATGTATCCTCAAGCTTAGTCTTCTTATATAAAAGGTTTTTAAGATTTTCAATGTCTGTATTCTTCTTTAATTCAAGAACTATTCTTATACCTTCTTTTGATGACTCATTTGACACATCGACAATATCAGTTGTCTTCTTAGTTTCTACAAGGTCTACTATATCAGATATGAACTTTCCGATATTGGCACCTATCATTGTGTAAGGAATTTCTGTTATGACAAGCCTGTCCTTCTCGCCCTTCTTTGCTGCAGGCTCATATACAACCTTTCCTCTTAACTTTATCTTTCCTGTACCAGTTTCATATATACCAGCAAGCTCTGACTTATTAATAACAAGTCCGCCTGTAGGAAAATCAGGTCCTGGCATATACTGCATAAGCTCTGGTGTAGTTATATCTTCATTATCCATATATGCACATACCGCATCGACAACCTCTGAAAGATTGTGTGTTGGAATGTTAGTTGTCATACCAACTGCGATACCGTCAGCACCATTTACTAACAGATTAGGTACTCTTACCGGAAGAACTGCCGGTTCCTTCTCTGTTTCATCAAAGTTAGGCACAAAGTCAACCACATCTTTATCTAAGTCTGATAAATATACGTCCTGTGTAAACTTCTTAAGCTTAGCCTCTGTATATCGCATGGCAGCAGCGCCGTCACCCTCGATAGAGCCAAAGTTACCATGACCGTCAACAAGTGCCATTCCCTTCTTAAAATCCTGTGAAAGTACAACAAGTGTTTCATATATAGAACTGTCGCCGTGTGGATGATACTTACCCATTGCATCACCTACGATACGTGCTGACTTTCTATGAGGTTTATCATAATTCAGACCAAGCTGATCCATAGCATACAGTACTCTTCTTTGTACCGGCTTAAGTCCGTCCCTTACATCTGGAAGTGCTCTTGCTGTTATAACACTCATTGAGTAATCGATATACGACTTCTGCATCAGCTCAGAATATTCAGTTTTTATAATATTTTCCGCCATTATTATCTCCGTATAATACTTTTATATTTTTACGCATCAATCTCTGCTTCATTAGCATGTGCATGTATAAATGCCCTTCTTGGTGGCACATCACTTCCCATAAGCATAGAAGTAACCTCTGTCGCCATTCTTGCATCTTCTATCTCTACCTGCTTTAATATTCTTGTTTCAGGATTAAGTGTAGTTTCCCATAACTGTTCAGGGTCCATCTCACCAAGTCCCTTGTATCTTTGCAGCGTAAATGTGCCGCTTGCATGAAGCTCTTTATATCTTTCAAGAGCCTTATCATCATATAAGTACTGCACTGTCTTACTCTTATCTGCCTTTGTCTTGGAACTTCCTGCTGTCTTCTTAGAAGCCTTATCCGCCTTAGGTGCTTTCTTAAGTTCAGCCCTGTAAAGCGGTGGTGTAGCTATATACACATGTCCCTGATTAATAAGTTCCGGCATAAATCTATAGAAAAATGTAAGCAGAAGTGTATCAATATGCGCACCATCTACATCGGCATCCGTCATAATGATAATCTTGTCGTATCTTAACTTACTTATATCAAAGTCATTGCCATACCCTTCAAGGAAGCCACAGCCAAATGAGTTAATCATAGTCTTAATCTCGGCATTGGCAAGCACCTTGTCAATAGAAGCCTTCTCTACATTAAGTATCTTACCTCTTATTGGAAGTATCGCCTGAGTACGTCTGTTTCTTGCTGTCTTAGCTGAACCACCCGCAGAATCTCCCTCGACTATAAATACTTCACACTCCTCAGCCTTCTTACTCTCACAGTTGGCAAGCTTACCATTGGAATCTATTGAAAACTTCGACTTTGATAAAAGGTTAGTCTTAGTTCTCTCCTCTGCCTTTCTTATCTTTGCCGACTTTTCAGCACAAGCTATTACTGACTTTAACTGTTCAAGATTTCTGTCAAAATACAACTGTACCTCATCACTTGTAACCGCACTTACAACTGTTCCTGCATCCGGATTATCAAGCTTAGTCTTAGTCTGTCCTTCAAATCTTGGTGCAGGGTGCTTGATAGCTACTATGGCTGTCATACCATTTCTCACATCAAGACCGGTAAAGTTATTATCCTTTTCCTTAAGAACTCCTAATTCCCTTGCATACTGGTTAATAATCATTGTAAACTTCGACTTAAAGCCTGTAATGTGGGTTCCACCCTCCTGAGTGTATATGTTATTACAGAAGCCAAGAATATTTTCCTCAAATTCATTAACATACTGGAAAGCGCACTCTACCTCTATTCCGTCTTCGCTCTTCTTAAAGTAGATGATATCTGTCACAGCTTCCTTGCCATTGTTAAGTTCCTTTACATATGCCTTTATACCGTCTGGTTCAGAATATGTAATCTTCTCCTCGCTTCCATTTCTCTTATCTTCAAAATGTATTGTAAGTCCCGGATTAAGATAAGTTGTTTCATGCATTCTGCTCTTTATGGCATCTGACTTAAATCTTGTCTTTTCAAATATCTCACCATCAGGTAAAAAAGTAACCTTTGTTCCTGTATCATTTTTCCTGCATGTTCCTATCTTTTCAAGTGGCGCTACTGCCTTTCCTCTTTCATAACGCTGCTTGTATACACCGCCATCAACTTTTATTTCTACTTCAAGCCACACTGAGAGCGCATTAACTACGGATGCACCTACACCATGAAGTCCACCCGATATCTTATATCCGCCGTCACCAAACTTACCACCTGCATGTAATACCGTAAATACTACCTCAACCGCAGGAATTCCTGCCTTGGGATGAATTCCTATAGGAATACCTCGTCCATTATCTATAATAGTGGCTGTTCCATCATTATTAAGGGTTACTTTAATCTCGCTGCAGTACCCTGCAAGATGTTCATCCACCGCATTATCCGCTATTTCGTATATAAGATGGTTAAGTCCCTTAGTTCCTACACTTCCTATATACATTCCCGGTCTTTTTCTTACCGCTTCAAGACCCTCAAGAATAGATATACTATTTGCATCATATTTCGCTGCCATCTATATTTTTAACCATGCCTTTCTAATTTATATTAATGGTATTGAATAAATCTTCAAACTTAACTCCATATACCGTTGCACCCGATACACTGAGCTTTTCCCATTCCCTGCTATTCCACTCAACATACTTGCCGGCTTCATACTCCTCAAACTGCTCATTGAAAGCTTCAAGCTTCTTATCTGCAAGTATCGCTGACTTATTGACCTCTGTCTTTGCCTTATCGTTATCAGATGTACATCTTATAATGTAGTACTTTCCATCTGCTTCCACGATTTTACTCATCTCACCTGTTGCAAGAGCGTAGGCTGCCTCTTCAAACTGGCTGTTCATCTCGCCTCTTCTAAGCTCATACTCATATTCGCCATCAGAATTATACTTCTTTGCTATTGCAAAAAATGAGTTGCCCTCGTTAAGTTCAGCATAGGCATTTTCTATCTCTTCCCTTGTGTCAGTAACTATATACTGTATATTAATTACTCTTGAGTCATCAGCACTGACTTCGATATCCATAACTGAAATCTGGTCGTTATACAGCTTCTGTGCTAAGGCAAACTCTGTAAACATCTGGTTAAGCTTATCCTCTGTTATTGAATATTTACTTCTCTGCTCATTTGTAAGAGCGTTATAGTACTCCTCTGATGCCTTTTTAACGCCCTCTTTTTCTTCTCTTCCAAGAACAACGCCCTTTTCCTTCGCCATGACATTCATACATCTTACTCTTATGAGCTTAACTCTTATCTGGTCTTTGATGTATTCTTCAAATGTTTTTCCATCAATCTGCTGTGTCCATATAGAACTTCCAAACATTTCCTCATACTGCGACTTTGCATCCGACATAAGCACAGCAGCATCCATAGTGTAAGTCTTTTGTCCGTCAACCTTTGCAAGTACATTTTTACCCATACCTGTTGATATATACAGACCGTTTCCGTTAAAAAACTTTATAAATACCAGCACAGCAGCAACCGCAGCTGCTATTATAAGAATTGTAACTATTCTCTTCTTCCTTCTTTTCATCATATTCACCTTTCATACTTTATTCCTACTTATGATACGGCTCATTCTTCATTATTCTAAAGCTTCTGTATATCTGTTCTAAAAGTATTACTCTCATAAGCTGGTGTGGAAATGTCATCTTAGAAAAACTCAGCTTATAATCTGCCCTCTGTAACACCTTATCATCAAGTCCGAGCGAGCCGCCTATAACAAATGCGATATCACTTTTTCCTGATATTCCAAGGCTGGCTATCTTTTCAGACAGTTCAACAGAGTCAAGCATTTTCCCGTCTATGGCAAGTGCGATGACATACATATCATCCTTAATACAGGATAGAAGTCTCTCTCCCTCTTTGGCTTTTATCATCCTGTTTACATTATCACTTGCGCTGTCCGGTGTCTTCTCATCTGCCACTTCCTTTATCTCAAGCTTACAGTACTTTGACAGTCTTTTAGAATACTCATCAATCGCCTGACAGTAGAACTTCTCCTTGACCTTTCCAACACAACATATGGTTATTTTCATATAATCTCCATTTCTGCTCACGTTTTTTGAGCATAACGAATATAAATGCCGGGGCAAAAGCCCCAACTATCTAAATATTAAAATATCGCTTCTTACTATGCCTGTACAAAAAAGTACCCATGGTTATCATCCAGCTTGAATACCTCTAACTGCTCTTCTATCTCTGCATCTGAAAGTCCTGATACATCCATGCCTTCATCGTCCATAACCCGCTTTAATTCCTTAATATTCTTGCAATACTGTGCAAAACATTCCTCAAGGAAATCCTCAGCCTCACTTACATCAAACACAACAGGCTCATCAAAAAGTCTTCCCTGATCTCTTAAAAATACTTCCGCACATTCCTTAATATGTTTATTCATAACAAAACCTCCATATAAAATATAATCTTGGGCTCAAATTATAAGAACATTCGTACCTTTACAATAAAACTTTAAACTCACGCCCCACTTAACACAAAAATTATCCGAGAATATCCTTAAAACTTTCACGGAGTGACTTTTCAACCCAGTCTGTTATATATCTTCCGTGTTTTTTAATATCCTCAGCCGCAGTACTCATAACATAAGAATAAGTAACTGAATCAAGCATATCGACATCATTATAATTATCACCAAACGCCATACACTCATCCTTAGACAGACCGAAATACTCCTGAATCTGCCTCATAGCCTTGCCCTTAGTGACACTGCTTTCCATAAAATCAAGATAAAGGTCACCAGACACTGCTATAGATGCCTGTCCTTCCCACTTACTAAAAAAATGCTCCTTGGAGTTCTGTATTCCGCTAAGGTCGCACACTGCAATCTTTAATATATCATCGTCTATATCTGTAAACTTATCAATAAGCGTAGTCTTATAGTTTACAACCTTTGTCATCCTGTAAAGATACTCTTCTGTCTTAGGCTTAATATATGCTGTATGCTGTCCTGATATAAGCACTTCACAGTTGGGCTGTTCATATACATCTTCTATAATCTTTAGCGCAAGCTTTCTGTCCATAGCTGTCTTAGCTATAACTTCACCCTTATATTCGCTGAGTGCGCCATTCTCTGATATATACACAAGTCTGTCACTTACCGGCTCAAACAGTCTTTTCAGGCTCACTATCTGTCTTCCACTTGCAGGTGCGAAAAGAACTCCTGCCGACAGCAGCTTATCTATAACCTCTATAGTAGATGCATCTACACTCTGTGCACCATTTCTTAATATCGTTCCATCAAGGTCACTTGCAACCAGCTTAATCATAACTTCATCTCCTGATATACTCCTGCTACCGGCAGTCCTACAACATTATTATAATCGCCATCTATCTTTTTAATAAATGCAGCGAAACGTCCCTGTATGCCATAAGCACCTGCCTTGTCCATAGGTTCTCCTGTACTTATATAGTCCCATATTTCCTTGTCTGTAAGCTCATAACAGTACACATCCGTCCTGCCAGCAAAGCTCTTTTTCCTGCCGTCACCATACATAAGTGTTACGCCTGTATACACCTGATGACAGTCGCCGGAAAGTTCTTTTAACATATTGTAAGCATCCTGCTCATCCTTAGGCTTTGTGAGTATATGTCCTTTATGGCTCACTATTGTGTCAGCTCCTATTATGACATAATCACCTTCCTTAATATCCTGCTGCCATTCTTTATCAGATACAATGTCATCTATATTACTTTCCTGTATCTTATTATGAACTGCCTCTGCCTTTATTCCAGAAAGGTATATTACATACTGTTCTGGGTCTGTTATATCTGTATGTTCATCTGCTTCACTTGTTATTACTATGAATTCCATTCCTATCTGTTCAAGAAGCTCTTTTCTTCTTGGTGAACCAGATGCAAGTATAGTCCTCTTCATCACTGTAATACCATCCTTCATCATAACATGCGAACATGCTTTCGCCTTATTGTAACACATAAATAAGCAGTATGCAAAAGCTAATTTTGCTATTACATACTGCTTAACTACACATATGTTACTGTTCAGATTTTATCTGGCGGTTAATTGCTCATACTTCTGTTCATAGCTGACTCAACGGCATCTATAGAAGCTCTGATAATATCGTGGTCGATACCTATACCAAAGTATTCCTTGCCATCTTCGCCCTTAATTCCTACATAAGCTATGGCACTTGAATCTGAACCCTGCTTTAATGAATGTTCCTCATAGCACATTACATCGCAAGGCTTTCCAAAATGCTTTGAAAGTGCGTTGCTTACCGCATCAAGACGACCGTTACCACCAGCATTTATAACAATCTTTTCTCCATTCTGCTCAATAGTAACTTCTGTCTGGATACCATCAATCTGCTTAAAGTGTACTTCTGATATCTTGAATACAGGAGTGAAGTTCTTATATCTCCTCTCAAATATCTCAAGTACTTCATCTGGTGCAAGTTCCTTATGATGTACATCTGATACATCCTTAACTGCATAGCCTAAGTCTTCTCTCATAGCCTTTGGTATAATCATTCCGTAGTTATGCTCAAGAACGTATGCAACGCCGCCCTTACCTGACTGGCTGTTTATTCTGATAACATCTGAATCGTATGTACGTCCGACATCTTCAGGATTAATAGGAAGATATGGAACTGTCCACTTAGATGGATCCTGTTCAATTCTGTAGTGCATACCCTTTGAAATAGCATCCTGATGTGAGCCCGAAAATGCTGCGAATACAAGCTTACCACAGTAAGGATGCCTGTCATCTATCTTCATCTGTGTAAGACGTTCAAACATTTCTGAAAGCTTTGGCATATCTGAAAGGTCAAGTTCAGGGTCAACACCCTGTGCATACATATTCATGGCAAGGTTAACTATATCTACGTTACCTGTTCTCTCACCATTACCGAATAATGTACCCTCTATTCTGTCTGCGCCTGCAAGTAAGCCAAGTTCTGCATCTGCAACGCCTGTTCCCCTGTCGTTATGAGGATGAAGTGATACAACAACATTTTCACGGTTATGAAGATTTTTGCTCATATATTCAATCTGGCTTGCAAATACATGTGGAAGTGACATTTCTACTGTAGCAGGAAGATTGATGATACACTTCTTATCAGGTGTTGGCTGCCATATATCTATAACAGCGTTACATACTTCAAGTGCATATTCTGGTTCTGTACCTGTAAAGCTTTCTGGGCTGTACTCAAAAAGGAAGTTGCCACCATCTGCCTCTGCAAGCTCCTTAAGTAACCTGGCACCCTCTATGGCTATCTGCTTAACTTCATCCTTAGACTTTCTGAACACCTGTTCTCTCTGTGCTAAAGATGTTGAATTATATACATGCACAATCGCTCTTGGTGCGCCCTTTACTGCCTCAAATGTCTTCTTTATAATATGTGGTCTTGCCTGTGTAAGCACCTGGATAGTTACATCATCAGGAATCATATTCTTCTCAATGAGTGTACGGCAGAGCTCGTATTCAGTTTCTGATGCTGCCGGGAAACCTATCTCGATTTCCTTGAAACCAACCTCGATAAGCTTGTTAAAGAACTCAAGCTTTTCATCAAGGCTCATAGGTTCAACTAAAGCCTGATTACCATCTCTTAAGTCAACTGAACACCATACTGGTGCCTTGTCAATATACTCCTTCTTCACCCAGTCATTGCACTCAACTGGTGGCATAAAATAACCTCTCTTATACTGTCTGTAATCAAACATTCCTCAATTCCTCCTGTTTTCCTAATTATACGTCATTAGAGCTATTCACTCACTATATATACGGATTGTCATATTAAACATTAATAATACTCAATCCTGTCCTGATATAAGTAAACACCTATAAGTTAATACATTGTATGACTGAATACCGCATATTAGTTATGTAAGACACTCTTTAAAAGAGCCATAAAACTAAAAAAACTTCCGCCTCCAAAGGACACCTGCCCCTAAGAGACGAAAGATATAATCTCACGCGATACCACTCTTATTCGTAGCTTTCACTACGCTCTCACTGAATACGTACACATCTGTAAACAATATGTGTATTATATTCTGTCCGCTTTAACGGTCGGCCTCCGTCTACGTCTACTCTATCGTAATATTTCGGGTAGCAGCTCCAAGGCGAGTTCAATAAGTTCCTTCCACTGTCTTGCACCATACGACAGCTCTCTGAAGCCGGTTCTTATCTAATATTCCTCTTCGTAGCATTTACTTATTATCAATTGTTTAGATAATAACTCATATACCAGATAATGTCAACCACTAAATCACAGCTTCTTTAAGAATTCTATATCTTCCTTTGACACTTCTTTATCTGAATAGCGCGCCTTTTCATAACTTTCAGTTATTATCTTACTCTTTGTCTCATCGTCTGTTATAAGCTTCTTTGTTATCTCATCTGGCATCATTTCCTGATTAGCCTTAACACCTGACAACTTATTCTTTGTCATATACTTCTTTGACTTTGCATACTTTTTATAAAGCTTTCTGTACTGGATATTATTCTTATCCTTTGTTTCTTTTGGCTTTTCACGCTTTATTCCGTACTGCTCTTTTTCTGTGTCCTTATTAAGGTATTCTATTTCATCGCCATCGTTATCTAACGACTTTCTAAAACCTTTTGCATACTTTACTATAGCGTATATTATTGCTATAAACATTCCTATGAGCGCACATAATGCAAACACTTCAAAAAGCGCATTACCTACAGGGTTATATGCAGAGGCAGTAAGGTCGTCCTTTGTGCTTGTCTGTATTTCCTGCGTAAATGGCTCACTCTCCGCTTCATATTCTGTATCCGGTCCAAGTCCTAACAGCTTTAGAAGAACCCATAATATTCCCTTAAGTACTGCCATAAGCCCTGCCACTATTGTCTGGAATATATTACCGTACTTTCCACTGTAGAAAAGTAACATTCCAAGCACCATAAATACCGCAAACACTATCATCATAGCCATATTTATACGGAGTATTCTTCTTGCCGGGAACTCTGACTTCCCCTCATTGACCGCAAATATCTTATATAACTCGCTCACCTGTCCGTAGAAGAACTGGCATATAACAAATGCTATAAACAGAAACAACTGTATTCCCATAAGTGTTGTATTGTTATTATGGCTTCCAAGTATATAAAAACCTATCATAAATACACAATATGCTACGTGAAGCTTCTCTGTTGCATTGACCGCAAGCTGAATATCGTCCTTGCTTCTGCCAGACACATCATAGCTTATCTCGCTTGCTCTTTCATACTGTTTCTTCTGTACATACAGTCCCTTAAGTCTTATGGAATGTGCAGCTATCGCTACAGCCACAAACACATAACCTGCGAATTCTGCATCCGTTTTAGAAAGAGCCGCTGCTATAAATACAAATACAATATTAATACATATAAACAGAGGATAACTTCTGATATGCTTTCTTGAATAATATGTAACTAATACAGGTATTAAAACTATTAAACAGCGGTACGCACCTGCTGCAGCATTACCGGCAAAACCAATATACACACCTGCTGCCATAGACATATATACAATACAGAGTATGAGTATCTCCAACACCACCCTGCTGTTTTTAAGATGTTTTATCTGCATCCTCTTTTCCTTTCATAAAGTCCTGTGAACAACCAGCCTGTCATACATTTTCATAATACATACTGCCTATACCACTGTTCACCCGTGGGACTATCCATATCTTATTATTCTGGTTATTCATTATAGAACCTGCCGCTTTCCTTATTCTGTCGTTTTTATTGGCAGATATAATGACATATATCATATCAGACCTTGAACTACCTGCATATGCCATCATCGTACACTCTTCATTAAGTGATGTCATAAGCTGTGCAAATTCTTCCATATCCTGCGATATATCTATTCTTGCAAGCTTGGTATTAATCTGGTTAAAATGTGATAATCCTGAACCAGCTTCTATCCTTGTATTCTGCTTTGTATCAATATCACGTCCGTTAGATATAAGTGACACATTGACTCCTCTTGCTATAAGAAGCTGTGACAGTCCTGCTGCTATGCTTATGGCATATTCGACAACGTCCTCCTGCATATAGGCTGCCTCACTCTCAAGATTAAGAAGCAGGCATACATTTCTGCTGACTGTTTCATTATAATGATTAACCATAAGATTGCCCGTCCTTGCGTATGCCTTCCAGTTGATATCCCTGACACTGTCGTAAGACTGGTAATCTCTTATCCCTGCAAACACAAACTTATCCTCACTTAAGTACTTTCTTCTTTCAAGCTCGCCCATAATCATATTGTTTACATCTGTAAGGCTCTTAACATCCGCCGGCTTTGGAAAAACTGTTATATCACTGTACAGCCTGCTTCTGTGTATCATTATCTCATTCATAAATGCACCGGGAAATACCATTTCAACCGCACTCAGCCTGAATACGCCACGCCTGCTGCACTCAACTGCTATTCTTCTTGTGACCTTCTGGTTAGATAACAGTGAAAATACATCATTGCGGTAGGTCTTATCTGACACCATTGAATTCGTATCATTCTGCCCGAATATAAAGCTCCGGTCTATGTCAAACTTTACATTCATACAGAACACTGGAAGCTTCTTTGCATTTACAACTGTTTCTATTATGTCTATCTTATCACCTTTAGTCGCCGTCTTATTAGAAAAGCTTACATCTGAACTTAAGTTTTTGTCCCAGTTTTCCTTGTATACAACCGATAAAATCTTATAGACAACAACTACTCCTATAAGCATCAAAACAATATTCATCTACTTAGTCCACTCCTCAGTTGGTACTGCAACCTGTGCAAATGCTGAATTAACTGCCTGCGCTCTGCCATCCTTTGATACAATGCCTGTTCCAAATACAAGCCTGTGTGCCCATACGCATACTGAAAGCTCCTTAATATCTGATGGAACAACATAGTCACGTCCCTTTACATATGCATATGCCTTTGCAGCATTAACCATAGCTATAGAACCTCTTGGACTTATACCTATCGCAACGTCAGAAAGCTTTCTTGTCGCACCTGCAAGCTCTGCTATATATTCAATAAGTGCCGGATGTATGTACACCTCTTTTGCCTGCTTCTTCATATCTATGATATCCTGCTTCTTACATACACTTCCAAGCTCTGTTATAGGATTGTCGCTTAAGAAACGGTTAAGTATCTCAACCTCTGCATTCTTATCAGGATATCCCATCTCAAGCTTCATAAGAAATCTGTCAAGCTGTGCCTCCGGCAGTGGATAGGTTCCTGCTGTTTCTACTGGATTTTCTGTTGCAATAACGATAAATGGTTCCTCAAGCTTAAGCGTATCACCGTCTATAGTAACCTGGTGTTCCTCCATACACTCTAACAGTGCAGACTGTGTTCTTGGAGTTGCCCTGTTTATCTCATCTGCCAGTATAATATTGGCAAATACAGGTCCTTTATTTAATGTAAAGTCCCCGCTCTTCTGGTTATATATATGAAGACCTGTTATATCTGAAGGCAGCAGGTCAGGTGTAAACTGTATTCTCTTAAATTCACAATCTATGCTCTTTGCAACTGACTTTGCAAGCATAGTCTTACCTGTTCCCGGAACATCCTCTAAAAGCACGTGTCCGCCTGCTAATATGCTTGTAAGCACCTTTTGAGTAACATCCTCTTTTCCAACTATAACTTTCCCTATATTATCTAATATGCTATTAATATTCATAATTCCTCTTTCCCTGATATTTACTTGATATGATGCGAGTGTCCATAAATCAAAAAGTCATTGGTATCTGTACGATAAGACTTTTGATCCTGACATTCTTGTTAAGTATAACAAAAAAGCTACAGTTGTATCAACAACAACTGTAACTTTTCACAAATCTTTTACATATATCAGCTATTAACATACCGTGGAGATATTATAATACATTCAATATTGTATTACTTATTTATATTAATCCTGAGGCTCTTCTCCCGGAAGCTCCTGATTGACATCTATTCCTCTTGGTGCAACCGGTGTCGAGAATACTATCTGTGTGCTTGTTCTTCCGAACTTCTGAAGCTGTCCTATAAATGTATCAAGCTCCATAGTGCTTGGGAACACAACCTTTAAAAGCATAGAATAATTGCCTGTTACGCAGTTACACTCAACTACATTAGGGCATGACTTTATAAATGGGTAAAACTCCGGCTTCTGTACTGGTGCAACTTCAAGGTTTATAAATGCAGTTATATGATATCCTAACTTTAACTGGTTAATCTTAACTTCATATCCTTTGATAATCTCTTCCTTTTCAAGCCTTTCTATTCTTGCCGATACCGCTGGAGATGATAAAAATACATTTTCAGCCAGCGCTTTAAGTGGCATTCTTGCGTTATTCTGTAATAATGTAATCAGCTTCTTATCAATCTTATCCATAATTATTCTCCATTCTTTTCTTTGTACTTTAATCACCATACTTACCTATGATTATTAATCTTTACTATTCAAAACAAAAAAGGAAACAACTCCAGCTACACCAGTTAGAATTGTCCCCTTTGACTTTGAATATTAATTTATTTGTAATATACACCTTGTTTTATTAATTTGCAACACTGTTTTTTGTATTTTTTTAAGTACTTATATTATTTTATTAAGTTTTTTCACTATTTTGTTAAATATAAATTGCATATACGCTATAATATATGTTAAAGTTTTATACGGCTGTAATACAGCCCATATTTTATATTAACAGATTGGAGATAATTATGTCAGATAATACAGATTACAATAACAATTCAGAATACTCAACAGTAACTCTTTCACTTGATGATGGTTCAGAGGTTGAGTGTGCTGTTATAAGAACTTTCCCTGCTGGTGATAAGAACTATATAGCACTTCTTCCTATCGCTGATATTGATGAGGATGAGAGCGAGGTATATCTTTACAGATATTCTATCAGTGCAGACAATGAGCCAGTTCTTGAAAATATTGACTCAGATGAAGAATACGAGATTGTTTCTGATGCCTTCGATGAAGAGCTTGACGCTATGGAATATGAAGAACTCTATGAGCAGGAAGACTCTGAAAATTAATCTTACCTATGAATTCGTGGAGTAGTCAAAGCTTTCTATATAAGCTTTATCTATCTCACTTATAAAACGTGAAGCGGCTGTATCGTGTCCATATCTCTTTATGGGATATACAAGATACAGCTTTTCTTTTGCCCTTGTCATGGCAACATACATAAGTCTTCTCTCCTCCTCTATCTCATTATCAAGCACCGCCTTATTGTACGGTATTATGCCTTCGCACACATCCATTATAAATACAGCTTTGAATTCTAGTCCTTTGCAGCTGTGCATTGTGTATATATTTACTGCTCCGGCACTGTCTTTTTCATCACTGTTTTTCTGATTACCCTGTCTTTTGTCACTCTTATTTTCCCGCTCCGTTTTTTCTGCCTGTTCATCTATATATTTAAGCCACTGTTTTATATCCATATATTTTCTGGACAATGTCTTTATCTCTGTCAGCTTGGCATAGACCTCTTCTTTATTCAGACGTTTTCTTATTATCTCTTCATTTATATAATCCTCGTAACCTATGCCTTTAAGAATGTAGTTAACCGCTGCATAAGGTGACATATGTGAAAGCATTTTTATGTCAAACTGCATATCATTAATAATCTTTATCAGGCCCTCATCGCCGTCATAGCATTTTCTTAAGTGTTCAAAGTTAAAAGGCTGTGTAATCAGTGCCCTCTTTATATATCTTGACGGCTTGTTAATTATTCTGACTGCATTTTCCTTATCATACATCCCCTGTGATAATCTCATATATGCGGCTATATCCTGCATAAGCCAGCTATCATATATATTATGTACTGCTGTTAATGTCCTGCACGCCACACCATCGCTGTTAAGCCTTGTATAATATATGTTGCTTATTATATTTGTGCGTGATATGACTGCTATTTCCTCCGGCTTAATTCCGTCTGCAATAAGCTCCCTTACTTCCTTTGACAGATACAACGCCTCCTCTTCTATATCTGCCATTTTGCACACTTTAATTCTGCCTGAACACATTCCACACGACCTTATATCCTTTGCGAAGCGCACCTTATTATATTCTATCAGCGAACGCGCGCCTGCCACTATCTCTGATGAGCACCTGTAGTTGGTATTAAGATACATCTGTACAATATCTCTGTACTCTGTGGAAAGTCCAAGCATAATATCAGGCTTTGACCCCCTGAAAGCATATATGCTCTGGTCATCATCACCTACCACAAAAAGGTTAGCCTGCTTTCCTGCTATAAGCTTTATGGTATCATATTGTGCCTTATTAATATCCTGAAATTCATCCACAAGTATATACTTATACTTATCCTGCCACGCCTTTCTATAGTCTGCTCTTTTAGATAACAGCTCATAACACATAATAATCATATCGTCATAATCTATCATTCTTCTGCTTATAAGCATATTTTCATATTTCTTATATATAAGACGGAATGTAGCTGCTGGACAGCTTACTGCCTCATATGTATCTATACACAGCCTGTTGCTTTTTACACGGCTTATCTCCGATATAATGCCTGTTACCATCTCATTTTCATCGGGATATTCCAGCTCAAAGCCCATAGCTGCATTTCTTATATAATTGTACTGTATATCTGCTTTTATTATTGAACCTGCTGAATAATTGTAAGCATGGCGCAGCATAGAAAAAAATACTGCGTGGAATGTACCAAATGTTACTGATACATAAGACTCACCCGTAAGTGACAGAAAACGCTGCCGCATAGACTTTGCAGCCGCCTTTGTAAATGTAATGACCAATATCGAAGACGGGGAAACACTGTGTTCCTTTATAAGACTTATTATTCTGTTTACAATAACTGTAGTCTTTCCAGAACCCGGACCCGCAAGTACAAGTGCAGGTCCGTCCTTAAAATGTATCGCCGACTTCTGTTCTTTGCTAAAAACCATAAGCCGCCTTTCAATAACTCATAATCTCATCGTCAGATCCATCTGTATTCTCTATTGCAAGAATATCTATAAAATAGCTGACATTGCTGTTTACAACAACCTCTACCCTGTCACCAGCCTTATGGCCAAGTATAGCCTTTCCCAGAGGCGACTCTATACTTATAAGTCCTTCCAGGGAATCACCCCTTACAGTTGTTACAAGCTTTATTTTCTCAGTGGTTCCATCATCTTCATACTTTACTGTTATAGTGTTATTAACACCAGCCTCATCATCTGCCGACTCTTCTGATATAATCGTGGCTGTCTTTATCATCCTCTGAAGATATCTTATACGGCTTTCGTTCTGATTCTTGAACTTCTTTGCTGCATAATACTCGAAATTCTCACTCAGATCTCCCTGTGCTCTTGCCTCCTTGACATCTTCGAGTGCTTTTTTTCTTACTTCATGCACACGATATTCTATCTCATCTTCCATCTTCTTTATGTCACCTGGTGTTAATTCGTTATTCATGACAACTCTCACTCCTATTAATAAACCACTCTGTATTACCAGAATATTTCTCTATATGAATATTCACCCCTGTAATTAGATGCATTATAATCAGGATACTTATATGGCTTATACACATCTTCTCTTTGCTCATCATCCTGAGTGTATATATACATATAATTATAATCCCATGTAACTATTTCATCTCTTGCATCCCCAAGAATATTAACTGCTTCCGCACATAATGTTGGGTGTCCATCATCCGGGAACTTCACGACAGTAACGCCATCACCATCTATCATGCCACCGCGTTCTACATCTGCATTAAGCAGTATGAAGTCCTGTCCGTCTCCTGTCCAGTTAACTGGTGTAAGAAGGTTGCCATTAAGCTCATTCTCCATCTCCCACAGTTCATTACCTTCACTGTCATAAAAGTATATAATGCCCTGATGACCCCAGAAGTTAACAACAGCCATCTCATAGCCTGGCTTATCCGGACAGTAATTAGCAAGACTTACTCTCTGTGCATGTCCTATGCCATCCTTTTTTAATATGTTTCCATCAAAATCGCAGAGAATAAATCCCTGTGTTCCTGCAACGCATGCAAAAAACTTCTTACCCTTATTAGGTCCTGACTCGAATCTGCCAGGTACTATCTCATCTATATGATCATCCTTAAAAGGCATTGTCCATAATCTTTTACCATGACAGTCAAGCATATTATAGCCAACAAGAAGTTCATCATGACCATCTCCATTGATATCTATGGCAAAAGGAAAATGTCCTGTATTCTTATCACTCTGGAAATGCCACATAACCTCAAGATTATCATTAAGTGCATATACTCTGCAGTATCTGTCCTTAATAAGAATATCTCTTGGCTTATCAAGTCCACGGAAATTGCATATTCTCATTCCATCTGGATTGATTCTGTCAAATGCATATTCTCCGTCTGGTACTCCTATAATAGTGCCATCCTCAGCTGCTGTAGAATAAGGAGTCTTTGCTCTTTTCTTAACTTCTCCTGTACGTCCATCAAGAATAAGCACCTCAAAATTCTTTGCTGTTATAACCTCGTCATAGCCATCGCCATCTATATCGTATATCTGCATAGGCATATCCGCTGAAATATTACCAATCTCAGTGTTATCTGTAGGCTCACCATGTTGCCACAATATATTGCCATCAAGGTCCATAGCTGTAAGACAGCTTATTGTACCATAAGCATCTCTGTTAACTCTCTTCTGGCATTGTGCCATAACCATCTGGTATTCTTTTGTTCCAAGCAGATGTCCGAATCTTAACTGTCTTCCAGTACCACAGCCCTTAAGATCTATTTTTTTGGCAAGCTTCATCTTAGGGTACTTTTTCTGTGCTGTCTCACACTTTAATTCATATTCTGTTCTGTCTTTTTCTATTCTTTGGGCTGTTGCTTCATCCACTGTTACCTTTACATAACCGAATGCAGCCGGTATCGTTGCTGTAACAGCGACTTTTCCACCATGAAGTGCATAATCTGTCTGCACATCTATATATGTACTGCCATCTACGCTGCATATAACATGGCTTCCTTTAACAGATACCTTTATGTTATATGTGTCATCACAATTATAGTCAAAGTCAACACTTTTGATTTCTTCTACATTTTCTTTATGTCTGTATACAAGCTTCAGCTTCTTATCTTCAAATATACATGCAAGAAGGTTCAGTGAATTCTGTGCACAAAAACCAATACCTGCGCTTCCCCATTTGGTATTGAACATTCTAAGTCCTGCTTCTATATCGTAATCTCTCCAGAATCTGTCGCCAGTTTCAAGTGTAGGGAATGTCCTGTGTGGTTCTGTATTGTGAAGCCTCATCTGTTCCATATAATGTCTGCCATTATACTCCATAATGCACCATGAAGCACCCTGTCCGTTATATCTGTAGTTACATACAGGGTCATACCATCGTCCATAAAATCCAGGAAAATGGATAAAATGATATTCTCCAATAGCCGAATGGTTTTTGTCATATGGGAACTCTCCTATAGGGAAATCCATGAAGTCCTCATCTATCAAGCTAATTTTTTCCATAAAGCAATCCTCCATTATATTTATTAATACTCAGATGTATATTGTTTGAATATGTTGACATTATACATCTACCGTCTGATTACAACAACCCGTAAATATTGTCCTTTTTCTTATATATTACTGATTATTATTCTTTTTTGCAGTTCTATGAAGCGCTATTGGCTTTCTTGATACATTCTCTGTTTCTCTTTCATCGAGAGTATGCATCTTTCCGTTATGGTCTCTCTTATACTTAGGCTTCTCACCTACATAAACTGCTGTCTGGTTTTCTTTATTAAGCTTTGCCATACAGTCAGGACAAAATCTTCCATATCTGATATCAGCGCCACACATCTGGCATTTTATGTATGAATCTGAACCATCTGGAATCTCTATTCTTCCCTGATATAAAAACTTCTGGATGGTTTTTACACTGACACCTGTTGCATCTGCAATAGTCACTGCATTCTGAGGTCCATGTGTTTCAAGATATTCTCTTATTTTTCCAAAATCTGTATATTCTTTATCTCCACACTTTGGACATTCATACATCTCTCCATAAGCATATACCATGGTAGCTCCACATTTAGGACAGATTTTTGTCATAGAATACTGATTATCTATTTCTGCTCTTACAAACTCCCGTTTTTGTTTTTTTTCTAAGCTATTGCTTCCTGTTTCCCTCATAATTAGTTTCTCCAATTCCGCTTTCCCTTTTTATATACTAAATTCATTTTATTTACTGAATTCATTTTAACTTAATACTTTTTATTTTCCAGCTTTTATTTTCCTGTTTTCTTTTTATTTCCCTGTTTATTATTGTTATTAATATACTTAGGCGATTCTCTTAATACATTTCTTATAGCTGCCCTGTTGGCATTAATCTGGGTATTCTTTGCTGTTGAAAGATAGTATCTTTGTTTTGCATTGATATAATGTACAATATCTGTGTTACATGATGTTAATGTACATCCATATATTATCTTTTTTTCACCTGCCTTTACCTTTCTTACAACGATTCCCATAAGACTTATGGTATCATCCATATCTTTAAATACAAGCCTTACAGGCGATTTATTAACCTCTATATCTTCGTTTCCCACGAATGAAAATCCATTCTCACTTATATCTTTTATAATAACATTAACAGCTTTTTTATTAATACCTATCTGTGCTACTGCTCCTAATCCAAGAAACAGTCGGTATGCCTGTCTTCTGTTCATCTCATAGCCTTCCATGGATGAGGTTATCTTATACATCGACTTTCCATTCTCAGTGACAGTCGATATGCCTACGCCTCTCCACAGCACAGGATTCTTATCTTCTCTTATATATACAAGACTGACTGACAGAGTAACCGAAGCCTCAAAAGAGACTCTTTTTCCATCTATAATTATAGGTCTGGCATACAGATAGTTCATGCCTGTATCTATACATTGCGACTTAAACTCCAGCTTTCTTGCTGCTACACTGACCTCTATCGTAAGCTCAGCATCTTTTGGAACTTCTTTTATAAGCATTATATTCTCCGTCTTAATAATTATCTTCCCTGATAATTACAAAATGTTTCTTTAATAATAACACTAAATCATTCAAAATAAAAGACCCTAAAATGTTTAGTTTACATTATCCAACTCACTTACTGATTTTGATCAGCTGGTGTATATAAGGCATATATAAGCTTTAGACAATAGACAGCATAAAAAGAAAGGCAGGCTGAACCCAAAAGCGGGCCAGCCTGCCTCTAATACAATACATTAAAGCATTATTCTTCATCTTCTACTGGTTCATCCCAGTTGTGATAAACATTCTGAACATCATCCTCTTCGTCAAGAAGTGCAAGTATTCTTCTCATTTTCTTAATATCATCTTCTGATGTAAGTTCAACCATAGTCTGAGGTATCATAGTAACCTCTGCTGATGCGAATGTTACACCTTCGTTTGAAAGTGCATCACTTACAGTTCCAAAATCATCTGGAGCTGTTGTTATCTCATAGCAGTCATCTTCTTCATTAAAATCATCTGCGCCGGCATCAAGAGCAAGCATCATAAGGTCGTCTGCATCTTTGTCACATTCTTCCTTATCTACGATTATCTGTCCCTTGTTATCAAACATAAATGATACACAGCCAGGTGTACCTACATTACCGCCACCCTTTGTAAATGCATTTCTTATGTTAGATGCAGCACGGTTTCTATTATCTGTTAAAGCCTCAACTATGATAGCTGTTCCGTTAGGACCATATCCTTCATATGTAACTGATTCAAAATCAGACATATCTGTGCTTGCAGCCTTCTTAATAGCTCTGTCAATTGTATCATTAGGCATATTAGCTGCCTTACACTTAGTAACAACCTGTCTTAGCTTACTATTATTATTAACATCAGGTCCACCTTCTTTAACGGCAACCATAATCTCCTTACCAAGTCTTGTAAATATTTTACCCTTAGCAGCATCATTAGCAGCTTTCTTATGGGCTATGTTAGCAAATTTTGAATGTCCTGACATTTTATTTCTCCTTTTTTAACTCAATTATCTAAAATACGCCGACAGATATTTTATCACTCTTTAGCTGACTTTTCAAGCAGTAATACAAATTCTTCTATAGGCATAGGCTTGTAATAATAGTATCCCTGTGCATACATACAGCCATGCGCTACAAGGAAATCAGCCTGTTCTTTAGTCTCAACGCCTTCTGCTATCATATCTATTCCCAGGTCGCTTATCATCCTTATAACGTTGCTTAAAAGTACTTTTCCCTTATCAGTGGCTATATCATCAACAAAGGTCTTGTCTATCTTAACCTCATCGACATGTTCATCCTTAAGCATGCCAAGTGATGAATAACCAGAACCGAAATCATCCATGGAAAATTTATATCCATAGCTCTGAAGTGTCTTTACCTTTCTGTAAAGACTGTTTTCTTCATTGGTAAATGCGCTCTCTGTAATCTCAAGCGGTATAAGCTCCGGCTTTATATTATACTTATCCGTAAGCTTCTTTATCCTGCTTATAAAATGATCCTGATATACGTGCATTCTTGATACATTAATAGATATAGGCACCGGCTCTACGCCTTCCTGCTCAAGCTTCTTGATATAATAACAGACTCTGTCCCACATATAATTATCAACATCAAGGACGTAACCATTCTTTTCTATTACCGGAATAAACTCATCCGGATAAACCATACCTCCGTCAGAAAGCACCCATCTTACAAGTGCCTCCCCTCCTATTATGCGCCCTGTTCTCATATCAACCTTAGGCTGCACATAAGGCTTAATCTGGTTATTCTTAAGTGCCGGCAGCACATCATTTTCTATCTTCTTCTCAAAAAGCATCCTCTCACGCATATCAGTATCATAGAACTCATATACCCTGAATACCTTACCCTTAATCCTCTGTAACGCAAGATCTGCATAGTCGCACATAAGACTTATATCCATGCTTCCATCATTAATGCATATTCCAAATGCTGGTATAATCTTACATGCTATCTCATACTTATCTATTGAATTCTTAATGCTCTTAGTTATATCTATAAGCTGGTCGCGGCTGTCAAAGGCTGTACACAGTGTAAATATATCAGCCCTGAAATGCCCGGCAACCGCATAATCTCCTGTATACTCTGTAAACAATGCTGATATGTACTTTAAAAGCCTGTCTGCCTCATCTCTTCCACAGAATTCATTAACTGTCTTAAAGTGATATATATCCATTCTTATAATAGCAAACTGCTTATCCGGATTATTCTTAATCAATTCATTGGACTGATAAAAAAATGCTTTAATTCCATATAAGCCTGTAAGTGGTGACTTATTACTGTCAATATTATTGTCTGCCATCTTTCTTAGTGAATATAGATATAATTCGTCTTTCTCAATCTTAGAAGCTGTTATTTTTTTCTCTTCATTATCTCCCGCATGTTTCATAAATAGCCTCTCCAATTATTTATTGTATGTTATTCACGTTTTATTTTGTTAATTATATCACACTCTTATACAAAATGCAAAAAAACATCGTTATATTGAGTACAATTTTCACCCAATATAACGACATTTTTCGACAAATACTAATATTATAAAGCTCTGCTTTAGTTATTAAAGATTAGCCTTAATCTTTTCTATCATTTCTGTATATTCAGCATCTGTTAAGTACTTCTTATCTGGATTCATAAGGAATACTCCACCCCACTCATATTCGTCCTTATACTTAGGGCAAAGGTGGAAGTGAAGATGATGTCCTGTATCTCCATAAGCACCATAGTTAACCTTATCTGGATTGAATGCTTTCATAATAGCTCTTGCAACTCTTGCAACATCCTCAAAGTAAGCAGCTCTTTCTTCTGCTGTAAGTTCATTCATATCACCTACATGCTTCTTGTGGGCAACTATACATCTTCCAGGGTGGCTCTGCTCCTTGAAAAGATATACCTTAGATGTCTCTAACTCACATATCTTAATACCGAACTTTGCAACAAGTTCACCTTCCATACAGTATGCACAATTCTGATCTACCATAGCTGTATCCTCCTTATAATTAAAATCACTATAAATAACTAATAAGCAGTCCAGCCAGCAGGTCAAACCGCTTATCAGCTAATATCTTTTACATCTATTATTAAATGTCTGAATTAATTATTATTTACTCGGCATCCTTGATTGAGAAGCTTATTCTTCCCATCTTATCCTTGCCCATGCACTTACACTTAACAACATCACCAAGTGTAAGAACATCTTCTACCATATTGATTCTTTCCTTAGATATCTTAGATATATGAACCATACCTTCCTTACCAGGTGCAAACTCAACGAAAGCTCCGAATTCCTTGATGCTTACAACCTTACCTTCATATATCTTACCTTCTTCAAATTCATCAACGATAGTTCTGATATACTTCATAGCCTTATCCATGCCAGCCTGCTCAACACCACATATTGATACAAAACCATCATCTGTGATATCAATCTTAACGCCGCACTCTTCGATAATAGCATTGATAACCTTACCACGCTGTCCAACCACTTCACCAATCTTAGCTGGGTCGATAGATGTCTGGATAATCTTAGGTGCGAATTCACCTACTGTCTTTCTTGGCTCAGCGATAGCTGGCTTCATACATGTATCCATGATAAAGAGTCTTGCTTCTCTTGTTCTTCTTATAGCCTCTTCTACGATAGGACGTGTAAGACCATGAATCTTAATATCCATCTGGATAGCTGTGATACCTTCTGTTGTACCCGTTACCTTAAAGTCCATATCACCGAAGAAATCTTCAAGGCCCTGAATATCTGTAAGTACTACATAATCATCATCTGTATCACCTGTTACAAGACCGCAGGAAATACCAGCAACCATACTCTTAATTGGAACACCTGCTGCCATAAGTGACATACAAGATGCACAAGTAGATGCCATAGATGTTGAACCGTTAGACTCAAATGTTTCTGATACAGCACGGATAGCATATGGGAATTCCTTTTCTGAAGGAAGTACTGGAATAAGTGCTCTTTCAGCTAAAGCTCCGTGTCCTATTTCTCTACGTCCCGGACCTCTTGAAGGCTTTGTTTCACCTACAGAGTATGAAGGGAAGTTATAGTGATGAATATATCTCTTAGTTGTAACATTGTCATCAAGACCATCAACCTTCTGTGCTTCTGATAAAGGTGCAAGTGTTACAACATCACATATCTGTGTCTGTCCTCTTGTAAACATAGCAGAACCATGAACTCTAGGAATAATATCAACTTCTGCTGCAAGAGGTCTTATCTGGTTAATAGCACGTCCGTCAGGTCTCTTATGATCCTTTAATATCATCTTACGGACTGTCTTCTTCTGATACTGGTAAATAGCTTCACCAAGAACTGCTAAGTATTCTTCATTATCAGCAAATGCTTCCTTCATCTTTTCAGTTACTTCATCAATGTTCTTGTCTCTTGTCTGCTTATCATCAGAGAATACAGCAACTTCCATCTCTTCTGGAGATACAACCTGCTTCATTGCCTCAAACATTTCTGCTGGAATAGCACAGCTCTCATATGCGTGCTTCTCCTTACCAACCTCTGCTACAATCTTCTCAATAAATGCGATAATTGTCTGGTTGATATCATGTGCCATGTAGATAGCTTCAATCATCTTATCTTCTGGAATGATATTAGCACCTGCTTCAATCATAATAACCTTCTGCTTAGTAGAAGCTACTGTAAGCTGAAGATCACCCTCCTGCCACTGTGCCTGTGATGGATTGATAATGAACTCTCCATCAATCATTCCAACCTGTGTCATAGCACAAGGACCGTCAAATGGGATATCTGATATACATGTTGCAATAGAAGCGCCAATCATAGCTACAAGCTCAGGACGGCACTCTGGATCTACTGCCATAACCATATTATTAAGTGTAACATCGTTACGGTAATCCTTAGGGAATAAAGGTCTCATAGGTCTGTCAATTACTCTTGATGTAAGAATAGCATTCTCAGAAGCCTTTCCCTCTCTCTTATTGAAACCGCCAGGTATCTTACCTACTGCGTACATCTTTTCTTCAAATTCAACACTAAGTGGGAAGAAATCGATTCCTTCTCTTGGTTCCTTAGATGCAGTAGCTGTTGAAAGTACTACTGTATCACCATAGTGCATAAGGGCTGCTCCGTTAGCCTGTGCACATACTCTGCCAACATCAACTCTTAATGTTCTGCCAGCTAATTCCATTGTGTACTGTTTAAACATGCTTTCCTCGTTTCTGCCTTTTGGCTGTTTAGTTTAGTTATTGAACAGAAGGTCCGAAACAACTCAAAAAAACACCATAACAATAAATACTTTAATATTTCACAAAATGATATTCTTTTGAGTGGTCTCGGTTATTCCTTCTGTTATTCTCTTTGTTGCTTTGTCTATTTTCTGGAAACCTTTGCATATATCACTGCCTGAGTATTCACCAGCTATATAAACACAAAGCAGGGCGAAGTTGTACATATGATATAGGTACAACTCCGCCCTTATAATTACTTTCTGATTCCTAAACGCTCGATTAAGTTTCTGTAGCTTTCGATATCGTTCTTCTTTAAGTAAGAAAGTAAGGCTCTTCTCTTACCAACCATCTTTAAAAGACCTCTTCTTGAGTGATGATCCTTCTGGTTAACCTTTAAGTGTTCTGTTAATTCAGCAATTCTTTCTGTTAAGATTGCAATCTGAACTTCTGGAGAACCTGTGTCTCCTGCTTTTCTTCCATAGTTAGCGATAATTTCTGCTTTCTTTTCCTTAGATATCATTCTAATAATCCTCCTGTTTTTTAATCACCTGTCACTAAGATGCGGGTCGGAGTGTCCCTAATCTGAGTGGCGGCTCATACGTTGATAATATATCATAGAGTGACTATATAATCAAGTACTTTTTTGTTTTTATTTGGCTCTTATAACATAAACATTTCTCTTGCAAAGCTTGCATCGCTTTCCATCTGTTTTTTTAGTGCCTCTATACTTTCAAACTTCATTTCCTGTCTTAAAAAGTGAAGAAGCTTGACCTCAACCTTGTTTCCATACACATCCTTGTCAAAGTAAAACACATTAGTTTCAACACTTATCTCATATCCGTCACTGACTGTCGGCTTCGTGCCAAGATTAGTCACTCCGTAGTATTCGATATTATCGATAAGTATCTTAGATGCATACACGCCATTAGGTGGAAGCAGCTTTATCTCTGTAGGATATACATTAATTGTAGGTATATCTATAGTTCTTCCAAGCTGATTGCCCTTAGCCACCACACCTGATATCGAATATGGTCTGTTTAACAGTACATTGACCGTTTCCATATGTCCAAGCCTTAGTTCCTCTCTTACATATGTACTGCTTATATCCTTATCCTGAAACTTTTCTTTTTCTACAACTATTGTTTCATATCCGTACTTAACTGCATTTGCAATAAGAAACTCAACATTACCACTTCTATTTTTTCCAAAACAGTAATCTGTGCCAACTACTATGACACGCGCATTGAGCTGCTTAACCAGTATATTCTCAACAAACTCTTCCGGCTCCATATTCATAAGCTCTGTTGTAAATGGATACTCAACCTCTACATCAAGTCCATACTTTTCACAAAGAGCCCTTCTCTCAGAATTGGTAGACAGAAAATGCTGATTTTTCTGTGGGCATATGCTTAACGGAATTCTGTCAAATGTGAACATAACTGACAAAAGTCCCATCTCTTCTGCTTTTTCCCTGACTATAGATATCAGCTTCTGGTGTCCTAGATGAACACCGTCAAACTTGCCAAGTGTTACTGCACTTGCGCCTTCAAGCTTGAAATCTTTAGTCCCATGTATGTATTCCACCCCGGTCTGCACCACCTTTCAGGTATCTGAATTATCATAAAACATTTTTTCAAGGACAAACTGTCCTCCTATATACTTATATATACCGACAAAGCTTCCTTCGGCATCATATATTCTGAACTTTTCCATATCAAGAAACTCACCGCCATCACTTACAATAGCCTCAAGAGGAAGCTTGTTTCCATTATAAAGCAGTCTGTTATAGACAGCATCAACTGTCAGCTTTCTATAATCTGAAAACATCTCGTCTATGCTTACAATATAATCTTCTATCTCACCTTTTAACGCAAGCGCTGCTATCTGGTTAAGTGTCAGTGT
Source organism: Eubacterium sp. CAG:252 (assembly GCA_000436535.1). Lineage (GTDB taxonomy): Bacteria > Bacillota > Clostridia > Lachnospirales > Lachnospiraceae > Lachnospira. Next base: position 67,440 of record FR886343.1, on the reverse strand, counting down.
ATCATCAATTACAAAATCCCCGACCCTTGTTCTTTTAAGCGACATCATACAGGCTCCACAGCCTAACTTCTTTCCAATGTCATCACACAGCGTTCTTATATATGTCCCCTTTGAACAGTCAACCGTAATTGTGACTGTTTTTACATCATCTTCAAGATTAATATCATTTACCCTCAGAGAGTTGATGACAACTCTTCTTGGCTTTCTCTCAACCTCAACACCTGCTCTTGCAAGCTCATAAAGCTTCTTTCCATTCACCTTAAGAGCTGAATACATAGGCGGTATCTGGTCATACTCACCTTCAAACTGGCTGCATACCTCAAGCACAGTTCTCTCATCGACTTCAACAGCCGACTGGGTCAATACAGTTCCGCTTGTATCCTGGGTGTCCGTGGTAGTTCCAAGCAGCATAACCGCTTCGTATGTCTTAGTCCAGTCCGTTATCATAGACACAAGACCTGTACCCTTGCCAAGACATACCGGAAGAACTCCCACCGCATCCGGGTCAAGCGTTCCGGTATGCCCGATTTTTTTCATATGAAGAATTCCCCTCAGCTTTGCAACTACATCATGCGAAGTAAATCCTTTTTCTTTATATACATTAATAATACCGTTCATACCGTTCAGCTCTCCTTTATTCTAAAAAACATATCTGTCTTAATCCTGTATCTTAGAATACTGTCCTTCTATCATTGCACCGATTCTGTTAATTATATCATGCACTGTTCCTTTAGCTGAAAAACCAGCAGCTCTTACATGACCGCCACCGCCAAAGCTTACAGCTATCTGGCTTACATCTATATCCTTCTTAGACCTTAAGCTGACCTTATATTCATTATCACCTGTTTCATACAGGAATATAGCCACCTCAACGCCCTCTGTAAGCCTTAACTGCTCTATTATGCCACCAAGCTCCCTGCCTGTGACGCCATAGAAGTCCATTTCATCTCTTGTTACACTTGAGAATATGCATCTGCCGTCATAGAAAAGCACACTCTCAAGAAGTGCCCTTCCAAGTATCTGGTTCTGTACATATGTCTTCTTATAAAAGCTGTTATCAATTATATCAGAATAATCAATTCCCATCTGCATCATCTTTCCAGCTATCTCCATAGTGTGGAGTGATGTGCAGCTATACTTGAACACTCCTGTATCGTGTATAATTCCAGTATATATACACTCAGCGACCGCCTTGTCTATCTTCTCTTCATCAAGTGTATCATAAAGCACTTCACATGCCGAACTTGCGTCAGGTCTTACTTCATTGATATCTGCAAAGCTGTCATTGCTTATATGATGGTCTATACATATAGTCTTCTTGGCACTGTCAAAACCTGCCGCAAAAGGCTCTATTCTGTCTATAGAACTACAGTCAAGCACAACAAATGCATCAAACTCCCTGCCATTTTCTAATGTATTCTTTATATCTGAATATCCACTAAGATATGAGAATTCTATTCCCGGCTGTTCAAGATATACTGATACATCCATATCCGGCGCATTTTTCTTTAAATAATTATATAATGCAAGTGTAGAACCTGTACAATCACCATCTGGTCTTATATGTCCTGTTATTCCGACAATATGTGCACCCTTTAATTCCTCAATCACATTCATATTCTTATTCTCCATTCTTATAACAGTCACATTTTAAATGTTTTCGTCTGAATTCTTATGACTCTCATCATCTTTTTTTGTAACTTCATCTATAAGCTTAGACATATTTATTCCGTATTCTATTGACTGGTCAAGTATAAACTTAATCTCAGGAGTATTACGAAGATTAACTGTTCTTGCAAGCTCTCTTCTTATATATCCTTCTGCACTCTTAAGACCAGCAATAGTATCCTGCTGTGACTTTTCGTCACCCAGAACACTTATATATGCCTTACATGTCTTAAGGTCAGGTGCTACCTCAACGGATACAACCGAAGTCATAGGATTAATTCTTGGATCCTTGATTTCGCTGCGGATAATATTGCTAAGTTCTTTTAATACCTCGCCATTGATACGGGTATTCTTAACACTGTTTTTACGCATTATGCTCCCCTTTTTCTGACACTTTATTATAATTCATATTTTGTAAGATATTGGGGTCAAAAGCCCCCAACTATGATACCTACGGATTGTTCCGTGCTGCGCACTCCCACAATCCTGCCCAATATTCGCATATCGTGGGACTGTCATCCCACTTTTATGCTCATATTGGGGCGGGTCCCAAGGTCATTCACCCACCTATGAGCAAGCTCATGTGGGTTTAGACCTTTTGACCCTGGTATCTTTGTAACATTAAAGTATCCGGACACATATACTCCGGATACTTTGAATATGTTAACTTTGCTTTTATCTTGGTACTTCTACCATAATGTGGGCTTCTACAAGATCGCCCTCCTGAATCTGTCCGAAGTTCTCGAATACCATACCACACTCAGAACCCGCCTTAACTTCCTTGACATCATCCTTGAAATGCTTAAGTGTTGCGATAGGTCCTTCATAGATCTGCTCTTTATCTCTCGTAATTCTTACAATAGAATCCTTAGTCATTCTACCTTCTGTAACGATAGCACCTGCGATGTTACCAACACCAGAAGCCTTGAATATCTGTCTGATTTCAGCATGACCGATAATCTTTTCCTCATATATAGGCTCAAGCATACCCTTAAGAGCTGCTTCAACATCCTCGATAGCATTGTAAATAACGCTGTAAAGTCTTAAGTCAACCTTTTCTCTCTCAGCTACTATTCTTGCCTGATTATCCGGCTTTACGTTGAAACCGATGATAATAGCGTTAGAAGCTGATGCTAAAACTACATCGGACTCGTTGATATTACCAACACCGCCATGGATAACCTTAACGATAACCTCTTCATTAGAAAGCTTTACAAGACTCTGCTTAACTGCCTCTACTGAACCCTGTACATCTGCCTTTATGATAAGGTCAAGTTCCTTCATATTACCAGCCTGAATCTGCTCGAATAATGCGTCAAGCGATACCTTATGCTTTGTATCATCAAGAAGCTTCTTCTTACCTTCAGCGATAAATGTATCAGCAATATTTCTTGCTTCCTTTTCGTTGTCTGTAGCCATAATAATCTCACCGGCATTAGGTACATCATTAAGACCAAGTATCTCAACTGGCATAGAAGGTGTAGCTTCCTTAACTCTTCTTCCCTTATCATCTATCATGGCTCTTATCTTACCATAGCATGAACCAGCGGCAACTGCATCACCAACTTTTAATGTACCCTTCTGTACAAGTATTGTAGCTACAGGACCACGTCCCTTATCAAGCTCAGCCTCAATTACGATACCTCTTGCCTTACGGTTAGGATTAGCCTTTAATTCATTAACCTCAGCTGTAAGAAGAATCATTTCAAGAAGTTCATCTATACCTTCCTTAGTATGTGCTGATACTGGAACAAATGTAGTAGAACCACCCCAGTCTTCTGCGATAAGTTCATACTCTGTAAGCTCCTGCTTAACCTTCTCGATATTAGCATTAGGCTTATCAATCTTATTAACAGCAACGATAATCTCAACACCTGCTGCCTTGGCATGGTTAATAGCCTCAATAGTCTGTGGCATGACACCATCATCGGCTGCTACTACAAGAATAGCGATATCTGTAGCCTGTGCACCACGCATACGCATAGCTGTAAACGCTTCATGACCCGGTGTATCAAGGAATGTAATCTTCTGTCCGTCTACATCAACCATGTAAGCGCCAATCTTCTGTGTAATACCACCAGATTCCTTGTCTGTTACATGTGTTTCCCTGATTGCATCAAGAAGTGAAGTCTTACCATGGTCAACGTGACCCATAACGCAGACAACTGGTGGTCTTGCTACCATATCGTCCTCTGACTCTTCATCTTCCTTAAGGAGTTCTGCAATAACATCAACCTTAACCTCATGGTCACATATGCAGTTAAACTCAAGTGCTATCTCTTCTGCTGTATCATAATCCACTTCCTGATTAATTGTAACAATCTTACCCTGAAGGAATAACTTCTTAACGATAGCTGATGGCTGAACCTTCATCTTATCAGCAAGTTCCTTTATAGTGAGGCTGTCAGGTAAGATAAGCTGCTTAATTGTTTCTTCTTCCTTCTTTTCCTGCTTTGAAGCCGGCTTCTTCTCATGCTTGCTGTTAGCAAACTTAAGATTTTCCTTTGCCTCATTATCCTTCTTTCTATCGTTCTTTCTTGAGTCATTCTTTCTTGAGTCTGGTCTTCTTGAATCCGGCTTTGTCTCAAATATGAAATCATCCTTAGGTGCTGAAGAAGTTCTGTCATTTCTTCTTGCACCTGCAAAACCCTGACCGTCTCTGCCAGAACGATGGCTGTTGTTTCCATTACGGTCATTATTTCTATAGCCGCCGTTGTTTCCGTCTCTGCTGTCTCTGTTTCCATAACCGTTACGGTCGTTATTTCTATAACCACCGTTTCCATCTCTGTTACGGTCATTATTTCTATAGCCGCCGTTGTTTCCGTCTCTGTTATCTCTGTTTCCATAGCCGTTACGGTCATTATTTCTATAACCACCGTTTCCATCTCTGTTACGGTCATTATTTCTATAGCCGCCGTTGTTTCCGTCTCTGTTGTCTCTGTTTCCATAACCGTTACGGTCGTTATTTCTGTAACCGCCGTTTCCATCTCTGTTACGGTCATTATTTCTATAGCCGCCGTTGTTTCCGTCTCTGCTGTCTCTGTTTCCATAACCGTTACGGTCGTTATTTCTATAACCACCGTTTCCATCTCTGTTACGGTCATTATTTCTATAGCCGCCGTTATTTCCATCCCTGTTGTCACGGTTGTCTCTGTTACGGTCGTTATTTCTATAGTTACCGTTATTGCCGTCTCTTCTGTTATTATTTCTTTCTCTGTTATCAGACTTCTGGCTGTTCTGTGGGAAATATACCTGTGATATGTGCTTCTTATCTCCATCCTGTGCAGATGTCTTCTTTTCTGCTGATGCCTTAACGTCCTCTGACTTTATCTGTTCTTTCTTTTCTATATTTACTTTCTTTTCTTCCACTTTATTATTTTCCTGTATTTTCACGTTTCTTTCTTCTGCCTTTTTAGGTTCTGATTTTACTGCATTGTTACTAGCAACTGGCTTAGCCTTGAACTTTCCTTTTACGCTGTTTATCTCAGCTTCTCCAAGTCCGCTCATCGCTGTGTATTTCTTTTCATTATTGCTAAGCATATCAGTTATATCCTTTGAAGAAATATTTAATTCCTTTGCCAGTTCATGAACTCTCATATTTGCCATTTGACCTCTTTTCCAACATACCAGTGTTACTAACTATCTGCCACACCCATATGTTATTATACACCAATAGTTACTAATATCTACTTAAAATGTTTTTCAATACTATTTTTAAATCCTTCATCAAGGATTGCGAGTGATGCCCTGAATTCTTTACCTATCGCATGTCCCAGCTCTTCTTTATTGCTAAAGAAATACACCGGAACCTTATAGTACTCACACATATTTCTGAAGTTCTTCTTGGTATTATCAGATGAATCATCTGCTACTATCACCATATATGCCTTATGCTCTTTTACAGCCTTTTCTGTTGAAAACTCTCCGCTTGCAACTTTTCCGGCCTTCATTGCAAGACCTATCATTGATAATGCTCTGCTATTATTCAAGATTACTCATCTCCTTTTCAAGCTCATCATAAACACCTGGGTCAATCGCCATCTTGAAAGCTCTCTCAAGTCCCTTTGACTTTCTTGCCTTCTTAAGACATTCTGCATCAGGACATATATAAGCCCCTCTGCCGTTCTTCTTTCCCGTTGTGTCTATTATGATTTGTTCATCCTGTGTTTTAAGGATACGAATAAGTTCTTTCTTATTCTTCATCTGGTTACAACCAACACATTGTCTTTGTGGAATCTTCTTTACTGCTGCCAAAATATCACTCCCAAAAATATTATTCTTCTACAACTTCTGTGTCAGAGGCTGCATCTGCTTCTTCATCTTCTGGATATGTTTCCTGTTCAGCCTGAATATCACTATCAGCTATCTCTTCATTGTCATATACTGACTCTGCTTCCTGTGTTTCTTCTTCAAACTCCTCTGCATCTGCTTCGCTCTTTATATCTATACCATATCCTGTAAGCTTTGCTGCAAGTCTTACATTCTGTCCTGACTTACCGATAGCAAGTGATAACTGCTGTTCAGATACAATTATCTTAGCCTTCTTTTCTTCTTCATCAGCGACTGCTGATACAACCTTTGCAGGGCTGAGTGCATTAACAATAAGCTGTGCTGGATTGCTGTCCCACTCAACGATATCTATCTGCTCGCTGCCAAGTTCATTTACAATATTCTTAACTCTTGCGCCGTTAATACCAACACATGCGCCAACTGGGTCTACGTGTGGAACATTTGCTCTTACTGCCATCTTAGTTCTGGAACCAGCTTCTCTTGCGATTGCCATAATCTCAACTGTTCCATCCTTAATCTCAGTTACTTCTTCTTCAAATAACTTCTTAACGAATTCTGGTGACTTTCTTGATATCTTTATTCCAAGTCCGTTTCTTTCTCTGTTGCTTACACTTACAACATATACCTTTATTCTGTCACCTGGCTTGAATTCCTTATCCTTAAATCTGCTGTTATCTCTTGACTTATCATCAGCCTTAAGAACCGCCTGTGTTCTTCCGATGTCAATTGTCATATCACCATTATCGTTAATTCTCTGTACTACACCTGTAATAATTTCTCTTTCCTTATCATGAAGCTCATTATAAAGTGCATTTTTTTCCTGTTCTCTTATTGTCTGTACAATGGTGTTCTTTGCATTTTTTGCAGCCTTTCTTGAGAACTCTTCAGACTTAACCTCGATAGTGATAACATCACCTATCTGACATCCCGGCTTAATCTTTCTTGCATCCTCTAAGGCTATCTCTGTACCAGAAACATACTTTTCCTTCTTATTCTCTCTGAATTCTGGAACTTCCACCTTCTCAACGACTGTTCTGTCTGAATATATATGGAAATCTCCAGTTATTCTGTCAAGTGATACCCTTCCGTTATCAGCCTTATCAAATTCTGCCTTATACTCATCCATTAAAGACTTTTCAATAGCATCAAACATAATCTCTTTGCTGATACCATTTTCTTTTTCCAAAGCCTCAATCGCAAGTATTAAATCCTTATTCATCTTTATCATCCTCCATAATTTAATCTAAAACTATACTCACATACACACCATCAACTGCTTCTAGTCTACATAAGCCCATCTAATCATAGCAAGATTGCTTCTTTCAATAGTTATCTGTGTATCATCAGACTCTATAATAATAATATCCTTATTATATTCCTTAAGGATACCCGCGTATTCCTTCTTACCCTCAACAGGCTTATAAAGCTTAATGTCTAACAGTCGTCCTATACTTTTTTCATAATCCTTTTCTTTCTTTAAAGGTCTTGTAAGTCCCGGAGAACTCACCTCAAATATATACTGGTCTGCAATATAATTCTCCTTATCCAGCACCTCATTGAAAGCTCTGCTTACCGCCTGACAGTCATCTATAGTGACTCCGCCTTCTTTGTCGATATAGACTCTTAAGTACCAGTCCTGACCTTCCTTAATGTAATCCACATCAAAAAGTTCCACATGATTGGCAGCGATGATAGGCGCTATAAGCTGTTCCGTCTTAGCCTCGTAATCTTCTCTCTTACCCATGTCTACCTCTTTCTTATAATTTGATACTGAATCACATTCACATATGCCTATACCGCCAGACCCTGATAAATATTTCAGGATAAAAACGAAAGAGTGGACATCAATGCCCACTCTTGTCAGTCGAATATAACTCAGAATAGCTTATAGGGGAGTCGAACCCCTGTCTTCGCCGTGAGAGGGCGACGTCTTAACCACTTGACCAATAAGCCATATCTTTAATACTTTGTGTCAGCGCTTATCGCTGAGCACTTCATTATAATACACCTGAATACCCAATCCGTCAAGCACTTTTTTCAATTTTTTTCAAAAATTTTGAAGAAAAATTGAAGTTTTCTTCTGAACCCGCATAAATACTGGGTTTTACCTGTTTTATAATATCGAAAAAACACATAATCCCAAGGCTTTTGTAACAGATTTTCAATATAAAACTCTTTTTATTAACTAACTTTATCATAATTAATACAATTTATCACAGCCAGACATAGAATAAGCGGATGTCTGTGGAAGCCCGGTATGGGACAGGACGTTCCGTATCAAACGGTAGCGGTCGCAGTTAATACCTATATGAAAAGTCTTAGAAATAACCAATAATGAGAAACCCGCATAACGTGTTTCTTATTGTTATCGAGGCAGTCGCCAAGGTCATATGCCCGCATATGACTTTAGCTCGTTGCCCGCGTAAATTAAATCTTCTGGTGTCGAATACCGTCTGTGCTATAGGCATCCGCTTATTCTATGTCGTCCGTTCTTCATCAAATATGCCTGAACGCAATCACTCATTATAGCTCTGTCAAATTTCCCTTTGTCTTAAAACAGACTAAACAGTGCTGTAAATAATCCCGCCGATGCAAGTCCCATAATAACTCCTGCAAGCAGCACGCCGCCAAGAACTGCGATTACGCTCTTCTTAAAGCCCATATCAAGAAAGCTTGCTGCAAGTGTTCCTGTCCATGCACCTGTTCCTGGAACTGGAATTCCAACGAATAAAAGAAGTGCTATAAAAAGTCCGTTACCAGCCTTCTTCTTTAACTTCTCTCCACCCTTGTGTCCTTTTTCAATACAGAAAGTGAAGAACTTGCCAATATACTTCTTGTCAGCTCCCCATTCAAGAACACGTCTTGCAAAAAAATATATAACAGGTACTGGAAGCATATTACCAATTACACATATTATATAAGACTGTAACAAAGGAAGCTGCATACCCTGTGATATAGGAATAGCTCCTCTAAGCTCGACAATAGGTACCATAGATACTAAAAAACATATAAGATACTTTTTTAACATTTTTCACCTCATGATATTATTCATACAAAAGGCATATCAACCTGTATAAACAGATTGATACACCAGCAACTTACACAATATACCACATATATATGAATATATGCAACATAATATACTTTAAATTAGATACCAGAGTCACAAGGTCATTTATCCACCTATGGTACCTACGGATTGTTCCGTGCCACGTACTCCCACAATTCCACCTAATATTCGCATATCGTTGGACTATCCCCACTTTTATGCTCATATTGGAGCGGGTCAAAATTATATAACATCAAACAAAGACAACTGGTTGCTCTCTGCCATTCCGTCAAGCAGCTTCAACTCACTTAACTTTTCGATAACCGTCTGACCTATCCTGGCACGCTGCCTTAAGTCATCCTTTGATAAGAACTTTCCGTCCCTTGCCGCTATCTCTATAGACTCACCTGCCGACTCACCTATCTTGGATACGACCTTAAAGGATGGCATTATCTTTCCGTCTATTATCTGGAAGCTTCTTGCTTTCGCCTTATATATGTCAATCGGTGTAAACTCGTAGCCTCTTGCATACATTTCCTGGACAATACGCATATCCTTGTACTCATCAAGCTCAGTCTTTTCGATAGTTCCATCTGCTTTCTTAGATTTATACATATCAAGATAATATTCAAGCCGTTCCCTGCCCATAGCCATCTTTTCATAATCAAAGGCATCTGCCCTTATACTAAAGTAGGCACAATAATAGGCAAGTGGATAGAATACCTTGCAGTAAGCAACGCGCCACGCCATCATAACATATGCCGCCGCATGTGCCTTAGGGAACATATACTGAATTTTATTACACGACCATATGTACCAGTCAGGAACGCCGTGTTCCTTCATAATCTGCTCCCATTCAGGTGTAAGTCCCTTACCTTTTCTTACCTTTTCCATAATAGTAAATGCAAGCTCACTCTCAAGTCCCTTCTGGATAAGATATATCATAATATCATCTCTTGTACAGATAGCTGTCGATATAGTAGCCTTGCCCTCCTTAAGAAGTGTCTGCGCATTGCCAAGCCATACGTCAGTACCATGTGAAAGTCCTGCTATTCGTACAAGGTCAGAAAAATACTGTGGCTTGGTATCAATAAGCATCTGCATGGCAAAGTCAGTACCAAACTCAGGTATGCCAAGCGCACCAAGCTTACAGCCGCCTATATCCTCCGGCTTTATGCCAAGTGCCGATGTATCCTTAAAAAGTGACATAACCTCCTTTGAGTCAAGCGGAATTTCAAGAGGGTCGATACCCGTAAGATCCTGCAGCATACGAATCATAGTAGGGTCAAGATGTCCTAATATATCCAGCTTTAACAGGTTATGGTCGATGCTGTGGTAATCAAAGTGTGTTGTAACAATACCACTCTTCACATCGTTGGCTGGATGCTGTATCGGTGTAAATGAATGTATTTCATCACCGATAGGAAGCACGACTATTCCACCTGGATGCTGTCCTGTTGTCCTTCTTATATCAATACAGCCCTTTGCGATACGCTCTATCTCACATCTTCTTTTTACCTTTCCACGTTCTTCAAGATACTTAAATACATATCCGTAAGCAGTCTTTTCTGCAACTGTACCAATAGTTCCCGCCTTGAAAGTCTGTCCTTTGCCAAATATAACCTCTGTATAGGCATGTGCCTTACTCTGATACTCATTAGAGAAATTAAGATCAATATCAGGCTCTTTATTTCCCTTAAAACCAAGGAAAGTTTCAAACGGTATATCAAAACCAAGCTTATTAAGCTTATGTCCGCACTTAGGACATAACTTATCCGGCATATCACAACCTGCACCACCCGCAAACTTCTTTACATCATCTGAATAAAAGTCAACGTAATAGCACTCTGGACACAGATAATGCGGACTCAGCGGATTGACCTCAGTAATACCAGCCATAGTAGCTGCAAATGAAGAACCGACCGAACCTCTTGAACCTACCAGATAGCCATCATCATTGGACTTCCACACAAGCTTCTGTGCAATAATGTACATAACGGAATAACCATTTGATATAATTGAATTAAGCTCTCTTTCAAGACGCTCCGTAACTATCTCCGGAAGCTCAGGTCCATATATTTCATGTGCCCTGTTATGACATATAGTTCTTAACATCTGGTCTGAATTCTCGATGACAGGAGGTCTTTTATCAGGACGTACCGGAATAATCTCCTCACACATATCCATAATCTTATTTGTGTTAGTCACAACTATCTCATATGCCTTATCACTTCCAAGATAATCGAACTCATGAAGCATTTCATCAGTCGTGTGAAGATACAGCGGCGGCTGGCTGTCGGCATCATCAAAGCCCTTGCCCGCCATAATAATCCTTCTGTATATCTCATCCTCAGGATTAAGGAAATGCACATCGCACGTAGCCACAACAGGCTTGTCAAACTTCTCCCCAAGCGATATAACTCTCCTGTTAAGATCTCTTAAGTCTTCCTCATCCTTTACATAGTAATCTTCCTTTTCTATCATAAACCTGTTATTACCTATAGGCTGGACTTCAAGATAATCATAAAAACTTACTATTCTTGCAATTTCAGCATCAGAACGTCCATTTACCATGGCGCGGAACAGCTCACCCGCCTCACATGCACTTCCTATGATAAGGCCTTCCCTGTACTGGTTCACAAGACTTTTGGGAATCTTTGGAAATCTGTTAAAGTACTTCATATGTGATGCTGACACAAGTCTGTAAAGATTAATTCTCCCCATCTCATTGGCTGCCAGAATAATACAGTGATACTGGTGTAGCTTCTTTATAGATTCTTCATCGAGCGCCCCCTCCTCATTGAGCTTATCAAGCGTGAATATGTCCCTGTCCGCAAGCATTTTGATAAGCTTTAGGAATATATGCGCTGTCGCCTCTGCATCATCAACCGCCCTGTGGTGGTTATCTAGCACTACATTAAGATGCTTAGTTAGTGTATCCAGCTTATAATTATGAAGTGCAGGAATAAGAAACTGCGACAGAAGCACTGTATCAATATATGATGGTGAGAATTCAAGCCCCTGTCTTTCTGCATTATTGATAATAAAACTCATATCAAACTCAGCATTGTGCGCAACCATAACACAGCCCTCACAGAACTCAAGGAATTCCGGCAGAATTTCCTCTATAGTCTTAGAACCCATAACCATCTGGTCGCTTATTCCCGTAAGATTTTCTATTCGGAAGGATATTGGAACTTTAGGATTAACAAATGTTGAGAAACGGTCTACTATCTCTCCATTTCTAATCTTTACAGCTCCAATCTCAATCACCTTATCCACAAGTGCCGAGAAACCTGTTGTTTCAAGGTCAAATACCACGAAATCACCCGCAAAGTCCTGTCCCTTTGGATTAGTTACTATCTTTTTAGTGTCATCCACAAGATATGCTTCAACACCGTATATAACCTTAAAGTCAAGCTTTTCCCCCTTTGCCTCATACTTACCCCAGAGCTTCTGCATAGTATGGTAGGCTTCTGTAAATGCCTGTACAACCCCGTGGTCTGTTATGGCAACTGCCTTGTGTCCCCACTTAATCGCCTGATTGATAATATCGCTTGCATAAGATACACCATCCATATCACTCATCTTAGTATGGCAGTGTAGCTCAACACGCTTATTGAGTGCAAGGTCAGTCCTTACACTTCTGTTATCGGTTCCTTTTCTTATGCCAGAAACATTTGATATTGTAATCTCCTGGTCAAACTTATCCATAGCTGCAATTCCTTTTATCTTAAGGAAATTGCCTTCCTTTACAAAACTATATATATCCTCAAGCTGTTCATTCTTTATAAACATTTTAACTATAATACTGTCTGTAAAGTCCGTAACAGCTATTGAAAGGATAGTTCTTTCATCTCTTATCTGTCTTGGCTCAACACTCATAACCATACCATTGATAACCACCTCTCCAACAGGTGTTTCTAACTGGTCTATAGCAGTTATCTCATCATTGAAGTCACGACCGTACAGAACATCCTGATTAGCCGGCTTTCTGTATCTTGTAAGGTCTTTTCCGCTGGCACCTCTCTCACTGAAAAATGCTGCTGCTTTCGCCTTCTGTTCAGCTCTCTTCTTATTCTTATCAGCCTCACTCACAGTCTTCGCATCTCCCTCACCATTCTGCGTTGCCGCCTGAAGCTGTTCCTCTATCTGTTTTACACGCAAGTTTAACTTATGTGCATTTTCTCTTTCATAGTGACTCTCCGTCTTATGTGAATACCTATACTCAACATCTATCTCAAAACCAAATCTGTTAAGATATATTTTCTTAAAGTAGTCTGTCAGATTATCAGCATATGTTCTTGCAAGGAATCCATCTTCAAGTGTAAGCACCAAAAGGTCGCTCTTTTCAAACTCCCACGTTGAATTTTTTAAAAGATTATACTCAAGTGTCCAGTACTTCTCTAACTCAAAAAGTATACTGTCATAATACACATCCATAATAGTCTGTGGAGTGTACTGTTCTGACAGCCTGTACCGGTCAATAATCCTGACATCCATATTCTGTATACGGAATATCTGCTTTTTTAAAGCATCTTCGACCTTATATATAATCTTTTTACTTATAACTTTATCATTCTTAATGTATACTCTCGCAAGAGAATTAGTGGAGGTCTTCGAAACCTTCGTGACCTCCACATTTTCCATATATACTCTTATATCATCTGGCAGCTTCAATGTTCTGAAAACATCCAAAAACTTATACATAATCTCTCTTCCCTCTTATGCCTGCCAGTTATCAAGTTCTTCCTTTAACACTGATAACAGCTTATCTTCGTCAAACTTTCTTATAATCTCTCCGTGCTTTATAAGAACTCCACAGCCATCACCGCCTGCTATTCCAAGGTCGGCTTCCTTAGCTTCACCGGGACCATTGACAACACAACCCATAACAGCAAGCTTTATGTCAAGGTCATAGTTCTTAACAAGCTCCTCAACCTTAGATGCAAGACCTATAAGGTCAATCTTTGTCCTTCCACAGGTAGGACACGATACAACCTCTATTCCGCCTTTTCTAAGACCAAGCGTTCTTAATATAAGCTTTGCAGCCTCGACCTCTCTTACCGGGTCATCTGTAAGTGATACTCTTATCGTATCGCCGATGCCCTGATTAAGTATAAGACCAAGTCCGATAGATGACTTTATACTTCCTGAGAATATAGTTCCTGACTCTGTTATGCCCACATGCAGCGGATAATCAGTCTGCTTTGCTATAAGCTCATGCGCCTTTACACACATCATCACATCAGAAGACTTGATACTTATAACAAGATTATCATATCCTAAGTCCTCGATAATCTTAACCTTATCAAGAGCACTCTCAACAAGACCCTCTGCTGTAACACCATTATACTTTTCTACAAGGTCTTTTTCAAGAGAACCACTGTTTACGCCTACTCTTATAGGTATATTTCTTGACTTTGCAACATCAACAACAGCTTTAATCTTGTCTGTACCACCGATATTACCGGGATTAATTCTTATCTTATCAGCACCATTTTCCATAGCTGCAATAGCCATCTTATAGTCAAAATGTATATCTGCAACAAGTGGAATATGAATCTGCTTTTTAATCTCTTTTACCGCATTGGCAGCTTCTATAGTTGGCACTGTACATCTTATAATATCGCATCCTGCCTTTTCTAACCTTAATATCTGTTCTACAGTAGCCTTTACATCCTCTGTATGTGTATTAGTCATCGACTGAATCATAATCGGATTACCACCGCCAATAAGCTTATCACCTATCTTTATAATCTTTGTATTATCCCTGTACATAAAAACCTCCTTTTCTGCTGCCCTTGTCGCACTTTATCACAGTATATCTTGTATATGCCGGATACCGGATAATTATCAGATTACAAGTTATCCCAATATCCTTATCAGAATAAGCCTCTTATATCCTTAAACATAATATAAACCATAAGTATAAGAAGCAGTATCATTCCTACGAAATGCACTATTCCTTCGTGTTCCTTCTTTACAGGCTTTCCTCTTAACACCTCGAGCACAAGAAATACCAGTCTTCCGCCGTCAAGTGCCGGTATCGGAAGAAGATTCATAACACCAAGATTAGAGCTTATAAGCCCTGCAAGATTAAGAAGATTGAGGAACACATAAAATGCACCATCTGCCTTACTCTCTTCTACAATATCACTCATTATGCTTACAGTTCCGACTGGACCCGAAAGGTCATTGATACCAACCTTTCCTGTAAACATCATGCCAAGGCTTTTTATAACAGTATTAACACTGTAGCCAACCTCTTTTACTGCATACTTAAGCGTTCCTACAGGAGATACCTTTTCTCTTGCACCATAGCACGCTAAGCCTGTATAGTAATACTCATTCTCAACATAATCAGGTGTCATTGAGAGTGTCACATTGCCACCATTTCTTTGTACTGTAACATCTATGCTCTGTCCGTTGCACTTGTTTATCTGCTCGCTTATCTGTGTGCTGTTATCTACTGATACACCATTGATGGCTGTTATCTTATCACCCTTTTCTATGCCGGCAGCAGCCGCTGGTGTACCATCACCAACTGCATCGATAGTTCCATTCTGTTCAAGTGTTATACCTATCTGGTACTTTTCCTGCTTTACATACTCAGGCATAAGTGTTGTTGTATACTTCTGTCCATCCCTGATATATGTTATATTCATCTGCTCGTCAGCATGATAATATCTGTAGAAAGAATAATCTCTGTAAAATGTAACCTTCTGGTTGTTGACCTTTACTATTACGTCACCCTCCTGAAGACCTGCCTCTGCTGCTGGAGAGTTAGCATAAAGCACATCAACCCTGCAAGGATCATAGCCTATGCTTCCAACTATGACAACTGCACACACGAAAGCAAGAAGAAAGTTAAACAGAGGACCTGCCGCTATAACAGCTATTCTTGACCACACTGACTTGTTTGCAAATGACTTTGACATATCATATCCCTGTTCAAGCGCCTCATCCTTTGCTTTCTGTGACATATAACCACCGGCAGTCTGACCGTATGAAGATTTATCTATATTGTCTGTAGTATTTTCATAGCCTGACTTATCTTCATTCGCTGTTGTATCTTCATCTTCATCCTCATCGGCTTCAAGAAAATCTTCACCAAGCATAATACACGCACCACCGAAAGGCAGCAGCTTTAAACAGTATTCTGTTTCGCCCTTTTTAAAATGTATAAGCTTAGGCCCAAAGCCTAATGAGAATTCGACTACCGTTATTCCATTAGCCTTTGCAACTATAAAGTGTCCGAACTCATGTATTATGATTATTATACTGAGTACAAGAATCGCCAATATTACATTTATAACCAATTTACCACTTTCCTCCGATCATCTCATATACACTCTTCTCTGTATCAAGAATCTCATCTACTGACGGGTTATCAATAAAGCTTACCTCATTCATAGCGTACTCTATAATATCTGGTATATCAAGATACTTTATCTTTCTGTCTAAGAACCTGGCAACTGCCAGCTCATTGGCTGCGTTAAAAGCTGTTGGTATATTACCGCCCTTATCAGAAGCCTCATAAGCAAGCTTAAGTCCCTTAAAGGTTTCCATATCAGGCTTTTCAAATGTTATCTGTCCAAGCTCAAAGAAATCTACTCTCTTAGTGTTAAGCTCTCTACGGTGTGGATAATAAAGCGCATACTGGATAGGAAGTCTCATATCAGGACTTCCAAGCTGTGCCATAATACCGCCATCCACAAACTCAACCATGGAATGTATTATACTCTGTGGCTGGACAACCACACATACCTTGGATGATGGCACGTCAAAAAGCCACTGTGCCTCCATAACTTCAAGTCCTTTGTTTACCATAGTTGAAGAATCTATAGTTATCTTACGTCCCATAGCCCAGTTAGGATGGTTAAGTGCATCCTCAAGTGTTACATTGGCAAGGTCAGCTCTCTTCTTACCCCTGAACGGTCCGCCTGAAGCTGTGAGCAGAATTCTTTCAACCTCTCTTTTATATTCACCGTTAAGTGACTGGAATATGGCTGAATGCTCACTGTCAACCGGATATATATTAACTCCGTTATCTTTTGCAAGCTTCATAATAATATGACCCGCTGTTACAAGTGTCTCCTTGTTGGCAAGTGCAATATCCTTATGTGCTTTTATTGCCTCTATAGTAGGAACAATGCCCATCATACCTACAACAGCTGTAAGCACTATATCTGCGCTCTCAATAGTAGCTGCCTCAACAAGACCTTCATCGCCATATACTATCTTTACATCAACATCAGAAAGCTTAATCTTAAGCTCATCTGCAAGCTTTTCACTTCCTATGCACACAAGCTCAGGCTTAAACTCCCTTACCTGCTTTTCAAGGTCATCCACCCTTGTACCTGCTGCAAGTGCAACAACCTTTATATCATTATTTCTTCTTATAACATCTAGTGTCTGTGTTCCTATAGAGCCTGTTGAACCCAGTACTGATATACCTCTCATCGTAACTAACCCCTTTCTGACTTTGCTTACATTCCAAGTCCATTGATAATAACTATCGCCCAGTATACAACAGGTGCTGTAAATATTACGCTGTCAAACCTGTCTAATATACCACCATGACCCGGAATAAGCTTACCATAGTCCTTTACGTTATAATTTCTCTTGATAGCTGAGGCTGCAAGGTCGCCCACTATGGCTAGCATTGCCCCAACACAGCTTGCAACTGCAAATGTAAGCACAGGACTTCCTATAACCTCTGACATCCTTGTACTCACTATGCTTCCATATATTATACCAAGTATTGTAGCTCCGGCTATTCCGCCGACAGCACCCTCAACTGACTTCTTAGGTGATAATACAGGTGCCATCTTATGCTTTCCTATAAGCACACCCGTAAAGTATGCAAATGTGTCATTGCCCCATGACGAAACAAATATAAGCCATACAAGATATACTCCGTTATCAAGTGTTCTTGTTTCATATATATATGCAAGCATCACAGTCACATATATTATGCCAAAGAATGACCACATAACGTTTTCCGCCTTATACTTTGGAAATGTGAATACATACACCGACATCTGCGCAAGAAATGCTGCCACAAGCACGAGTATGCTGTATCTGTGGTCTGGACTGAGCATTGTCATATAATAGGCTATTGTAGCCACATATGCGCATATTCCAAGCGGACTTTTCTCAAGTCCTGCAACCCTTAAAAGCTCAAAGTTGCCGACAAGTGATATAACAAGACACAGTGCATATAAAAACCAGCCACCAAAGTAAAGCGCAGGAGCAGTTATGGCAACAAGACATATTCCACTTATTACTCTTTTTAACAAAGCTTACTCCTCCTTAACTCCGCCATATCTTCTTTCTCTCTTGTTGTACTTTTCACAAGCCTTTATAAGCTCTTCCCTGTTAAAGTCAGGCCAGTACACATCTGTAAAGTAAAACTCTGTATAAGCAAGCTGCCATGGCAGATAGTTAGATAATCGCTGCTCTCCGCTTGTTCTTATAAGAAGGTCAGGGTCAGGTATTCCTGCTGTGTCAAGATTATCGCTTATCATAGCCTCATCTATATCAGATGTCTCTATCTCTCCTGCCTTAACCTTATCTGCTATCTTTCTGACAGCTCTTACTATCTCATCTCTTCCACCATAGTTTATGGCTATGGTAAAGTTAAGACCTGTATTATTCTTAGTCTTTTCCTCAAGATTATTGATACTTTCTATTATATCCTCACTGAGTTCTTCTTTTCTTCCTATTACACGGCATTTTACATTATTCTTCATAGACTTCTTTACACAGTCCTTAAGGTACTTTCTTAATATATTCATAAGTGTACCTACTTCCTCTATCGACCTTTTCCAGTTCTCTGTTGAAAATGCATATACCGTAAAGTACTTTATTCCAAGGTCATCTGCTACATATAACATATCCTCTACTACTTTGCTGCCCTGCATATGTCCATAAGTACGTGGCATATGTCTTTTCTTGGCCCAGCGTCCATTACCATCAAGAATAACAGCGACATGTGCAGGTATCTTTAATCCTAATTCTTCATTAAAGTTATCCATATATATCTCCACTTTCCACTTTTTATATCATAAAGCAAATGTTTAATCCTGACTACTTTTTGTAAAAATAAAGGCTGTTGCATTAACCAACAGCCTTTACCACTCATTTTTATACTGTAAGTATCTCTGCGGACTTCTCTTCGATTGCTTTATCAATCTGAGCTACATATTTATCTGTGAGCTTCTGAACTTCATCCTCTAAGTTCTTAGCCTCATCATCTGAAATATCTCCAGCCTTATTTTCCTTCTTAACTGCGTCATTCGCATCACGTCTTACATTTCTTATAGCAACCTTGGCATTGTCACCCTTCTTCTTTACGTCCTTTGCAAGCTCCTTACGTCTTTCCTCTGTAAGTTCAGGGAATATAAGTCTTATAACCTTACCATCATTGTTAGGTGTAAGTCCTAAGTCTGACACAAGGATAGCCTTTTCAATATCCTTTATAAGGCTTGTTTCCCAAGGCTGAATCTGAATCATACGTGCCTCTGGAACTGAGATATTGGCAACCTGCTGAAGTGATGTAGGTGTACCATAGTAGTCTACCTTAATCTTATCTAAGATATGTGGATTAGCTCTTCCTGCCCTGATTGTTGTATAATCTTCCTTTAAAGCCTCTACAGACTTTTTCATCTTTTCTTCATATTCTCTGATATCGCTCATTATCAATACTCTCTTTCTTAAACTTATTATAATTCTGCAAACATGCAGAACGCTGATTCACTATATAAACTGCTACTTTCTCATATTACAATAATATTGCGTAATAATCAACTCTAATTATTAAGTTATGACCGGTATATTATAAGATATATTATTCAACCGTGACAATAGTTCCATTAAACTTTCCTGAAAGTGCATTAACTATACTGTCCTTTTCATTAAGACCAAATACCATAAGTGGCATCTTATTCTCCATACACATAACAGAAGCTGTCATATCAATAACTCCAAGATGCTTGTCTACTACATCTGTGATAGATATCTTGTCATACTTCTTGGCATCAGGGTTAAGCTTAGGGTCGCTATCATATACACCATCAATAGCCTTAGCTAAAAGGATAGCATCTGCATCAAGCTCTATAGCTCTTAGCACAATTCCTGTATCTGTAGAAAAGTAAGGATGTCCTGTTCCTCCTGCAAAGAATACAACCATTCCCTTCTCAAAGTACTTATTAGCTCTATCCTTAGAGAAAAGCTTTGTCATACTTCCACACTCAAAAGGTGTAAGTATATTAGTTTTTATTCCCTGTGAACGGAATATCTCAGATACATATATGCAGTTCATAATAGTTGCAAGCATACCTATCTGATCAGCCTTTGTTCTGTCGATATTGTCATTAGAACGGCCTCTCCAGTAGTTACCGCCGCCTATAACCACACCTACATTAATTCCTTTATCTATAATCTGGCTTACCTGTCTTGCGATGTCTATTATAAGCTCATCATCATAACCCGACTTCTTATCTCCTGATAAAGCTTCACCACTAAGCTTAAGTATTACTCTCTTAATATCTTTCATCTTAATCCTCATTTCTGCGCACTTTTAAATATTTTCACGATATGCATAACCGGTATGTGCTGTGTGCGCACAGCTGTCATTTACGATATAATATTATTGGATTCCTCTGGCTGCCTTAACTTACTTTGATATTTCTTTTACTGCAGGCTCTTTTGCTTTAGTTTCATTCGGCTTAGTCTCTTTTGCTGCAGGCTTCTTTGGAGCTTCTTCTTTCTTCTTAGCATCCTTCTTGTCTGAACCTATATTAAATATAGACTCTACATCAACATCTGCATAAACCTGTAAACATCTTCCGTTTATAGTTGCGCCATTATTAATTTGTACTGACTTAGACTTTATATCTCCTACAATAATAGCAGATGAATCAATTATAACCGGTCCGTTTACATCAACATCACCCTTAATAGCACCTGCTATAACAGCAGATGTAGCAGTTATATCACCTACAACTACTGTTCCCTGGCCTATCTTTGCAGAACCCGTTGCTTCCACATTACCAGTAATATGTGCATTATTGGCAAATACTTCCTTTGCAATAGTTGTACCTGTTATAGTTCCGCTTACTGTAAGCTTTCCCTTACATGATACATCCCCATCAACAGTACCAAATATATCTATTGAACCAACTGAATCAAGATTACCACTTACAACAAGTCCTGCTGTTATAACAGCAGTTTCATCTGATATTTCCTCAAGTTCTGTCTTTGGCTCTTCCTTTCCAATACTCTCTGCCACCCTGGCTGCATTACCATCATTGTGAAGCTCTGCCTCAAGCTTATCTGTTATTGAATTCTTCTTTTCTGCCTGTGCAAGCTCGCTCTTCATACCTGCTGACAGCTTTGCAAGATCGCTGTCACCAAGTGTATTAACCATCATATCAGCTTTTGAAGCTTCCTTATCAATTCTGCTGAATATATCCTTAGAACTATCTGATGCATCAGCTTTGCCACTGAATAAACCCATCTTTATCCTCCATTTGTCCGACATCTGTGTACTGATTGTTATGTAATCAATAAAAAAATGTATTGCACTATAACAATCATTATCTGATTAATTATAACACAATACATTTTATTCTTCAATATTAATTAATCTCTAAGTGTGAACTGTGAAATCAATTCGCTCATAGCTTCTGCCTGTGCAGAAAGCTCTTCACTTGTTGCAGAACACTCTTCTGAAGCTGCTGAGTTAGACTGTACAACTTCTGAAATCTGTTCGATTCCCTTTTCAGCCTCTCTCATAGCCGCAATCTGAACATTAGAGTTCTCACTCAGCTGCTTAGATGTATCAGCAATTTCGTTAATTCCCTGAACAACCGAATCCAAGGATTCAGCAGCCTTAATAGCAACTGTGTTTCCTTCTTCAATTTCATTCAGAGCACCTTCAATAAGTGTTCTTGTATCAACTGCTGACTGGGCACTCTGGTCAGCAAGCATTCTAATCTGTTCAGCAACGACTGCGAAGCCCTTACCTGCTTCTCCTGCTCTTGCTGCCTCAATAGCTGCATTAAGAGAAAGAAGATTTGTCT
The DNA here is from genome assembly GCA_000436535.1 of Eubacterium sp. CAG:252. Classification (GTDB taxonomy): domain Bacteria; phylum Bacillota; class Clostridia; order Lachnospirales; family Lachnospiraceae; genus Lachnospira. The sequence continues at coordinate 45,342 of FR886343.1, read as the reverse complement.
GGCTTGCAATGCTTTCGATATCAGAAATAATATTCTCAATCTTCTTAGATGTATCACTGATATGCTGCATAGCTTCCATAAGTGTATGCATCTCTACCTTACTTTCATCTGCATTCTTAGCATAAGATACAGCCTTATCACTTGTCTGCTCTAAGTTCTCTGCTACAGCGGCAATCTGCTCTGTAAGTGTAGCTATAGTAGCCTGAAGCTCTTCAACAGCTCCGGCCTGTTCTGTAGCACCTTCTGCAAGATCCTGTGCTGACTGTGCTAAATTTTCTGAACCAACTGTTACCTGCTGAGCTGATTCATCAACACTCTTGAGTGTAGCATCCATCTTTCTGTTCATGTTACGAATTGCATCCTTAAGATTAACAAACTTACCAACATACATGTCTTCGATATCTGTCTTTATCTTAAAGTTACCTCCAGCCATCTCATCCATAAGTCTGCTCATATCACTTATAATGAGATTAAGATCGGCAGCCATCTCTTTAGCAACAGCATTCATATAAGCAATTTCATCATCAACTTCATTCTCAGGAAATTCACTATCAAGATCTCCTGCTGCAAACTTTTTAAGTCTCTCTGCTAATGCTGCAACTGGCTTTTCAATATTATCAGCTATCTTTCTTCCAAGATGTGTAGACATATATATACTGAATGCAATTATTGCAACTATAACTACTAAAAGAATATACATGACTGTATTAAGTGTAGCCTGTACCTGATCACCCTTAGTGACTTTAATATCCATAATATTCTTTAATGCCGCATATACATTATCATACATAGGACCAAGTTCATCTATTTCCTTCTGCTGAGCTGCACTAGAAGCTCCATTATCTGTTGTAGCTCCCTGCTGTAATATAGCATCAGCCTTAGTCCAATAACCATTAAGAGCTGATTCAGCCTGTGCATATGCTTCTTTTCCTGCTTTAGTCACCATTCCTGCTTCAACATCAGACATATAATCTTCAAACGCAGACTTCTTTGTCTCATACTTATTCTTCTCAGAAGCAATCTCGCTCATATCTGTGTAACCAATTACTGCTCTTAAGGCACTCCTTGAATCTGCAAATGCTACCATTGCCTTACCAATATCGCCCTGTGAAAATCCATAATTCTCAAGTGCACTATGGTACTGCATACTTATTACAAATAAAGCAACTCCACAGGCAATAAGACCAGCACTACACACAGCCGCAATGATAGCAAAGCTTTTATCCAGTCTTTTCCTAATCGAATCTTTTACATTCATACTCTTCTGTTCTCCTTTTTATGCAACTGTCGTTTCATATAAGGCGCATCACATATGTGCAATATTATAATTCGTATATACCATAAGCCTGTCTTATTATACGCCTCATAATATTACATATCTGCTTCTAAATATGACATAACTAATCCAATTCCCGGATGATTATTATTCAAAATTAAAACGTCTCATATATAACTTATAAATATTATAACAATATCACTTTTATATTTCAAGTATTATCATTAAATTTATATTAATTGTATTAAATCAAATATATTTCCACCAAAAAACCATATCCTGCTTTTCGGCAGGATATGGTTCATATTTTTATTTAATTATACACAGCCTTATATCTAAAATCGTATATAATCTATATTACTGAAGCTGTGCTGCAACTTCTGCTGCAAAGTCTTCATTCTTCTTTTCAAGACCTTCACCAACTTCAAAACGAACAAACTTCTTGATAGTGAATTCTGAACCTGCTGCCTTGCCTACTTCTGCGATATACTTAGCTACTGACTGCTTTCCGTCTTCAGCCTTAACATATACCTGATCCATAAGGCAGATTTCCTTAAGCTGCTTAGATACACGTCCTTCAACTAATCCGTTGAAGATCTTGTCTGCTGTGATTGTAGCTCTGTCAGCTAATGCAAGTTCTGCTAACTGAGAAGCTGCTTCCTTTGAAAGGAAGTTGAATAAATACTGCATATTGCTCTTATGCTCTTCATATGTTGCAATATCTTCATCACTCCATACCTTATCGTTGATAGCCTTGTCAATTAACTTGTTTAAGATTGGCTTTGGAAGAGTAGCAGGATCATTTAAGGCGCTCTCTTCGATGATTTCTCTTAACTTAGCAAGTTCTTCTGCTGACATATCATTTCTGCTGATATACTGTGGGTTCATAGCTGCTATCTGCATAGCGATGTTTGTAAGGGCTTCCTTAACTGCATCTCCTGTAGCACCTTCCGCTGCAACAAGAACACCAATTCTTCCGCCACCGTGAATATATGAAGCAACACAGTCACCTGTAAGCTTTTCAAATCTTCTTAATGAAAGCTTTTCTCCGATTACGATAGTCTTTTCTTCAAGGTCAGACTTCATATCAAGAATAGCGCATACATCTTCGCCGTCTCCAGCCTTGTCAACTGAAGCCTTAAGAGCCTTATCAGCTACATCCTGAACGAATTCCTGAAATACAGCGTTCTTAGCAACGAAGTCTGTTTCTGAGTTAACTTCTACTACTACTGCTGTGTTGCCTTCAGATGCAACTCTTGTGATACCTTCTGCTGCGATTCTGCCAGCCTTCTTTTCTACCTTAGCTGCTCCGCTCTTTCTAAGAACGTCAACAGCTGCTTCCATATCGCCGTCTGTTTCTGTAAGAGCCTTCTTGCATTCCATCATACCTGCGCCAGTAGACTCTCTAAGTTCCTTAACCATTGCTGCTGTAATTGCTGCCATTATAATATCCTCCAATATAATATTTTTAAAAAATGCTTCAACCTGAAACAACAGGCTGAAGCATACATAAACTTAAGTCAAACCTTAAATATTAAGCTTCCTCAGCTACTTCTTCTGCATCAGCGGCTACTACTTCTTCACCCTGATTAGCTTCGATAACAGCGTCAGCCATCTTTGAAACGATTAAGTTAACTGCTCTGATAGCATCATCGTTACCAGGGATAACATAATCTAATTCATCTGGATCACAGTTAGTATCAGCAATACCGATTAATGTGATTCCGAGTGCATGTGCTTCCTGAACGCAGATTCTTTCCTTCTTAGGATCTACGATAAAGATAGCATCTGGAATTCTCTTCATTTCCTTGATACCGCCAAGGTTCTTCTGAAGCTTTTCTAATTCCTTCTTTAAGTTAATAACTTCCTTCTTAGGAAGAACATCAAATGTTCCATCTTCCTGCATTGTTTCGATTTCTTTAAGTCTTGCAATTCTTGACTGGATTGTCTTGAAGTTAGTGAGCATACCACCTAACCATCTTTCGTTAACGAAATACATACCACATCTTGTAGCTTCGTTAGCGATTGCATCCTGAGCCTGCTTCTTTGTACCTACGAAAAGGATTGTACCACCATCGGCAACGATATCAGAAACTGCCTTATAAGCTTCGTCAACCTTTCCTACTGACTTCTGTAAGTCAATAATATGGATACCATTTCTTTCTGTGTAGATGTACTCAGCCATCTTAGGGTTCCATCTTCTTGTCTGATGTCCGAAGTGAACACCGGCTTCAAGTAACTGCTTCATTGAAATTACGCTCATTTTAATACCTCCGTTGGTTAAATAATCTTTTGCAGGCTTCGTACTCGCATGACCACCAGCGCGTATACTGGCACCAGTCACACAATCCACCCTGCATGTTTTTTTCACACGAAGTGTATTATATCAATAGTATTAATTATTTGCAAGCATTTTTTTACTGAGTTGTCAATGTTTTTATTATGTGCTTTATTATCAGCTTCTAAACGCCTCTTTAAACCATCTTTCGGTATCTGAGAGTTCATCATCTGACCAGCTGCTAAGCTTGTCACACCATGAGCTTATAAGCGCTGAAGTTTCATTCTTACTGTCTGGTTAATATTCTGGCTACATTAGCATATGTGTCGTTCTTTGTAAACTCAAAGTCACCTTCCTGTACAATTCTTGAATAACCTTCATCATACATATATTGGATAAACCCCTGTGCGCTGTCTATAACTCCTCTTTCTTCTAACATTTTGGCTATTTCAGAAGATATTGTTACAGCAGCAATATGAACCTGGACTTTTCCTGTTTCACTCTGTGTTTCACTTTCTGTTACTGCCATTGTCACCCCGGTACTTTCACCTGTCAAACGCTCTGAATTCTCTTCTGTGCCTGCCTGTGTTTCAACCTCTGTTGTTTCTTTATTATCAGCCTGAGTTGTATAAGCTATAACAGAACCCGTTGTTTCATTTATATTGGCATTATTATTAACACTATTTCCAAGAGCGCTTATCTTACCTGCAATCGCCAGAACAAGAACTGCTAATATTATTCCACTTCCAAGACCACACATATAGTACTTTAACTTCATATCTTTAATCCTTACTGCTTAATTATTACCTGAACTAAGATTAATCACAAGTCTTACTTCGCCAACACCGATTTTAAGCCTTTTAGCAATCTCTACATCATTGTAACCATTACTATAAAGCTGTCTTATCTTATCATGTGTAGAAAGTGACTCATCAAGAACAAAGTCCTCTATATCCTGCATAACTATTTTCGGCTCTTCCATTGCAGACTGCTGCTTTGCATCATTATATGCATAACCTCTATTCATTCTTGTCACATTCACGTCTTTAACTGTTGTCTTAATTTCTTTATCTTTTTCATTGAGCATATCGTACATAAACATAACTTCATTATGGTTACGGTTTATCTCTTTTAATACACCGTCTGCATATTCATTCATTTCAAGAATTTTGGTGTTGGATATCTTATCAAGTCTTGCCTCTGTCTTATCTTCTATATCCTGCATCTTCTTTTCAATGATGCTGTCTATAGTCTGCGCCACCTGACTTACCTGACTTGCGGCATCATAATCTGAAACAGAAGATTCTGCAGCCTCTTTTTCATTATTGTCTGTCAATCCTAATATAATCCCAACAATAACACATATTATTCCTATTACCAAGAGTACAATCTCTACTGTTCCCATATTTCCTCCGCAATCTTTCTTAATTCCTGATTATATCTTAACATCAAAGTCAATATTCCGATATTCCTGTCCTTTTATAATCACTTTTCCATCAGAAGTCTTTTCTCTTTTCTTCTTGTGTCCAGACTGATATTCATTATCACTTTTATCCTTGGCATCAAACTTCTTCTGACGATTATCTGTATCATCCTTATGAACCACCTGTTCAGCCTTTATCTCTGCTTCTTTCTGTGACTGTACAACCATAGTCTGCTGTTCTGCCATAGGCTTTGCATCTTGTTCATGCCTTATCTGAGATACTGTATTCTGTTGTTGAATCATTCCGAATTCTGCTGGCTTTACTAACATAATACTCTCCATTCCTGCTTATAATGGCACACTTCTAATATCTCCGCCTTCTTTTCTGAACTGGCAATAATCGTACTTCTCTTTTAAGAACATACACAAATCACCAAACATAAGCTTAGTTCCAACATAAGCTGAATTGGATACCTTTACACAGGCATTCTTCTCCTCACCTATGCTTGTCCTCAGCTCCTCAAACTCTTTCTTTTCAGCGTTGAGTTCCTGGTCAAGAATAATAAGATTTCTCATTGTTTTTGATAACATTTCCTGTTTTTCTTTATCAAGAGTCCCCTCCGTATCCTGCTTTTTCCTTAAAGCAGTCATAAGCTGTGTCAATTGTATCTTATTGTTGCCTTTAGTACTAAGACTCTTCTTAAGTTCATCCATGCGCTTTTTCATAGTCGGATTGACACCAACACCGATAATAGTTGCTGTTCCCATCTCATTACCAATGGTCTTTGCCTCAATAAGTGTTGTCGCCTTGACATCGCCGCCTATTATAAGCCCCTTTTTGCCGCTGGCTTTAATCGACCCTTTAGCAACAACTCTTGAATGCAGTATAGAATCAGCTTCTATATTGCCTCCAGCTTCAACAAGTTCTGCACTTTCTATAAACTTGGAAACAATATTGCCTCCAGCTCTTATAACAGCTTTGTTCATTCCCTGAACGCCTCTGTTAAACGTAATGTTGCCACCTGCTGTTACAGTTGCACCTTCAACAATCCCCTGTACAATCACATCACCTTTAGCCTTAACTGAAAATCCTGCAAGTACATTACCCTTGACCATAATATCACCATTATACTCAATATCACCTGTCGAATTATCTATATCAACAAGTTCAAGCACATTAGAAACAAAAACCTTATCATTTTCAAGTATTACATGACCATTTACCTGCGATATAAGCTGTCTTCCATCCTCTGATATAAGAAGATTACGTCCAAATCTGAATACAATATGCTTAACCCTTTCAGGATTGACATTCTTTCCAAAAATGTCTGTCCCTGCATCACCCATATCCTCTGGATGAAGTACTGCAACAACATCTCCCTGCTTTACATGATTAACATTCTCAAGCGAGTGGAAGTCAACTGTCCCATCATCATTCATCTTTGGTCTTGGTTTAAGCTCCCTGTTAAACTTATATTCAATATATCCATCCTTTCCATTTCTTGGCTCTTTGCCAACTGCAATGACATAAGGCTTTCCATATTGTCTTTCATTTATAAATGTATCGATAACACTTTCATCTATACCATAGTTAACACCCATATGCTTTAAATCCTGTATTATCTCATTCTTATCTAACTCAGAACCACCTATAAATGGTGGATAAAAATACGCTTCAAGCCTCATACAGTCCTGACTTATCCTATAGTCACCAAATTCACCATATACCAACTGTGCCTCATCTGACACTTTAAGTGTTGTTTCCTTTGAAGCTCCTGCTTTAACAGCTTCCATAAGCTTAACGCTGTCACAATTAATCTTCTTTTTGTCCACATAGTACATAACATCATCTATAGATGCTGTATTAACCCCTTGTTTAGGTGGATAAACTGTTATATACAGTCCGTCTTCTTTAGAAGAAAATTGAAAATACCCCGACATACATCCTTCAATCATCTATAACCCACTTTCCCCAACATATTATGCTGGAAACATATAGTCACCCATAATTTTTTTCATCTTATTAAGTGCCTTCGTATGAAGCTGTGAAACTCTCGATTCTGACACCTCAAGTGTCATGCTTATCTCTTTAAGTGTCATATCCTCATAATAATACAACACAATTACACTTCTTTCTTTTTCTGTCAAAGTGTCTATAGCTTCTATAAGCTTTTTCTTTGTTTCTTCCTTCTCAACTACTGTTTCCGGCTGGTCAAAGTGTGAATTAGAAACATTCTCCATCTTTACCTCACTGCCAGCCTCAGTATATTCATCCAAAGATATAAGATTCGATGACTTCATCTGCCCCTGCCAGTCACTTAACTCATCTATAGATATGCCAATTTCTGCTGCAAGTTCCTCATCTGTTGCAACTTTTCCACTTTCTGACTCTATTTTCGCCATCGCTGCATCTATTTTTTTTTGTTTCTGTCTAAGCGAGCGTGGTATCCAATCCATTTTTCTTATCTGGTCAAGTATTGCACCTCTTATTCTCAGACTCGCATATGTTTCAAACTTGACATTTTTGCCAAAATCAAACTTATCTATTGCATCAATCAGTCCAAATACACCGTATCCTACAAGATCATCATATTCAACATTGTATCCAAGATACATATTCATTCTGCCTGCAACAAGCTTTACAAGCTGTGCATATTCAGCTATTAGTTGTTCCCTGACTTCACTATCATGACTTGCTATGTATCTTTCCCATAGCTTATTTCTTCCCAATTCATCCATAAAAGAACGCCCCCGTAACAATATAAGTTATGTTATATGGTTGTTATACCGCTTCTTTGGACTCTTCTGAACTCTTCTTTTCAGACTCAGCTATCCTTGCTTCAACTTCCTGTTTTTCCTTTTCAAGTCGCTCTTCTTCCGCTTTCTCTTCTTCTTTTGTTATATGCCTGTCACATACGAAACATATTATTCTGCTGACTATGTAAAATGCCACCAGTACAGATGCAAGTATCCATATAAATGTCAACAGTTCATATCTGTTTATAAGCATAACTACCGCAGTTATAAAACCGGCTGACAGCGATACAATTGCAGATACATTTCTAAATCTTTTCATACATCAACCTCTCCATACTGCCTATATAACTTTTCTTGGTTTACCAACCGACTTTATAACATATTCGCCAGTTTCTGAATAAAATTCTACTGTTCTACCATAATTAAGTCCGCAGTCTTCTGCTAACAGTCTTATATTAAGTTCAGACAGTTTTTTCTTTACTGCTTCTACATTACGTTCACCGACTCTTAACGTATCATTATTCGTCTTCATCGCAAACATCTGCGCTCCACCTGCTATCTTTGCCACAAGTCTTGCCCTGTTAGCTCCCAACTTAACCATCTGTGAAATAAGTTCATCTATTCCACTGTCTGCATACTTTGCTGTGTTAGAATTATTCCTAAACTGTGTACTGTCGGGTAACATACAGTGTAATAACCCACTTATCTTGCTTACCGGGTCATATATTGCTACACCTACACACGAACCAAGTCCAAGTGTTGTCAACACCTCTGGCGACTTACACGTCTTAAGATCCGCCATTCCAACTTTTATCATCTCATCTAAATTCATAACCAAACTCTCATCTCTAGAATATTATCAGCTAAGAACCCCTAATGACCTAAGAATCTTGTCATATGATTCAAGTTCTGGAATAAGAAGAAAATATCCTTTAACAAAATCTAACTCACCAAACTGTGTCTGAATTAATAATAACTTATCACCATATTTTCCAAACTCAGAAGCTGGAACACTAAGTAATGCACCAATCATATCTACGGTCATCTGTGGAACTGTTGCAATTATATTCATATTAGTCAATGTTGAAATTGCTGTAAGATATGAACCAGATGCAATATTACCTATCTCATTAAGTGCTGACATTTCCATCTCTGTAAAGTCAGCATCTTCGTCTACCTCGGCATCATTCTGGAACATGAGCGAATTAACAAGATGATGCGCTGATTTTGTATCAAATATAAACATCATCATTCCATCTATATCGCCCTCAAGCCCCAACAGAATACCAACTACAGTCTGATCCTCACTTCCAATAATTGTAGATATATCTTTGAACTGAATCAGTGCTACATTAGGAACTGACATATCCATTTTTACATTAAGCATTGTAGATAACGCTGTTGTTGCATTACCAGCACCAATGTTACCAATCTCTTTTAAAACATCAAACTGTACATCATCAAGCTTTTCTAAACTTACCTTTGACATAACAACCCTCAATTCTGTGCAGTATATGCCAGCCATGGTTACTATTCACATATGTCCTGAGAATAGTAACCTGCTTTTTATATATTTATTTATATTCTATACTGCGCTTTTGTAATAATTAATCATTCTCTACAATCAGGCTGACAATATCAAGTAATGATATAAGCTCACCATCATGCTTGCCTATTCCGCTTATGTAGTTATTAGCAACTTTATCGTCTACTGAACGGTTGACCTTTTCTGTATCTTCAGTATTAAGTGTAACTACTTCCCTTACCTGGTCAACAATAATACCTATTGTAGCGCCTTCAACTTTTACAATGATATATCTTGTTTTATCCGTATATTCATCATCTTCAAGTCCAAGCTTTAATCTTACACTCATAACAGGAATTATCTCGCCTCTTAAGTTAATAACACCCTTATAATAATGCTGTGTCTTTGGTACTCTTGTAATATCCTGTTTTCTTACAATATTATCAATATACTTGATATTGATTCCATACTGTTCATTACCAATCTTTACAACAATATACTGAATTGTTGTTGATACTGCTTCTTCATTGTTCTTTTCTTCTATTGCATTAACATTTTCCATATCAAGCCGCCCTCCTATACTAATGTATTAGCATCAATAATTAAAGCTACAGAACCATCACCAAGGATAGTAGCTCCACTTATCATTCTATTAATATTAATATACTTACCAAGTGACTTAATTACGATTTCCATCTGTCCGATAAGACTGTCAACAACAAGACCAGCGAGCTTATCTCCCTTTCTTACTATAACAACTATTATAGTATCAGATTCCTCAGCTTCACCTGGAACATCAAGTACATCTCTCAATCTGATAAGAGGTATTACACTTCCTCTAAGATTAATAACTTCCTTAGCATGTACATACTTAATATCACTTACTGGTACATCTTCTATTGTTTCTATTGAGCCAAGCGAAATAGCATACTTTTCATCACCAAGCTTAACCATAAGAGCCTGTATAATAGCAAGTGTAAGTGGAAGTCTTATGCTGAAAGTACTTCCTTCACCATACTTCGTCTTAACCTCTACATCACCACCAAGAGCTTCGATTTTAGACTTAACAACATCAAGTCCAACGCCTCGTCCCGATACATCTGTAATCTTGTCAGATGTTGAAAAACTTGGCTTGAATAACAGATCGACTGCCTCTTTCTCTGTTAACGCATCAGCCTGTTCCTGAGTAAGTGTACCCTTTTCAACTGCCTTAGACTTAACCTTTTCTACATCAATACCATTACCATCATCAGCAACTTCGATAACTACGTTGTTACCTTCCTGGAAAGCGTTAAGGTAGATAGAACCGACTTCAGGCTTACCTCTTTCTGCTCTGACTTCTGCACTTTCAAGTCCATGGTCAGCAGAATTTCTTAAGAGATGCATAATAGGGTCACCAATCTCATCAAGGACAGTTCTATCAAGTTCTGTCTCTTCACCAGTAATGTAAAGTTCCATCTTCTTGTTGAGCTTCTTGTTAAGATCTCTTATCATACGTGGGAACTTACTTATAACACCTTCGATAGGCATCATACGTACCTTCATTACTGATTCATGGAGATTAGTTGTAACTCTCTCAAGATATTCAATCTGTTCTGTAAACTTCTGGTTATTAGCTGTTGCTGCACCTTCTTCTGATATACTTGCAGATACAAGACCATTCTTAGCTATGATAAGCTCACTTACAAGGTTCATAAGAACATCCAGCTTGTCTATATCAACTCTTACTGTATGGCTTACAGCCTTATTATTAGCTGCTGCTGCCTTTTTAGCCTGCTGTAAAACTGTTGACTTCTTTGCATCTTCCTTCTTTGCTTCCTTAGGAGCTGCTGGTGCTGCGGCTGTTTCTTCCTTCTTAGGCTCTTCTTTTTCCTCTTTTTCCTGAGTTTCTGGGAAAGGAGTTGTTATTGCCTTAGCTTCTGCCGACTTTATCTCCGATACATTCTTAACAATTTCTGTTATTTCCTCCATGCTTTCATGCGAAACAACTACTATTGTAAATTCCTTATCAAACTTCTCATCTTCAATATCCTGTGTTGATGGTTCTGACTTGATAACATCGCCATGTCCTTCAAGATTTTTGAATACAAGAAATGCTCTCGCAGCCTTTAATATACAATTCTCATCAACTGTAACAGTTATCTCATATACTCCAAGACCTTTCTTTAAAGCCTCGTTAACTGCATTCATCTCAAAGTCTGCAAATGTAAGTTCTGATGTACCCTCACCCGCTGCTGGTGTTGCTGTCTCCTTAGCTGCTGGTGCTTCCTTGCTTTCTTCTTCGTTACCACCGATAAATGAGTTAAGTGCTTTAATAATAGGCTCATTATCATCTGTACCTTCATCCTGTGTATTCTGGATATTAGTTACATAGCTTTCAAGTGCATCAAGGCACTGGAATAATACATCACACATATCTGATGTTACTTTAATATTACCATTACGGACTTCTGAGAATACATTTTCCATATCATGTGTAAGATTCTGCATTCTCTTATATCCCATAGTACCTGCCATACCCTTTAAGGAATGGGCAGCTCTGAATATCTCATTAATAGTATCACTATTCTCTGGCTCTTTCTCAAGTATCATCAGCTGATCACTTAATGACTGTAAATGTTCATTTGATTCATCAATAAAAATCTCTAAATACTGGCTTACATCCATGTTAAGACACCCCCACGTTTTTTGTTATTGCTTCTGCAACACGGTTAAGAGGAACAACTTCGTTTACTAATCCCGTGTTAGCGATTGCTTTTGGCATACCATATACAACACAGGTTTCTTCATCCTGTGATATTACATATAGGTTCTTACGACTTCTGCTAAGTGCTTTAATTCCATTAGTTCCATCGGCACCCATACCTGTAAGTACAACACATGTTATCTCGTCATAATTACATTCTGCAAGCGACTCATACATAATATTAGCGCATGGTCTAAGACCTTCTATCGGAGCTTCATCACTGAGGGCTATAGCACAATCGGAGCCTTTTTTCTTCACTCTTATATGCTTTCCGCCCGGAGCAATATATACCCAGCCTTTCTTAATAACATCTCCATCGGCAGCTTCCTTGACATTGATGGCACTCATCTCGTTAAGTCTTGCCGCAAGTGATGCCGTAAATCCCGCTGGCATATGCTGTACAAGTACTACTCCTGCATCAAGATTACCCGGCAGCATAGGTATAACCTGCTGTAGTGACTTAGGTCCTCCTGTCGAGCAGGCAAGCGCAACAAGCTTGTTCTTTCCAGCCTTTACCCTTGTATACTTGCTTCCGTCTACCTTTACAGCCTTTTCCTGTGGTTCTGATGTGAATACAGGACGTGTGGCTCTTGCAGTGGTTTCTGTGCTTCTGTCCACACTTCTTCTTAATCCTGTAAATGTAGTCTTACTGTTGTCAGTTGTCCTTCTGTTAGAAAAAGCTTCTGTGCTTCTTAAAGTACTTCTCATAGAAGTTCTTCTTATAGATGACCTTGAACTTGTCGCAACATTAAGCATCTCGAATATTCTGTTCTTAAAGTCAACACTCTTTGTTTCAAGATAATTCTCTGGCTTTGTTACAAAATCAAAAGCTCCGTATTCAAGCGCCTGTATAGTCTCTTTAGTGCCTTCCTTAGCAACCGTACTTACAACGATTACTGTCTGCTCTATACGATCTTTCTGAAGTCTTTTTAACAATTCCAGACCATTAAGCTTAGGCATATTAATATCAAGAATAATAGCACTATACTCATATGGATGCGAAACTATCATATCAAGTCCTTCAAGCCCGTCTTTCGCTATTGCAGCAACCTCGTATTCATCGCTTTCATTGATTATATCAGATATAACTCTTCTCATGAGTGCAGAGTCATCTATAACCAGGATTTTTTTAGCCATTATAGCCCAACTCCTTCTTTAAAATATTTCTTTGTTGCTCAAATATATACTTAACAATTTCATCTCTGTCTGACTTGCTGACATCTATAAACTGAAATCTATTGTCAAACACTGACTCATCATTAGCATTTTTAAAAGAATCTACTACTTTCCCTATTATGCTCTTTTCCTTGTTACCATTATTAAACTTAAGTGTAAAATTAAGCAGTACAACTGAACTTTTTTCAAACTTCTGCTTTGAATAAGCCTTTATACCGCCTCCGCTTATATCAATTATTGTACACTCTATTTCTTCTTTTGAAAAGTCACTGTCTTTAAAATCATCCTTACCTTCATTCATAACTGTCATACATCTTATTGTAGCCGGAATACTACAGCTCAATCTGAAGTACTCTCTTCTCTGTACTTTTATAAGTTTTGATTCAAGTCCTATTTCCACTACATGAAGGTTATCCTGCTTTCCCCTTGCCTTTACAATGCACGATGCACGGTATATTTTATTGTCGGAATAAAAGTATCCCTCGAATCTTTTTCTTTCCTGTAAAGGAACTATATGCCCTTCATATATAGGCATGGCACATATAATGCCGTCATCGCTAAAGTCAAGTATCTGGCTTACATACTCAGTTGTACTATCATCACCCTTCAGCCTGTTTTTAAACACCATTTCCACTCTGCTTCCCAACTTTAGTGTTTCAAACATCTGTACTTCACCTCCACTTTCATAGACTTATCTTATGGATTATCTTAAGCTTTCTTCTACATTTTCCTTGCGAACACATTCTTGAAGTAGCTTCGTATTCCTTTCTTGTTTTCTGGAACATCGTTCTCATTACCAAGAAGATCTGCTGCAATGCGCTTAAAATGTCTTGCTGCTGAACTTGCCGGATACACTATCGTTACAGGCTTCTGTTTCATAACAGCCTTTCTTACACTTGAATCCTGTGGAACACTTCCAAGATATTCAAGCTTTATACCAAGAAACTTAGATACAACTGCATTAAGTTTCTCATAAAGATTGCGTCCCTCATTCTCTGACTCAACCCTGTTTGCCACTATCTTGATTGTACATTCATCTTTATTATACCCTTCATTCATGCTGAGTGCTTTAAGAAGTGCATATGAATCAGTGACTGATGTAGGTTCAGGTGTTGTCACAACAATAGTTTCAGGACTCGCGAGCAGAAACTCCATTACACTTGGAGATATACCTGCTCCCGTATCTATTATTATAATATCAGCAAGCTCCTCAAGGTCTGTAAGCTTTCCTACGAGTCTTTTGACCTGGTCCTGATCAAGATTAACAAGATTAGCTATTCCTGAACCTCCTGATATAAAACCAACACCCTCAGGGCCTTCTGTTACAATATCTTTTATTTCTTTCCCCTTAAACATAATGTCGCTTAAGTTATACTCTGGGATAACCCCAAACATAACCTCAACATTGGCAAGACCGAAGTCAGCATCAAGTATTATAACTTTCTTACCCATTCTTGTAAGTTCAAGTGCAAGATTAACTGAAAGATTGGACTTTCCAACTCCTCCCTTCCCGCTAGTTACTGCTATAACCCTCGCATTTATAATATTGCTCTGATTCTGCCTTCTAATCATATTACGCAGATTTTCAGCCTGATCCATCATCATTCGCCACCTCCAAGTAACTGCTTGGCAACTCCCTGTTCGTTAATAACCTCTATATCATCAGGTACATTCTGTCCTGATGTTGTATAGGATAACTGACGATCCGTCAACATACGGACATTGAGTATATTACCAAGAGAACATGTTTCATCAAGTTTCGTAAATATAACTGCCCAGTCAACATCGTCATACTTATCAGCAATATTTCTAAGGTCCTTGTACTTTGTTGTCATACTTAATGTAAGATAACATTCAAAATCAAACTCATCTTCTCTTTGTGCTACTTCTGCTATAAATGCCTTAAGCTCATCCATCTGTGCCTCTGCTTTGTGGGATCTTCCTGCTGTATCAACAAGAATAAGGTCGTAGTCCTTATATTCAGAAAGACTCCTATTCATATCTTCAACTGAATATACAACGCTTACCGGACAATCTATGATGGATGCATATGTATTGAGCTGTTCAACAGCTGCAATTCTGTATGTGTCGGCCGTTATAAAGGCTACCTTTGCTTCCTTCTCTATCTTAAAGCTTGAGGCAATCTTAGCAATAGTTGTTGTCTTTCCTACACCCGTAGGACCTATAAAGAATATAACCTTTGCCTTATCACCAAGTGTAATAGTCTTTGGCTTTCCGAGCTTAAGTATAATCTTCTGATATACAGCTGAAAGTATACTGTCAAGATTAGACTCCTTCTTAAGCGAGTTCTCTATTTCACCTATTATCTCATCTGCATACCTGCTATCAACTTCATTATCTATAAGCTTATTGTATATAAGCTGTAAGAACTTGTAATTGACATTTTCTCTCTGTCTTACCTGCTGGATTTCTATATTTTCTCCTGATATATCATCTCTTATATCAGACATTCTTTTCATATATCCTTCTGCTGCCGGTGCCTGTGCAGATCTATAATCCTGCTGTATGCCTGTCCTGTCAGGCACATTACCCGGCTGTGACCTGTTAAAAGAAGACGCAGCACTGCCCTGATTCTGCAAAAGATTATGAAGACTGTCAAGCTTCTGTTCTATAGCCGAAGCAGATGTAACTGATATATCATCATCTGCCACAAGATTAATCGAAGAAGTACTTCCATTTGATACCATACTCTGATTAATCATATGTACAGCTGACTCCTGCTGGCTGTTCAGACTGTTATCAAAAGTTGGTCTGCTTTTATTAATTCCATCAGTTATATCTTTTTCCTCAAGCGCAGCCGTAACCTCAACTACATCCTTTTTAAATAATCTTGCAAAACCTCTTTGCTTTATTGTCTTTATGTTAAGCACAACTGCTGCGCTTCCAAGCTCTTCTCTTGCTTTAACTATGGCCTCCATCTCTGTTGGTGCCTGAAACTTCTTAACTATCATTATGCTGTCACCATCCCTACTGACTGTAATTCGACATTGGACTCAACTTCATTGTATGAAATAACAATAATATCCTTGTAATAATCAGATGCAAGCTTCTTAAAGTACAATCTGACTATAGGCGAAGTGATAACAACCGGATTTTTACCCATATCCTCAAGCTTCTTTAACTCTTCACCAAGTGAATCCATAATCGCTTTTGTACGTGCAGGGTCTAATGAAAGGTATGAACCCTGCTCTGTATTCTTAACAGCTCCCATAATCTCCTGTTCAACCTTAGGGTCAAGCGTAATAACATTGGTGACCTCATTAGGTGGGAAATACTTTCCAGATATAGCTCTCTTCAGGCTCTGTCTTACATACTCTGTAAGAATATCTGTATCCCTTGTAACCGCAGCATGGTCTGCTAATGTTTCAAATATAGTAACCAAATCTCTTATTGATATGCCTTCTTCAAGAAGATTCTGTAATACTTTCTGGATTTCACCAATTCCAAGCAGTTTAGGAACAAGTTCTTCAATAAGTGCCGAGTTATTATCCTTAATATTATTAATAAGGTTCTGTACATCCTGCCTTGTAAGGAGTTCAGCAATATGCTGTCTTATAACCTCTGTAAGATGTGTAGCTATTATTGAAGGTGGGTCTACTACTGTGTAACCCATCGACTCTGCTCTTTCTCTCTGGCTCTCAGTTATCCATATGGCTGGGAGATGGAATGAAGGCTCAAATGTAGGAATACCTGTAATCTCTTCCTCAACATATCCCGGATTCATCGCCATATAATGATCAAATAATATCTCACCTTCACTTACCTGTATGCCCTTTATCTTAATAACATACTGGTTAGGGTTAAGCTGGATATTGTCTCTTAAACGAATAATAGGAACAACTGCACCAAGTTCAAGTGCAACCTGTCGTCTTATCATAACAACTCGGTCAAGAAGGTCACCACCCTGATTAACATCGGCAAGCGGAATAATACCATAACCAAACTCAAGCTCAATAGGGTCGACATTAAGAAGTGAAACAACATTCTCCGGCTTTCTTATCTCCTGCGCCTCTGTTTCCTCTGCTTCTGCCATCTCCTCGATAGTAGCTTCTCCTGTCTTATCCTTAAGCTTTCTTCCATATATAATAAGTGCCACGCCAAGTGGTACAAATATATATATAGGAAGTGGTGTTGCAACACCAAGCAGTGTAAGTGCTGCTCCTACCATAATAAGCACCCTGTCCATAGAGAAAAGCTGTCCAACCATCTCATCACCAAGTTCACCCTCACTTGATGCCTTTGTAACAAGAATACCTGTTGATAATGATATAAGCAGTGATGGAATCTGTGAACAAAGCCCATCACCGATTGTAAGTATGGCATATGTAGAGAGTGCTTCATTGATAGATAATCCCTGATACATCATGCCCATAACGACACCACCTACAAGGTTGATAGCTGTGATAATAAGACCTGCTGTCGCATCTCCCTTAACATACTTGGTAGCACCATCCATAGAACCAAAGAAGCTGTTTTCCTGCTGCAGCTTCTTTCTCCTCTCCGCTGCTTCTTTATCTGTTATTGCACCTGTATTAAGATCTGAATCAATCGCCATCTGCTTACCTGCCATGGCATCCAGTGTGAATCTGGCAGTTACTTCTGATACTCTTTCAGAACCTTTATTGATAACGATAAACTGTACAATAATCAGTACTATGAATATGATGGTACCTATGACAAGATTACCACCACCAACAAACTTACCGAATGTGGCAACGACATTACCTGCGTATCCATCCCTTAAGATAAGCTTTGTTGATGAAACGTTAAGTGATATTCTAAAAATAGTTGTAAATAACAGCATAGTTGGAAATGCGGCCATATCCAGTACTTCTTTTGCATACAATGAATTAAATAATATAACAAGCGCAACCATTATATTAAACGCAAGTAATATATCAAGTAACCACGAAGGAATTGAAATAATAAAGAATAAAACTGCTGCAAGTATATATATGCCCATAAATAAGTCATTCTTCTTTAGCTTCACTTTATTTCTCCTTCCAAAATGTAATAATATATCATAAAAATCAGTCCTTTAAACATAATACCACATATTTTGATTATAATCTATTATTTGTTCGCATAACTGTAGCAAGAATTTCTGCAACAGCCTGATATAATTCTGGTGGTATCTCCATACCTACATCTATATTATGATAAAGTATTCGTGCAAGCGGCTTATTCTCTACTATTGCTATGTTATATTCCTTTGCTTTATCCTTTATCTGAAAAGCAAGATAATCAGCACCTTTTGCTATAACAACTGGAGCTTTTCCTGCATTTGGTTCATACTTTAGTGCAACCGCAAAATGTGTCGGGTTGGTGATAACAACATCTGCCTCTGGAAGCTGCTGCATCATTCTTCTTCTTGATATTTCCTGCATTTTCCTTCGTATCTGGCCCTTAACCTGCGGATCACCTTCTGAGTTTTTATACTCATCTTTAACTTCCTGCTTTGTCATCATATTATCATTCTTGAACTTATGTCTCTGATATATAAGGTCGACAAAACCAACTATAAGAAACACCGCACTTATTTTAATTCCTAAGTCAATTATTATGCTTCCTATCGTGGACAGTGCGGCATTAAGTCCAACATCATAAAATGTAAGAAGCACATTCATTTTACTCTTGATAGTCGTATATACTACCACCATAATAAGCGCTATCATCGCAATAGACTTTAACAGTTCCATAAGCTGTCTTACTGAAAACATTCTCTTAAGACCGCTTATCGGACTTAACTTGCTTAACTTTGGCTGGAGTGGCTTTGCTGTAACCATCCATTTCTGCTGTAACATATTACCAAGTACTGCTATGACAACTGCCACGATAAGTATCGGTATAGCAAGCTTTACAACATCAACAATAACCTGCCTCAGTACCGTTGTCGCCATTCTTGTCTGAAGCCCGCTGGCACTTTCAGATATAACAAGTGGTACTGAGCTATAGATTTCCTTATAGACATCTATAAGTCCTGTTCCAAGGCTTGACAAATACACCTTAAGAATAATAAAAAGCGACATCAGTGAAATTGCCGTAATAATTTCCTTACTCTTGGCAACCTGACCTTCTTTTCGTATATCATTAAGCTTTTTACTTGTAGCCGGCTCTGTCTTCTCTCCACCCGGTCCATCTTTGGCAAAGAACTGCAAGTCTAACTTTAATAACAGTGTTGTATCATCCATATCAGCTCATTCCCCTTACAAGTAGTGAAAACAAATCCTTAATCTCTTCAAATATAATATTAGATACAGCAGGCAGCATACTTATCGTGAAGAATATAACAAATATTCCAACAAATATCTTAAGCTGCATACCCACTACGAACATATTCATCTGTGGCGCAATCCTTGCCAGTATCGCAAGAATACAATTCAGCAAAAGCATAGTCGCAAATACCGGAAGTGCAATTCTGAAACCGATAACAAAGTAGTCTGACATAAACTGTATAACGGTTGTATACAGTCCTGCCCCGAACTTAACCCCACCAATAGGTATAACATTATAGGTTTCTACTATAGCCTCTATAAGAAATCTATGCATACCCGATAATATAAGAAGAAGCATAAGCATATAATAATAAAAATTTCCCATAATACCGACCTGCATACGTGTCGTAGGGTCATATATCTGTGCCATGGACAAACCTATATCCATATCTATTATCTTACCTGAAAACTGGATTATCTGGACTGCAAAAGATGACACAGCACCAAGAAGAATACCGACTATAAGCTCCTGAACAACTATTATGCAGTAATCTATAATATTATCATACTGCACAGCCATATCTGGATGAAGTGAATATACTATCATGCTTAAAGCTAGTGAGAAGCCTATCTTAAAACGATTAGGCACATTGGCAGTATTAAAAAAAGGCGCAGCATAGACAAATGAAGCTAATCGAATAAGTATCAAAACAAATAGCTCTAATTGTCCAAGTGCGACTTCATAATTAATCATTGTAACTTAATCCTTTAATTAAATGTACTGGGAAAAATTCCATAAATTATTCATAAATCCTGTAATCTGATTCAGCATCCATCCACCTATAAGCATAATTGTAAGCAGAATTGCCAACAGCTTAGGTACAAATGTAAGTGTTTGTTCCTGAATAGATGTCAATGTCTGAAACAGACTTATTATCAGACCAACAGCCATGGATATAATCAGAACCGGCACCGCAGTTTCTACTATTATCCATATTGTCTGTCTTGCTATATTAATAACTGTACCAGTATCCATCTGCATGCCTCCATCTTATATAATGTAATATACCTTTCATATCTACTTAAATGTCAGCATAAGATTACCTATTATAAGATTCCATCCATCTGCCATAACGAACAGCAGTATCTTAAATGGTGTTGAAATAGTAGTAGGTGGAAGCATCATCATACCCATAGACATAAGTGTCGATGACACAACCATATCTATAACTATGAATGGCAGGTAGATAAGGAATCCAATAATGAAAGCAATTCTTAACTCACTTATTATAAATGATGGTATAAGAACTCTTAATGTGATATCATCCTCTGACTTTACCGAACCTTCTTCATATCCTGCTATCTTTAAAAATGTATCAAGATCCTTAGTAGATGTCTGTTTAAGCATAAATGTACGTAACGGCTTTATTCCTTCATCAAAGGCTTCCTGTGTTGTCATCTCATTATTCGATAATGGAACAACCGCATTATTATATACCTCTGTAAATGTAGGAGCCATAACAAACACTGTTAAAAACAATGATAATCCAATAATAACCTGATTAGGCGGAACAGTCTGCGTACCAATAGCAGCTCTTGTAAAATGAAGAACTATTACTATTCTTGTAAATGAGGTAAGCATAATCAGTATAGATGGTGCAAGTGATATAACAGTAAGCACTATAAGCATCTGTAAAACACTTGCCATATCACTTCCATCACCTGTGGAAATGCCTATACTTATAAGATTATTATCTCCATCTGCTGCTAATACCTTAGCGGTAACAGCAAAAAGAACACCCATTATTGTACTTAATGCGACACATACTCTGGCAAGCGCCTTTTTATGTTTCTTAATAAAATGTAACATATTATATATCCGCCTAACTTTCTGGCTTGTCTTTCTTGAATTTCTCTAAAATATCTTTAAAGCTTTCGCTATTCATAAGCATCTTACCTGATGAGGACTCGTTGTATACAAGCTCATCTTCGTTGAGTTCACATAAATATGTAACTGTATCTTTAGCTACTGCTATTGCAAACACTTTGCTTCCTATCTTCACTACCTGTATATACTTGGTGTTAGATATTCTCATAGTTTCAAGAATGTTGATATTGCTTCCTGACATCTTGTTCTTCTGATAATTGCCAACAAATCTTGTAACATAATATGTAATAGCTAATACAAGTATGAATATTATAAAAAGCGTTAAAAGTTGTGCAAATGCCTCAATTCTGCTACTCATTGATGCACTGACCATTAGCCTACAACTTTCTGAACCGCTTCAAGAACTCTGTCTGCCTGGAAAGGCTTAACAATAAAATCCTTAGCCCCTGACTGGATAGACTCAATAACCATAGCCTGCTGTCCCATAGCCGAACACATAATAACTGATGCTCCTGGGTCTGCCTCTTTAATCTTCTTAAGAGCCTGAATACCATCCATTTCTGGCATAGTAATATCCATAAGTACTAAATCTGGCTTTAACTCATTATACTTTTCTACGGCTTTAGCACCATTTTCTGCTTCACCTGCGATATTGTAACCATTCTTTGTGAGGATATCCTTAATCATCATTCTCATAAATGCTGCATCATCACAAATCAAAATATTCTTAGCCATATGATTGATTCTCCTATCTTAACTGATTATAAATATAAATTATTCACTAAATTTAAACCTTAATTATTATACATCATAAAATGTAATTTTCATATATATATTTATAAAAAAATGATAAATTAATATACTATTTTATTATTTCTGTAATTCTTACACCGAAGTTTTCTTCAATAACTACTACTTCACCTTTGGCAACATACTTACCATTAACAAGTACATCTACAGCTTCTCCAGCTATCTTATTAAGTTCTACAATTGTTCCTGGTGCAAACTCAAGAATTTCTTTAATTGACTTTGACACCCTTCCAAGTTCAACTGTAACCTGAAGTGGAACATCCATAATAAGGTCAATGTTTTCCTGCTGTGTAAGCGGATTAACGTCTGCTGAAAATGGCTGGAAAGCTGCTGGTGCAACATTGACATCCTGTGCTGGCTGTGCCTGTGGCATACCATAACCATAAGGCATTCCCTGTGGTGGCATACCCATACCATAACCATAAGGCATTCCCATATTCTGCTGTGCCATACCCTGCATTGACTGTCCTGCCATATTCTGTTGTGGCATTCCCATATAAGGCTGCTGTGCCGACATATCTGGCGCTGGCTGCGCCTGTGGCTGCACTGGCTGTTGTGGCTGTTGTGGCTGTGCCTGTGGCTCCGGCTGGCTCTGCTGTGGCTGCACATTTGTAGCAGCTGTATCTTCTGTGTTCATCTGACCGCCCATAGTTGGGTCTATAGAGAACATATTAAGAAGTTCTCTAGCAAAGTCTATTGGATACAACTGCATAATCTCACTATCAATAAGATCGCCTATCTGCATCTTGAATGCTACCATAACGAACTGACCAGCAAGAAATGGTGGAAGCGAATCATCCATTTCATTATATGTTTCTACTATGTTAGCTATTGGTGGGCTGATATCTATCTTTCTATTAAACATAGATGAAAGTGATGTTGCCGCTGAACCCATCATCTGGTTCATAGCCTCACCAATTGCACTCAGATGAAGATCTGTAAGTTCTTCTGCATCATCTGCATTACCAGGACCGCCCATCATAAGATCTGTAATAATCTTTACATCTTTTTCTTTCAAAATAAGTACATTATTACCATCAAGACCTTCTTTATATCTTATCTGTAACATAACGCAAGGTCTGTCATATTTACTTGAAAGATGCTCCCAATCTGCAATTTCAACCCTAGGTGTTGTTATATTTACCTTCTGATTAAGCAGTGAACTAAGTGTTGTCGCTGCTGTTCCCATGCTTATATTGGATATTTCACCAACTGCATCCTTTTCGTAATCAGAAAGGACTTCCTCAGTATCTGGAATATCATTATTCGTATTATTATCACCAGCCATGCTGCTATCCTGTGCTGCCGAATCCGCATTATCATCGCTGCTGTCATCACTATTCATTCCATTTAATAATGCGTTTATCTCATCTTGTGATAACATGCCATCCATCTGTTACTCACTCTCCTCTCTAATTACGTCTGTTATTCTAACTGCGTATTTATCTTCAAAGTAACCAGGTAATGCATTGAACTTCTTTATATTGCCCACATATACATCTAATTCCTGATCAACCTTTTTATCAATTTTAATTATATCACCTACCTGAAGGTTTACAAAATCTGCTACATTAACCTTAGACCCACCAAGTATTGCTTTGATAGGCACCTTAGTTTTGCTGATTATATTCTCAATCACATCGCCATACATTGTAGGATCTTTCTCCTGCATATTAGCGAACCAGAACTTGGTATTAAGCTTATCCATAACCGGCTCTAACAATGTGAATGGAAGACAAACATTCATAAGTCCTTCAACATCGCCTATCTTAAGATTGATGGTTATGATTGCTATTGTTTCTGTTGGCGATATAATCTGCGCAAACTGTGAATTCGTTTCTATTCTTTCAAGTCTTGGCGTTACTTTTATAACATTCTCCCAAGGCTCTCTTAAAAGATTCACGCATATTGAAAAAATTCTTTCTATTATCGTCAGCTCTATCTCTGAAAAATCTCTCTCCTTATCAAGAGCCGCTCCAGCTCCTCCAAGTAACCTGTCAACTATAGCAAATCCCAGATTTGAAGCCATCTCCATAACCATATTGCCAGCAAGCGGCTTCATACTCACCACCCCTAACAGCACTGGATTTGACAGCGCATTCGAGAATTCTGAATATATTACAACCTCTGAATTCACTACATCAACACTAACTGTTTTTCTTAAATAGGCTGGAAGATTGGTTGCTAGAAGTCTTCCAAAATGTTCAAAGATAATCTCAAGTGTTCTTAAATGTTCCTTTGAGAACTTTGAAGGTCTTGCGAAGTCATAGTTCTTCACCTGTTTTTCTTCGCCGTTCTTCATCTCATCAACATCCAGTTCTCCACTGCTGAGTGCTTTCAGGAGATTATCTATCTCGTCTTGTGATAAGACCTCTCCCATGTCTTCCTCACCTCCTTATATCTCATAATCATTAAACGCATCCATCTCTTACTGTACTACTATTGATACTATTACAGATGTTATACACTGTGTCTGGAATGTATCCTGCAGCTGTTCTAACAAAGCTGATTCAATAGTAGCTTTACTTGATGCTACTGTACTATATGTATACTTCATAGCCTCTGTCTGGACTGCATTTACAATAACTTTCATACCATTGTTAATAGTAGTACTCTTAGCCGTATAATCCTTTGCCTTAGTATTAAGACCAAGTGATACATTCATGATGGCGTAATGTGTCTTTCCACCATCTGTATAGGATATCATAATATCCTTAGAATCATTGTTAGTTACATCAACATAAGTGATATCATCAAGGCCTGAACTTGAAGATGTACCCTTATCTCCTGTATCAGCACCAGCAACATCAAGATCAATTATCTCTGCCACCTTGCTTATAAGCTTATTTGTTTTATTATTCGTTGACACAAGTGAAAATGTCAGAATAACTGTAAGTACAAGATTAATAAGCACAAGCGCAAGTGTTATCACATTTAATGTACTCTTTTTCATATGCTTTCTCCTTTTATTGAATATCGCTATTTAGATTATTATATATTCTTATCTCGACACGACGGTTCTGTGCT
>FR886343.1:0-20174 GCA_000436535.1 Eubacterium sp. CAG:252 | reverse complement strand
TCTGTGCTCTTCCCTCTGCTGTGGAATTATCCGCAACTGGAACACTCTCTCCTCTTCCTGATGAAGTCAATGTCTTAGGGTCAAAGTTCTTAGTCTTGACAAGATAATTATATACACTATGTGCCCTGTGTACTGAAAGCATCATATTATCCGGATACTTTGCAGTATTGATAGGATTGCTGTCTGTATGTCCTTCTATAGTTATATAGTTATTATCATACTGATATATTGCATCTGAAACACCTTCAAGCAGCTTAACAGCATCTGCTGTAAGTTCTGCATCTCCTGAGTTAAACAGTATACCACCATTCAGATTAAGCATAACATACTTGCTTGTTGCTGTTACCTCAACTTGATTGTCCACACCGGCAGATTTCAAGTTATTCTCTATCTGCTCTGCCATATTCTCTGATTCTTTCAAACCTTCTTTTTCAATCTGCTCCTGAGCACTTTTTACTTCTTCTGTGAACTCACCATCTGTGTTAAGTCCCATATTATTATAATAAGAACTAAGATCATTAAGCTGTGTAGCCCCACTCCCGACAAGTATACCTTCATCCGTCAGTGCGGAACCACCTGCTGAGAATATACTAAAACTGGCATTAAGCGATGCCGCTACTTTCTCAAACTTCTCTGCATCAACAGATGACATAGAGAAAAGAAGTACGAAGAAACACAGCAAAAGATTCATCAGATCACTGAAAGTGCTCATCCACGCTGGAGCACCAGCTGGTTGTTCCTGAGGTTTCTTTTTAGCCATTAAGCCTCACCTCCACCTTCTTCTGTCGAAATGGCTGTTCTTGTAGCTGGTGAAAGGAATGACTTAAGCTTCTCTTCAATAACTCTTGGGTTCTCACCTGCCTGTATTGAAAGAAGACCTTCAATAACTATTTCCCTGAGCTGATACTCTGTAGCATTCTGAGCTTTTAACTTGTTCGCTATAGGAGTACAGAACCAGTTAGCTATAAGTGAACCATAAAGTGTTGTAAGCAAGGCTGTCGCCATATTAGGACCGATTGCCGAAGAATCCGTAAGATCCTTTAGCATATTAACCAGACCAATAAGCGTACCAATCATACCCCAGGCAGGACCGAGAGCTGCCCACGCCTCGAAGAAACCAGCAACACTTCTGTGTCTTTCATCCATATTCATAAGTTCTGTTTCAAGAATTCCTCTTACGAGTTCCGGCTCTGTACCATCGACTATAAGCAGAATTCCCTTCTTCATAAATTCATCATCTAAGTTCTGGGCAACTTCTTCGAGCGCAAGAAGTCCTTCTTTTCTTGCCACATTAGACAATTCGATTATCTTAGATATTGTAGCTCCGTGATCATACTTGGGATCCTTAAATGCAAGACCGACTCCCTTGAAATTACCAAGGAAATCCTTAAGACTATAAGAAGCCATAATTCCCGACAATGAACCACCAACTGTAATAATAATTGAAGGAACATCTATGAAATTCTGGAGTACCGAGGCTCCTTTACCCCACATAATTCCGAATATTACCATTACAAATCCGACAATAGTACCAACAAGTGTAGCTATATCCATTCAATACACCATCCATTCTTTCGTTGTGGGGCATACTTATCCTTATAAATACAATCCCCCATGTAAAACTATCTATATTAAAACACCAATGGCAAAATAATGCAACAAAATACTGCCATTTTCTGCATATTTTTCTAAGTAAATTTAACTATCCTAAAAGTCCTCTTACAAGTCTTTTCTATCAACAGAATGAAACGCTGCAAACTATCTGTAGCGCTTCATCCCGTATAAACCGCTTCAATTATATTAATTATCTCTTAAGGTTAATAAGCTCTTCAAGCAATGTATCTGACACTGTGATAATTCTCGAATTAGCCTGATAACCTCTCTGTGTTGTAATCATGCTTGTGAATTCTGAAGCAAGATCTACATTAGACATTTCAAGTACTCCTGACTGAATCTTTCCACTTGTAGAAGAAATATCCTTACCTATACCATCAAACTCACCTGAGTTAAGTGTTGCTGAGTAAAGGTTCTCACCAACCTTTTCAAGACCTGCCGGGTTAGTAAACTCTGTTACGGCAATCTGTCCTATAACCTGAGTATCACCATTACTATAACTTGCAACAATACGTCCTGTTGTATCAATACCATAAGATGTCATAGTACCAACAGCTTTACCACCACCTACATAAGCACCAGATACTGGATCAAGTATACCATCTGTCTGCTTTATAGAATTGTTATCCTTTATCATCTTAATACCTGACATATCAACAGTAAGAGTATGATCGCCTACTGAACCGATAGAATCGAGCTGAGGGTCATTCGCTGTATCACTTCCAATTGTAAATGTTATATTAGAATTAGCCTCATTTGAAAGACCCGTAACTGAATTAAACACAAGCGAATCACTTGTTTCTATTGTAAGAGTTGTTGATTCACCATCCTTTGTTATTGTTGAACCAGCTATTGAATATGTTACATCATTACCAGTCTGACCTTCTCTATGGAACACTATAGTAGCCTGATATGAACTTCCTAAGCTGTCATAAAAGTTAAGTGTTGCCGCAAGATCTTCTGTAGATGATGAATCTATATTACCTGTAAGTGTAAGTCCTGTTGTTCTTTCTGGTAATGTATATCTGAATTCAGGACTGTCAAGATAAAGCTTTGATACCTTATCCTTAACTACTTCACCTGTTGTAGCATCTATCTGCCAGCCCATTACATTAGCGCCTGACTGTGTAACAAGTGCACCTGACTCATCCTTTGTGAAGTTACCAGCTCTTGTAAAATATGTAGTTCCAGCATTACTTACGATAAAAAATGCATTACTACCTGTAATAGCAAGATCTGTTGTATTATCTGTTCTTTCTGTGGCACCTTCTGTCGTCATAGCTGTTGAAATTGCGCCAACTGATGAACCAAGACCAATCTGCATAGCATTAGTACCACCTTTACCAGTAGTCGCATTAGGTCCTGTAGCTGTCTGTGTTGTCTGATAAAACACTTCACTGAAAGTCATAGACTGTGACTTATATGCTACTGTATTAACATTAGCTATATTATTACCTATAACATCCATTCTTGTCTGGTGAGCCTTAAGGCCTGATACACCAGAGAACAATGCTCTCATCATAATATTTGTTCCTCCATATTGCCTAAACCTGTTTTACACTGATGTATGTCCACCCCTTCCGTCATTCCGGGGTGAATAGCATCCTTACCGGTCCTGCTATATAATAACTGCACCATCAATGTTTGTATATATATTATCTTCACTTGAATTCTGGTCTATTGCCGTTATAACCATCTTCTTATCAGTATTAACTATAAAAGCAAGATCATCAACAAGAACCAAAGACTCCTTGATTCCTTTATCGGATGCCTTTCTGATTCCCTCTTCAAGTCTTGTCATCTGTTCGTCAGTAAGTCTGATGTTTCTTTGCATAAGTCTTGCATCTGCATGCTTTGTAAACCTTATCCCACCAGATACAACTGTCTGTTCAGTTCTGTCTGCAACAAGTTCATCTATTGACTTCTGTCTACTTAATATTTCAGTAAATGAAGGGCCATTATAAGTGGCATTAACATCCTGTTTCTTTCTCTTACTGATAGCTTCGGTCATTCGTTCAATTGAATTAATATTATTATTAATCATATTACTCATACGAAGCTCCAATCCTGCCTGATGTTTTCTATATCTCAGACATATATGGCTAACTTAAAGCCTGAATACCTTCAATCCATTTACAGTATCCATTATTCTGTCTTGTTATCTGTATTAGTGCTGCTTCCAGAATTAGCGTTAGAGCCATTACCATTCGCAGCATTATTCCACTTTTCATAGTAATCTTTATCTATAACCTGGTCAATATCATTGATATCATAAAGGTTACCATTAATTCCAAGATATACTATACCATCAATCTCCTGCCAGCCATTAACTATACCACCTGCATAGCCAGAACTGTTAGTATCAGTCTTTACAATAACTGCTTTACCTATAAGATTAGATGCTGTCTGGCTTAATACTCTTTCATTCATATCTGATGTTGCTTCAACCTGTGAGAATGTTGCCATCTGTGCCATATAGTCAGAATTACTTGTTGGTTCAAGCGGATCCTGATTCTGCATTTCAGCTACTAACAAGCTTAAAAAGTCCTGCATATTAAGCATATTGGACTGCTTTGTGTTGCTTGTCTTAGATGTAGAACTGATAATCTGACTCGATGTAACACCTGATGTATTATCTACTCCTGCCATAACTTTTCTCCTTTCTTCTCATTAACTATGCAATATATTCTACACTACTGTTTCCATTCTGTATAGAATCTTTTCTTCTTAATTCGTCATCACTGAATTCATCATCCACTTCATCATCATATGCTGACAAATCAAGCTTCTTATTTAACTTTCGCTCTGACTGTTTTCTTTCAGACTCATTTTGTCCAAAGTTCTGTCCTGCCTCAAACTGGTGAGTCATAACTGTAATCTCAACAGCATCAACCTTGATACCCTGATTTTCAAAATTCTCTCTTAAGGTTGTCATCTGGTTCTCAAGCGCCGTCTTAACCTGTTCATTCTGAGCTGCTATCTGCGCAGTAAGTATACCATTCTTTGCTGAAACTGTAACATGGACACTTCCTAGTCTTTCAGGATTGAGCATAACCTCTATGCTTGTAAGCTCTTTACCTGATGTAAGCTTAATCTGGTCTATAACCTGATTAACTATATCAGCTTCACTGACATAAGCAGTATCCTCTGTTATAATATCCGCAAAACTATCTGACATACTCTGAATCATGTTGTCAGCAACACTTCCATAAGTTTCAGTGTTATGATTCTGCTCTCCAGCATTATTCTGTTGTTTTGCTGAACCATCTGTTGTAATCTTCTTAGCAAGCATATCACTTAATGATTCTTCAATAGCTGCCGGCTGGTTATTGCTAACCACATTGTCTGTTACATCCTTATTGACATCTGCTTCTGTATTGGCTGTTGCTATAACATCACTGACATCTTCAACATTTACACCTGACATATCTGCTATATCCTGCTGTGCTGCATTGACAACATCAAGAACCGATGTAAGTCTGCTTAACATATCATCATCTGTTATAAGTGTTATTGCATCTGTACCTGTAAGTTCCCCTACAAGCTCTGTAACCTTAACTACTGACAAAAGGTCTGTTGCTGTCATTCCAAGAACTTCCATAGCCTTAGCTATATCTTCATCTGATACATCAAGTTCATCCTTAATAGTATCCTTAACATCCTGCACTGCTTCATTAACTTTATCATTAAGCTCATTCTTATCAGCACCGTTTACAGACTGTGCCTTATTATTACTACCTGCATCTGCTGCGTTAACGTCCTGAGAACTGCTCTTTGCTGTCTGTGCATCCGACTTTTCTGCTATTGGCACTGAAAGCTTATTATCAGCAGGATTCTTACCTGCTCCTGCCGTATTCTGTGCAAGTGAGGCTGCCATAACTTTCTTAAAGTCTGAACCACTGCCAGAACAGCTGTTTCTTGAAACTGATTTTGCTGAAACATTACTTACTGTTCCTGTTCCCATAACTGCTGGACTTACCATACTATTCCTCCTTTCTTAATTATAATATAATGAGTGCCAAAAATAGTTATTACCACTCACTGATGTACAGGATCTGCTGCATTGCTTTGCAATTAATATAATCCTTTAACATCATATATGTAACAGATTATACACAATTAAATGCATAATCAGATTACCACATTTAACTGACAATTAATTATACTGTTAATGTATATTCTATGGATATGTAATCTTAGTAAGCTTGGCTGCATATACCGGATCCATCTCTGCAAGTACAGCTGCTCTCTTCTTAGAGGTCATACAATTAAGTATCTTTGAAACAAGATTTGTATCACCTGTCATCTCTTCAAGAATAGCTGCCGCCTTATCAGCATCCATCTTAGCATATGCTTCTGCCCAATCTTTAACTTTCTGCGACTCCTGAAGATCCTGAACTACCTGCTGATATAACTTGGCTGCATTGTCTGAATCAATTGACTCATACCACTGCTTATAATTTTCTATATCAGGTGCATTATCTGCATATACTACCTCCTGGTCGAATCTATCCTTAAGGTCCTGATAATACTGTGCATTTTCCTCAAACGTTTTAAGTCTTGCAACTTCTGCCTGAAGCTCTGCTATTGTAGAAGAATCTGCTGAATCTGAGTTCTGATATTGCTCAAGCTGTGCTTCAAGCTCATTAATTCTGTCTATAGCTTCCGAAAGGCTCTTATACTTGCCACCAGATTCCTCCGATACCTCTTCATCTGTTGCATCTGGAAGTATCATATTAATACCTGGAATATTCTTAAGATAAGGTCTTAACATACTTCCTATACCGCCGACATTCATCTTTATAAGTAATGCAAATATAGCAAGCCATATAATAATAACAATAAGTACAATCAATATATTAAGCAGCTTATTGCCACCTGTGCTCTCCGACTCTTCGCCCATATCTAAGCCATCATCGATATCTAGTTCTTCCTTGGATTTCTTCTTTGCCATAATACTCTGTTCTCCATATTAATTTATCTATATATCTGTAATAGTAATATATTTACTAATATCAGACATCTTCTTCCCTATTATTATAATTGAAACTTACGACTTCATCAATCTCTTTCATCTCCTGTGCATTTAATTCCTGTAAAAATTCTTCAAAAGCCTTTTCTTTCAGCTTTTCCTGAACTTTTCTTTCCTTAACTGCTGCTGTCAGCTTCATCATGGCATTTTCTACATTCTTTTCTGCTATTCTGACCCTGACTGCCTGATTTTTCGCCATATCTTCAGTTATACTTATAGCTTCACTGCATCTTCTTATTCTTGCAATGTCAAGCGTTCCCATAGCAAGCTCCTTAGCCTGTGACTTATAGGAATTCAGAGTATTTACTATACTCTGCATCCTTATCTCTTCGTCATGAAGTGCTCCTAACATCTGCGCATACTCAGTCTTTGCCTGTGTTTCCATACGCTCCTTTATATTAAGGACATTCTGCATTCCATATACAAACTTTGCCATATGTCTGTCTCTCTTTATACATCACTATATCTTACATAGCCGCCGCAAGCTTATACTTACTAACGCCTCTGTCTTGCCGGCTGTTCTCCAAGCTTAAGCTTTCCGCTTTCAAAGTCGTCATAATCTGCAAACAGCTCCATAAGTGACTGTAATTCGTCTTCAAATGAAAACTTCTCATCGGTCTGCTGTGTAAGGAACTTATTAACCGCATCTATCTTGTATATAGCATAATCTATATTCCTGTTAGAGCCACTCTTATATGCACCAATATTAATAAGGTCTTCTGCCTCATTATAAGTAGCAAGAACTGTCTTAAGTCTTCCTGCCGCTTTTTTATGTTCCTTTGTAACTATCTGGCTCATACATCTTGATATACTCTGAAGTACATCTATAGCCGGATAATGATTCTTATGTCCTAACTTTCTTGACAACATGATATGTCCATCAAGAATACTTCGCGCTGTATCAGTGATTGGCTCATTAAAATCATCACCATCTACAAGTACTGTATACAGACCAGTTATGGAACCTTTATCTGACATACCGGCTCTTTCAAGGAGCTTAGGCATCTCACTGTATACACTAGGCGGATAGCCTCTTGTAACAGGCGGTTCACCTGAAGCAAGACCTATCTCACGCTGTGCCATAGAAAAACGTGTAAGTGAGTCCATCATAAGAAGAACATCTTTGCCCTGGTCCCTGAAATATTCTGCAATAGCAGTTGCCGTCTTTGCAGCTTTATTTCTTATAAGTGCCGGCTTGTCTGATGTAGCAACTACAAGTACACTTCGCTTCATACCCTCAGGTCCTAAGTCTCTTTCAACGAACTCTCTTACTTCCCTGCCTCGCTCACCTATAAGCGCTATTACATTAATATCTGCCTTTGTATTTCTTGCAAACATACCAAGCAGTGTACTTTTTCCTACACCACTACCTGCAAATATTCCTATTCTCTGTCCCTTACCTACTGTAAGAAGACCATCAACTGCCTTTACACCAAGTGGAAGAACATCACTTATAATCTCTCTGTCCATAGGGTCTGGCGGTGCAGCCTCTACAGAATAACTGCTGTCAAGATAAAGCTCTGCTCCATCAGTCGGATTGCCAAGACCATCAAGTGTATGTCCAAGTATATCATCACCAACCTTAACAGCAAGTGGACTTTCTGTATTCTCTACAATACTTCCCGGACCTATTCCATCTACCACATCAAATGGCATAAGAAGAACTCTTGAGTCCTTGAAGCCAACTACCTCTGCATAAAGAACCTGACTTTTATCAGCCGAATATATCTTGCACAGGTCATTAAGCTTAGCATCCGGTCCTGCTGACTCTATAGTAAGACCAACTATCTTTGTAACCTTTCCAAGCTTCTTGTAGAAAGATTTCTCTGTTAAAGCATAATACTTATCCTTATTCAGAACTGACAATTCCTCTTCCTCCCTGTCTGGATATTCCAACTGAATTCCATTTTACTAAAACATTCCTGTAATACTTTACAGGCAGCTAAGAAGCTTAATATCCTCAATTAGATTATTAAGCTCTATATCAAGGCTGCAATCATACACACCAGTATCACTTTCTATGATGCACTGGTTCTTCTTCATAGTTGCATCCTCAACAATATCCATCGTAACCTCTTTGGATACTGAACAGTATATCTTTCCCTGATTATTAACAAGAAACTTATAATCCTCAGGTGAAACCTTTATAATGAATTCATTACTTATATCGGTATTTTTCATAACACCATTGATAAGTCCGATAATAATATCTTTATTATCTTCTGCAACTGTATAAGTAATCTTTTTAAATACTTCTGTGATAGTTTCTACAAGTTCTGGCTCCATAGAAGCTTTCATATCATTATATTCTTTTTCAAGCTGTGCTTTCTTAGCCTCATAATCTCTTGCAAGTTCATCTGCTTTGGCATTATATTCTTCCCTTGCATTCTGTGCACCCTGCTCATAACCTGTACGCTTAGCATCTTCTATAATCTTTCTGGCCTCCATATGTGCCTGTGCAAGCACTTCGTTAGCCTCATCCCTTATAGTCTGTGCCTGTTCATTAGCCTCTTCAAGCGCTGCCGCAATCTGGTTATTTACGTCCTCCTGACTCTGTGCTGTCTCGCCATCCTCATCTGAACCAGTGAGAAGCTGTTCAACAACATCTGCTTTAAGTCCGTTGACAAAACCATCTGCATCTACATTTCCATGATTTTCTCTATCATTTGCAATATTCTTAAGCTTGAGCTTGATTAATTCATTATAATCAATAATTCTCTCTTCGCTTATTGTTGTTGTTCCTCTTTTTAACAGATTAGACAATTATCTCGTCACCTCCGCCTCTTGCTATTACGATTTCTGCTGAATCTTCAAGCTTTCTGATTATATTAACAATCTTCTGCTGAGCCTCTTCAACATCCTTCATACGTACAGGACCCATATATTCCATATCTTCCTTTATCATTACAGCAAGACGCTTTGAAAGGTTATTAAGAATAACATTCTGTACTTCTTCTGTTGAGCCCTTAAGTGCAAGAGCAAGGTCTGAATTATCAACATCCCTAAGCACTCTCTGGATAGCTCTGTCGTCGAGAGAAAGGATATCCTCGAATACGAACATCTTCTTTCTGATTTCATCTGCAAGCTCTGGCTCTTCGACTTCGAGTGTTTCCATAATATGTCTTTCTGTACCTCTGTCAACAGAATTAAGAATTTCAACGATAGCATCAACACCACCGACAATTGTGTAATCCTGATTAACTAAGGATGCAAGCTTCTTCTCAAGTACCTTTTCAACCTGCTTTATAACATCTGGTGATGTTCTGTCCATCTGGGCAATTCTTCTTGCAACATCTGCCTGTTTTTCAGGTGGCAGCGATGATATAACCGCTGATGCCTGTGCAGGTGGGAGATATGACAGAATAAGTGCTATAGTCTGAGGATGTTCATCCTGTATGAAGTTAAGCAACTGAGAAGAATCTGTTCTTCTGATAAACTCGAAAGGACGTACCTGAAGGCTTGCTGTAAGCTTTCCAATAACAGCCTTTGCCTTCTCCTCTCCCAGTGACTTCTCAAGAAGTTCCTTGGCATAACCAATACCACCTTCTGCG
Source organism: Eubacterium sp. CAG:252 (assembly GCA_000436535.1). GTDB lineage: Bacteria > Bacillota > Clostridia > Lachnospirales > Lachnospiraceae > Lachnospira. The sequence goes on along the minus strand of FR886343.1, from coordinate 9,977 downwards.
ATATACTGCTGGGCAAGACACACTTCATAGAACTCATTAAGTACCTGCTCTTTTGTCTGCGGAGATACGCTGCTTGTATTAGCTATTTCAAGTGTGAGCTGTTCTATCTCTTCTTCTTTTAAATGTTTAAATATTTCTGCTGATTTTTCTGGACCGAGGGCAATCAGCAATATTGCTGACTTTTCAACCCCGTCCATTCCTTTTTCACCAATATTACCCTGTCGTGCCATATATGTACTCCCATATTATAATTATGTTACTGTTCTAAATAACAACATATTCATTAGTTCCAGTCTTCGTTAAGCCAGTTACGAAGCAGAAGTGCAACTGCCTCTGGATTTTCATCAACAAACTTCTCAATCGCTTTTCTGGTTTCAGACTTCTCCTGAAGGTCGATATCATCAACAGATGCCTGATTCTCTCTTGTAGAAGCAAGCATTTCTTCCACTGATAACTCTGGTTCCTTCTCTTCCACAGTAAGTGGACGTGCGCTTCTGATAATAACAAATATAAGTAATCCAAGTATAGCTGCTGCAAGTACAAGCTGTATCCAGAATGAAGCCTGTTTAAGTATATTAGTTGATGCCTTATCAACAAATGAATTCTTCTGATATGCAACAACTGATATATTGGCTGGAGCAATACCTGTGCCCTTAGATATGATATCAGTCCATGTAGGGTCTACTGTAAGCATAACAGGCTGTGAATTCTGGCTCTTAAATGTTTCCCAGTCTGTTCCATTAAGATATCCAAGCTTCTGTGCCTGTTCCTCTTCATATGTTACATCCTGTATAAGAGTTACTGCTATAGTCGAGTCAGCCATTACAATAGCACCCGGGTCTGTATTAGTTGTTGTAACAAGCTCATTAGGAAGATAATCATACTCATTAACTGTATATGTTGATGTTGATGTTGTTCCATCAGAAACATCGTAAGTGGTTCCACTGTTACTTGCTGTACCCGGTGTACCACTCGCCCCATTAGTACCTGTCGATGACTGCTGGTATGAATGGCTGTAAAGGCCTTCTTCTCTTCCATCCTGTGCAGTATATTCTTTAGCTATTGTATTAACTGTATTCCAGTCAAGTGAATAGTTAAGTGTGATAACTGCATCATCATAAAGCCCTGTTGAAAGTATATTCCTTAACAGAGAGCTGCTTGTTGTCGCCTCTATCTGTGACTTATACTTTAGCTTGTCGTTCATGCCGACACCAGAAGTCGAACTGTTGCCAGCCGCACCATTAAATAATGTATTGCCTTTATTATCTATAATAGTAATACTCTTAGTCGAGTCATTACCAACTGCCATTGCAAGAAGTGATGCCATGCTTTCTGCTGTATCATCACCTATATCCTTTGTTGTTGTAAGCTTTACAGCAACCGTAGCATCTGATGCAGCCTGATAAAAGGAATTAGTCTTTTCAGGCATATTAATAGTAACCGATGCACTCTTAACACCATCCATATCTTCAAGATCACTTGCAAGCTTAGTTTCAAGATAATGTGCATATTGCTTGGTGCTGTCTGAATCTGTAGTTGTAAAGCTTCTCTTCATAGCATCTTCAAAAGTATAACCATCTGACTGGATATCTTCTGTTGCAAGAAGCATCTTACAAGCTGTCAGTTCTTTTTCATTAACACTGACCACCATATTGTCTATCTTATACTTATGGTTATTCTCAGAAAGTAAAGATGTTACTGAGTTCATTTCTGTATAATCATCGCATGTTACAAGTACCTGATACTTAGGACGTGTAAGTACAAATGCCAATATACCTACCACTGCTATAAAGGCTACTATCGAACTAACTATTATTATTCTTTGTTTAACCGACCAATTCTTCCAGATTTCTAACAACTTCTGGGGAATCTGTTTTATTCTATCTGCCATTATTAACTCCTAAGTAATTATATCTGCATATTCATAATCTCTTTATATGCTTCTAGTGCTTTATCTCTTATTGCAACCGTATACTGAAGTGCAATGTTCGCCTGCTGCTGGTATACTCCAAGTTCGTGGGTATTCGTCATATTGCCAAGTGCAAAGTCAACCTCTGCCTGCTGTGCCTGCTGGATATAATTATTAGTGCTATCCAGAAGTCCTGAAACTGAATTAAATATTGAATCAAATGTAGAATCCTGAGATGTATTTGTACTTGTGACACTGTTATTAGTTAACAGGTCTGAAACTTTATTGACATAATCATTTCCTAGAGAAGTGACTGCTGTTGTTAAATCCATGTTACAATTCCTCCGTGTATCAATATACATAAGTTAATTATCATCTTATGTCTGTAATATTATATATTATTAAGACTGACCAATAGTAAGTCCCTTTGATGCCATACTCTTGCTTGCATTGAAAGCTGATATATTAGCTTCATACGAACGTGAAGCATCTATAAGGTCCGTCATTTCCTGAACAACATTGACGTTAGGATACGTAACATATCCATTCTCATCTGCATCAGGATGTGATGGATCATACACCATATTCATATCCTGTGTTGTATCGTCATATATGGATGTGACCTTAACACCATCTCCTACTATGCCACCGCTTGCAACTCTTAATGCATCTGCAAATGTTCCTGAAGATGCCGAATAATTCCTTGATGAGTAAGCTGATGTTCCATACCCTGCCTGTGCAGATGTCAGTGTCTTTTCTGTAAATACAACTGACTTCTTTACATAAGGTGTTCCGTCACTTGTTCTTGTAGTATTCGCATTAGCTATATTCTGCGATATTACATCTGTTCTTAACTGCTGTGCAGTCATACCCGATGCACTTATATTAAATGCTGTAAACATTGACATATGTCTGTTCTCCTTATTCTCTTATTTGTCTTAGCTTTGTCTTTAATCCCTCTTTAGTACCTTAAATAAAATACTACTTAAGTACTGCTTTAAATCTTGAGAACTCATTATTCATGCTGTCAATAAGCGCATTATAATTAATCTGTTCTGCTGCAAGCTCAACATTCTCTGTTGATAAATCAACATTATTGCCATCCGTTCTATATGATAATGTTGAGTTATCTGTATATGTTCTTATAGCAACATCATTATAATTGATGTTATTAACTCTGTTAGTAAGTGATGAAGAACCGCCATTAGTACGGCTTAATGCAGAATTCAGGTAAGTTGTGAAATCCACATCCTGTCTTTTATAATTAGGTGTATCAACATTAGCTATATTATTAGTTAACACTTCTTCTCTTGTCCAGCTGGCATCTGCTGCCGCTTTTAATACGTTAACGTATCCAAACATTCCCGAGCTCATATATATACCCCTTTCTATCTATGGATATAATTAAGTTACCATCCATTTTTTACTTTATGTATGAATTGTAACCATAAACATAATTAAACTACCTACCATTATAAATAATTTCGACAAAAAAACAAGTTATTTTTATCTATTTCTGGTATTTTTAGGATTATATTCCTATATAGCTATGACATATTGTTTAAAAACACTCACACAATATAACTTTTAACAATGAACCAGTTTTTAATTCCCCTGTTCACGACAAGTAACCAAAGAACCAGACACCCGAAAACCCGCGAAACAGAATTGCATAATCAGCAACCTGTCAGATTAAAAAAGAGAGCATATAACACAAGTTACATACCCTCTGTTCTGATAAAAATATCAGATAATACTATCCAGCTTATACACCAGATTTAATTCTACTCGTCATACTTAGTAAGTTCATCAAACACATACTCATTAATAACCTTAATATATGTTCCTTTCATGCCAGACGACTTGCAGTCTATAACTCCGGCACTTTCAAACTTTCTTAAAGCATTAACTATGACTGACCTTGTAATTCCCACATTATCTGCAATCTTACTTGCAACCAGAGTTCCCTCTGTTCCATCAAGCTCTTTAAATATACTCTTAATCGCATCAAGCTCTGAAGTTGATAATGTGTCAATAGCTGACCTTACTATCTTTTTCTTTCTTACCTCTTCGGCATTCTCTTCATTAACAGAACGCATCATCTCAAGACCAACAACTGTTGTTCCATATTCGCTTAAGATGATATCATCTATCTCATAAGAGCTGTCACTCTTATACATAAACAATGTTCCAAGTCTTTCCCCAGCTATCTCAACCGGTGCTATTAAAGCCTGAAACTTCTTAACATTCTCAATAGTAAATCCTAAAGTAGAAAGATTAACGTTCTCTTTTGTCGATAATACACTCAACAATCTTTCATTAAGCATCTCATCCACAAACCCACCAACCTTATCATAGACAAGTTCATTAATCACTTCGACGCCAGCATAATATCCGGTACCAAGGACTTTACCTTTCCTACTTATGACAAGGATGTTGGATTCAAGTATACCACTTAAGACACCGCACATATCGTTAAACTCAACTCTTGCCGAATGGTTATTATGCAGTAACTTGTTAATCTTTCTGGTCTTATCCAAAAGCTGTACACTCATCATACATTCCTCCATATACATAATTACACCGATAAACATCTGTATAAGAGAATACTATCACACAACTTTCAAATAATCAACATTTTTATTAAATTTATCTGACAATTCTAATAAAAATCACTCTAAAACCTCATATAAAGCACATTGTTGTGACATATAAATGCTTTTACTTAACATCTTTCGTGGTATCTAATATATAACCGCATTTCTCATCGCCGCATACAAGCTTATTTCCCTTAATAAGCATATAGCTGCCGCACTTAGGACATTTCCTATCAGATGGTCTCTGCCATGTCATAAATTCACACTCCGGATAACCCTCACAGCCATAGAACATTCTTCCCTTTTTAGTCTTCTTAAGAATTATATCCTTACCACACTTAGGACATGCAACACCTATCTTTTCAAGATATGGCTTTGTGTTGTGACACTCAGGGAAGCCCGGACAGCCGAGAAACTTTCCATGCGGACCATACTTTATAACCATATTACGTCCACATTTGTCACATATAACATCTGTTACTTCATCTTCTATCTTGACATTTTCAAGGTCTTTCTCAGCCTTGTCCACTGACTCTTTAAGGTCAGGATAGAAGTTCTTTATAAGCTCCTTCCACTTGACCTCGCCATCTGCGACACCATCAAGAAGTGACTCCATATTAGCTGTGAAGTTGACATCAACTATCTGTGGAAATGCCTTTATCATGGCATCATCAACAGCCCTTCCAACCTCAGTTACATACAGGTTCTTCTGCTCCTTTGCTATATAATGCCTTGCAATAATTGTTGATATTGTTGGAGCATAAGTACTAGGTCTTCCTATTCCAAGCTCCTCGAGTGCCTTTACTAATGAAGCTTCTGTAAAATGCGCTGGTGGCTGTGTAAAATGCTGTGTTCCCTCAACACTTTCAAGTGTAAGCACTGAATTCTCATCTATGCCCTTTACAAGCGAATTAGGTTCTTCCTTGTCATCATCACTCTTATATACTGATATAAAACCATCGAAAGCTATCTTTGAAGCTGCTATGCTGAACCTGTAATCACCTGCCGCAATCTTGACAGATGTTGTTTCATATACAGCCTCTGACATCTGGCTTGCAACAAATCTCTTCCATATAAGCTGATAAAGTCTGAACTGGTCTCTTGATAAGGACTCCTTTATCATAACAGGCGTAAGCTCTATGTCTGTTGGACGGATAGCTTCGTGCGCATCCTGTATCTTCTTGTCATCTTTCTTCTTTGCATTGGTGTGATTGAGATACTTTTCACCATAATTGGCTGCTATATACTTTTCTGATGCCTCCTTAGCCTCGTCCGCTACTCTTGTGGAATCAGTTCTTAAGTATGTGATAACACCGATTGTTCCTCTTCCTGCTATGTCAACACCTTCATATAACTGCTGTGCTATCCTCATTGTCTTTGCAGTTGCAAAGTTAAGTGTCTTTGATGCCTCCTGCTGGAGTGTACTTGTTGTAAATGGCAGTGGAGCTTTCTTTACTTTCTCACCCTTTTTGATACTGTCCACTGAAAATGCTGCATTTTCAACCAACTTTTTTATCTCATTCATCTGGGCTTCATTTTTTATATCAATCTTTCCATCTGCATTGCCATAGAACTTGGCTACAATCGGCTTCTTCTCGCCCTTTACCTTAATTGTCGCATCCATAGTCCAGTATTCGTCGGGTATAAATGCATCAATTTCATTTTCCCTGTCACATATAATTCTCAGTGCTACTGACTGGACACGGCCTGCACTAAGACCTCTCTTTATCTTTGCCCACAACACAGGACTTATGCTATAACCAACTATTCTGTCAAGCACTCTTCTTGCCTGCTGTGCATCGACAAGATTCATATCAATCTTTCTTGCATCCTTAATAGCTGCCTTTACAGCACTCTTTGTTATTTCATTAAATGTAATTCTATATATATCCTTATCTTCTAACTTTAACGCCTTTGAAAGGTGCCATGATATAGCCTCTCCCTCACGATCGGGGTCGGTTGCAAGATATACTTTATCTGCCTTTTTCACTTCTTTTCTAAGTGCTGCAAGTATCTCACCTTTACCTCTTATAGTAATGTACTTTGGCTCAAAGTCATGCTCAATATCAACTCCCATCTGGCTCTTTGGAAGGTCTCTTACATGTCCCTGTGATGCCATTACTTCATAATTTGAACCCAAAAACTTCTTAATTGTCTTCACCTTTGCTGGTGATTCCACTATAACAAGATACTTTGCCATGAAACTAACTCCTTAGATATATAATAATCAAATGTCAGGATAATACCTCAGCTATGATGTCCGCAAACTTTAACTGTACTTACGTGCGTAACAATTACCCGCAACTTCTTCTATCTTCCCCTCAAGTTCTAACTCAACTAAGGCACTGCTTATTTCCTGTAGAGATAATCCGGTTCTTTCTATAAGCTCATTAAGCCCTACCGGATATAAATCCACACAACTATACAACATATTTTTTTTCGTTGCAAGTTTAAATTCCTGTACAGAACCTTTATTTTGCTGGTATTCCGGTATACCATCTTTGTTTTTATTACATATATCTGTCAATGTATTCTCTGGATTTTTCGCATTTTCTATGCCTGATTTTGCATATTTTGTGAATTTTCTGGTACTTTCATCCATAATCCGTTTTTTATTATCAATTTTACTTCGTATTGCTTCTATATCTAATATATCTTTCGGACTTGTTATTATAGCTGCACCAAGCTTTATCAGTTCATTACACCCCTCGCTTAAACTGTCGCTAATTCTTCCCGGAACCACCATAACCTCTTTATTCTGTTCAAGTGCCGAATCAACCGTTATAAGTGAGCCGCTCTTTTTTCTTGCCTCAACCACTATAACAACATCTGACAGTCCGCTTATAATCCTGTTTCTTACCGGAAACTGCCCCGGATGCGGTGCAGTTCCTAATGAGTATTCCGACACAATGCCTCCTGACGCCTTCATAGCTGTAAAAAGTCCGATATTTTCCCTTGGATAACATATATCAACGCCGCATCCAAGCACTCCGCATGTATAACCGCCTCCATCCATAGCTCCCTTATGCGAAGCACCATCTATTCCTCTTGCAAGTCCACTTATGACCTGAATTCCCATATTTGCAAAGCTCTTTGCAAATGCTTCTGCGATATTATACCCATATGTTGTATTCTGTCTTGAACCAACGATAGCAACTGTTGGTACATCGTCATCCGGAAGCCTTCCATAATAGTACAGGCATAATGGATAATCATATATATGCATTAGTCTGTCCGGATAATCCTCTTTTCCCGGATATGTAAAATGTATTCCCTTCTTTTTTATATCCATAAATTCCCTGTATACAGAAGTATCCTTCTTTGACTCTTCAATACAGCTTATTTCTTTGTCCGTAAGCTTACCAGCTTCTTTTAACAATGAAGCTTCTGCCTTATACACCTGCTCTGGCGACTTAAGCACCGCAAGCAGCCGCCTTAAGTTCACCGCGCCTAACCGTGGTATATTGCAATACCAGTACCAGTAATAATCTTCAAGTCCAGAAGACTTTATATTTAATATATTACTCTCCATTTTAACCCTCATTTCTATATATAATGCCACCTGTAACCAGTCCCGTCTGACATTATTTTCTGTAATAAAATAATGCTTCTGTTATATGCTCCTTTTGTATATTCTCACTGCCTGATAAGTCTGCTATTGTTCTTGCCGTCTTTAGCACCTTTCCATACCCTCTTGCCGACATAGACAGCTTCTTATACATTGCCTCCATAACTTCTGCCGCCTCCTTATCAAGACTGCAATACTTCTTTATTTCACGCATAGTCATCCGTGAGTTATAGTCTGTCTTTGAATTAGCAAAGCGCTTTTGTTGTATGCTCCTTGCCTTTTCAACCTGCGATTTCATATATGCGGAGGTGTAAATACTATATTCATCCTGTTCCTTATATATATCAGCGTTAATATATTCACTTGTTTCATTACATTCACTATCTATATTATAGTTATCCCGTTCATTATATTGTTCAGAAACATTATACTCCCCTGCGATATCCGAATATGTCACTTCATCAACCTTGACACACATATCGAACCTGTCCCACATTGGATTGCTTATTCTTCCTATATATCTTCTGATATCATACTCTGAACAGTGGCAGCGGTTTCTATCTGGATAATAACCACATTTACAGGGATTAATGGCTGCTGCAAGCATAAATTCTGCCGGATATGTAAATGCTGCATTAAGCCTCACTAAAGTTATCTTTTTGTCCTCAAGCGGCTGCCTTAGCGACTCCATAAGGTCTGGCTTGAATTCTGTCATTTCATCTAAGAAAAGTACACCCGACCCCGCAAGTGTTATCTCTCCCGGTCTTGGAATTCTTCCTCCTCCAAGCATAGCTGCTGATGTTATCGTGTGATGTGGACTTCTGAACGGTCTTTTAGTTATAAGTCCTTTTTTGGCATCCAGCTTACCGGCAACACTATATATCTTTGTCACTTTAAGCATTTCTTCATATGTCATATCCGGTAATATCGTTGGAATTCTTTTGGCAAGCATAGTCTTCCCACTGCCGGGCGGACCTATATACATAATATTGTGCATGCCTGCTGCCGCAATAAGAGTGGCACGCTTAGCAATATACTGCCCTTTTATATCAAGATAATCCTCTCCACTCTCACATATGCTGTCTATATTTTCACTGTTATAATCACTGGAATTATTGGCTGAAACGCCATACTGACTGTCTCCTGAAAGTATACTTATAACTTCCTTCAGACTTTCTGCACCATAAAGCTGTATTCCCTGAGCTATGCTCCCCTCTGTAAGATTAGCCTTAGGGATAATACACAGCTTAATACCTGCTTCTTTTGCTGCACATACTATCGGAAGCACACCATTAACCGGATTAACTGTTCCGTCAAGACTTAACTCTCCTATAATAAGTGTATCCTGTATTGCACTTTCCTTTATTATTCCGTTTGACACAAGAATACCAACCGCTATCGGCAGGTCAAAGCCTGTCCCTTCTTTTCTTATGTCTGCCGGAGATATATTAATTACTATACGCTGCGGCGCAAGCTCTATGTCCGAGTTTTTTATTGCAATTCTCACTCTTTCCTTTGCCTCTTTTACCTCAGAGCCAAGATATCCGCTCATATCAAATGTCGGAAGACCACATCCTACATCTGTCTCGACATTAACTATGCACGCATCAATGCCACATAACGCCGCACTTGTAACGCTGCTAAACAATAATGCTCCACATCCTTTCCTTATTTAATTTTTCACAAGCATATTAAAAGCCGGTAATGTTTTACCATAATATATACATTATATATATCACATTCTTTTCTTTAACTCTTCTCTTTCTGCTGGCTCAATACCAAGAAGCTCCATCGCCTCATCCATTGTTTTACTTTGCCATAATGCGCCTTTCTTTATATTAAATGTATATGGGAAATTAAATTATGATACTGAATTCAGTAGAGAAAGTAGTCCAATCCACAT
>FR886342.1:54004-91411 GCA_000436535.1 Eubacterium sp. CAG:252 | reverse complement strand
TACCATCTTATTTTTAATCCCATAGGGCGAAAGCCCGTAGTGCAAGAATTCGAAAGAATTCTTGCACTAAGCACGGCGGAAGCAGTGTAATGAAAGCAAAATAAGAAAGTAAAAATAGTGTGATGAAACAAAAAAATCAGCAAGTTAAAAGAAAGTGCAGCATACCAAAACAAAAGAGGCAAAAGACAGCAACGCGAAAGCAGTCAAAACAAAAACCCCCAGACAAATTCTCATCAAATTAATAAGAATTTATCTGGGGGTTTTATATCTCTTTCGTATATCAATATCCGCTAATCAGCCGCTATAATCCTATTCGTCAAAATCTTCTTCAGATCCGGCAACAGCGCCGATAACTGAAATAATAACAACAACGGCAAATATTGAAACGGCAACACCTATAATAGGTCCTAAAAATAATAAAAAGTTCATATGCGTATCCTCCGAATATTCTTTTATTATTATACAACTTTTTTGTAATAAGTCAAACATCTACTACATTTCAATGTTATTTATACGGTTCAGAGCTAATCCCGAAAATGCATAACATAATTTAAAATTAATTAGAAGCAGCATTAAGATTCTTATTAGCAGTAGCAAGCATAAGCTTAATTCTGTTAAGCTGGTTAACCTCTGAAGCACCTGGGTCATAATCGACAGCGATTATGTTAGCTTCAGGGAAAGCAGCACGAAGCTCTTTAATAACACCTTTACCAACAATGTGGTTAGGAAGGCAGGCAAATGGCTGACAGCATACGATATTACCGGCACCGTGATGTATAAGTTCTATCATTTCGCCAGTAAGAAGCCATCCTTCACCAGTCTGGTTACCAAGAGAAACAAGGTCCTTGGCAAGAGCAGCAGTTTCCTTGATAGATGAAGGAGCATCAAAACGCTTACTTTCAGCTAAAGCTTTATTTCCAGCTTTTCTGAACCATTCAAGAAGCTTTATCACAGAGTTGTTGATAAACGCTGACTTTCCGGATGTTCCAAGGTACTTGTGCTTAAAGTTTGCATTTTCGGCACAGTAGAGCAGGAAGCCTAAAAGGTCAGGTACAACAGCTTCTGCACCTTCAGCCTCAAGCAGGTCAACAAGATAATTGTTAGCGGCAGGAAGGAACTTAACAAGAATTTCTCCTACAACACCAACTCTAGGCTTCTTTATATCAAGCAGTTCGATATTGTCAAAGTCTTTAACGATAGCACGAAGATTATTGTTAAAGTCCTTCATACGAACTTTGTCTGCTGTAAGCTGCTTTATACATATTTCTTTCCAGTGTTCGTGAAGTTCATTAACTGAACCAGCAACCTTTTCATAAGGTCTTGTTCTATATACAACATTCATAAATACATCGCCGTATTCAATAGCCATCATAGCCTTTTTAAGCATTTTCAGGTCATACTTGAAACCAGAGTTAGTTTCAAGACCCTGCGCACTAAGAGAGATAACAGGGATATATTCTAAGTTAGCCTTCTCAAGAGCACGTCGTATGAAGCCGATGTAGTTAGAAGCACGGCAGCCACCACCAGTCTGTGTGATAATTATGGCAGTCTTTGAAAGGTCATACTTTCCTGAAAGTACAGCATTCATAATCTGACCTACAACCATCAAAGAAGGGTAGCAGGCATCATTATTTACATACTTAAGTCCCATATCGACAGATGACTTATTATCATTATCAAGAACCTCAAAATTATAGCCACATGAGTTGAGGGCTGGTTCAAGTAAGTCAAAATGTATTGGTGACATCTGAGGGCAGAGAATAGTGTAATTCTTTCTCATCTCAGGTGTGAATTCAACACGGTTATAAGCAGACGAAACAAGTGTATGCTTGTAATTCTTCTTATCTCTTACCTTGAGGGCTGCAATAAGTGATCTTATACGGATACGTGCAGCACCAAGGTTGTTGACCTCATCAATCTTTAATACAGTATATATCTTTCCAGACTTAGTTAATATATCGTTGACAGCATCAGTAGTTACAGCATCAAGTCCACATCCAAATGAGTTGAGCTGGATAAGGTCAAGGTTATCCTGAGTTTTAACAAAGCTTGCAGCGGCATATAATCTTGAGTGATACATCCACTGATCCATAACGACAAGAGGACGTTCAACATTGCCAAGATGTGCAACGCTGTCTTCTGTTAAAACAGCAATACCATAGGAATTGATAAGTTCAGGTATTCCGTGGTTTATCTCTGGGTCAATATGGTAAGGACGGCCTGCGAGTACGATACCTCTCTTATTATTATCCTTTAAGTACTGTATAACTTCTTCACCCTTTTTATGCATATCTTCTCTTGACTGCATAAGTTCTTTCCAGGCATCAGAAACGGCAGCTTTAATCTCACCTGCCGGAATATCTGGAAATTCCTCTTTAAGTCTTTTAGCAAGAATATCTTCGCTTTCAAAAGAAAGGAATGGGTTTCTGAAATCAATATTTTCTGACTTGATTTCTTCAACATTGTTCTTGATATTCTCGGCATAAGAAGTAACGATAGGGCAGTTATAATGGTTGTTAGTGCCATCTATTTCCTTATGTTCATAAGGTACACAAGGATAGAATATAAACTTAACCCCCTTCTTAATAAGCCAGCTTATATGTCCGTGCGCTAACTTGGCAGGATAACATTCTGACTCGGATGGAATTGACTCAATACCAAGTTCATATATCTTTCTTGTTGACTGTGGCGAGAGAACTACCTTATAACCAAGCTTTGTAAAGAAAGTGAACCAGAATGGATAATTCTCATACATATTAAGGACTCTTGGTATACCTACAACACCTCTTACAGCAAGGTCTGCTGAGAGTGGTTCATAGTCAAAGAGTCTGTGGAACTTATAGTCAAAGAGGTTAGGAGCCTTTTCCTTATTACGTTCTTTTCCAAGACCTCTTTCACATCTGTTACCAGTAATAAATGAACGTCCGCCAGAGAACTTATTTATAGTTAAATGGCAGCTGTTCGTACATCCTTTACATCTTGTAAGAGTAGTTTCATATGTAAGGCTGTTAATCTTATCGATAGAAAGCATAGATGAGTCAGATATTCCATCGTAGCGTTCCCTTGCGATAAGAGCAGCACCGAAAGCACCCATAATACCTGCGATATCAGGTCTTATGGCATCAACACCTGTTATTTTTTCAAAGCTTCTGAGTACAGCATCATTGTAGAATGTACCACCCTGTACAACGATATGCTTTCCAAGGTCACCCGGGTCAGCAATCTTTATAACCTTGTATAAGGCATTTTTAATAACTGAATAAGCAAGACCGGCAGATATATCTGAAACCTCTGCGCCTTCCTTCTGCGCCTGCTTAACCTTTGAATTCATAAATACAGTACATCTTGTACCAAGGTCAATAGGATGTGCGGCAAAAAGAGCAGCCTTTGCGAAGTCCTGTACAGAATAGTTAAGTGACTTTGCAAATGTTTCTATAAATGAACCACATCCTGAAGAACATGCTTCGTTAAGCTGTACGGAATCAACAGTCTGGTTCTTGATTTTGATACATTTCATATCCTGACCACCAATATCGATGATACAGTCAACGTCAGGGTCAAAGAAAGCAGCAGCATAGAAGTGGGATACTGTTTCAACTTCTCCCTCATCAAGCATAAGTGCCGACTTTATAAGTGCTTCACCATAACCTGTTGAACATGCCTGTACAATCTTGGCTTTAGGTGGAAGCTGAGAATATATTTCCTTAATTGCCTTTATAGTAGTGGCAAGTGGAGAGCCGTTATTGCTTGAATAGAATGAGTAAAGAAGATTACCATCTTCATCTACCAAAGCAACCTTAGTAGTAGTAGAACCTGCATCGATACCAAGATAGCAGTTACCCTCATAAGAGGCTATGTCGGCTGTCTTTACGTGGTGTGCATTATGACGTTTGATGAAGTCATTGTAGGCAAGCTGGTCAGCAAAAAGTGGTTCCATACGTTCTACTTCAAATTCAAGCTTTATTTTGCCAGAAAGACGCTTAATGATGTCAGAAACATTGACACATACATCCTTGCTGTAGTTCATAGCTGAACCAACGGCAGCAAAAAGATGTGAATGTTCCGGCGCAATAGTCTGTTCAGGTGTAAGGCTTAATGTACGGACAAATGCCTGCTTTAACTCCGAAAGGAAGTGGAGTGGACCACCTAAGAAGGCTACATTACCACGGATTGGCTTACCACAGGCAAGACCAGAAATAGTCTGGTTGACAACAGCCTGAAATATAGATGCAGAAAGGTCTTCCTTAGTGGCACCTTCGTTGATAAGCGGCTGTATATCAGACTTGGCAAAAACACCGCATCTTGCAGCTATCGGGTAGATTGACTTGTAGTTCTTGGCATATTCATTAAGACCTGAAGCATCTGTCTGTAATAAAGTTGCCATCTGGTCAATAAATGAACCAGTACCACCGGCACATATACCATTCATACGCTGGTCGATACCGTTTGTGAAGTAGATAATCTTTGCATCCTCGCCACCAAGCTCAATGGCAACATCGCACTGTGGAGCGTAATCCTGAAGTGCTGTTGATACAGCGACAACCTCCTGTGTAAATGGAACTTCAAGGTGCTTGGCAAGTGTAAGTCCGCCAGAACCTGTGATTACAGGGTAGACCTCGAATTGACCAAGCTGGGATACAGCCTTTTCAAGAAGTCCCTGTAAAGTTTCCTGAATATTGGCGAAATGTCTTTCATAATCTGAGAATAAAATATTATTATTATCATCAAGAATAGCGATCTTTACTGTTGTTGAGCCAATATCAATACCTAATCTGTATTTGTTCATAGTCATTACGGCAGAGCCGTCCTCCTTGTCTAATGTAGATGTGCTGCAAATGTCAGCAGAGCTGTACATCTGGCACAATCATTATATAAATTAATGTGTTTCCTGAATTAAAAGTACTTCTACTATAAAATAAATAGATGTCTAAAAATGTAGAAATACCTGGAAAAGATTACAACTGACATATTATATAAGAAATAACAGAATAATTCAACACCATAAATATGACTGTTTATATAAAATTAATAATACTAAAATGAGAACTTGATTGACAAAGATGTTTAATGTTTTTATACTTTTATCATAATATTTTAGTGCGGAGTAATATAAAAATATTGTATCCGCTGTTATATGTATCAAAATATAAGTGGGTAATATTGTGTGTGTACTGCCTGACAGCATACTACACAGTGATATTATTACACAGAAATGAGGAGTTTAATGAGTTGGTTTCAAAAGTTTGAAAGGAAGTATTCAAGGTATGCCATTAAAAATCTTATGACTTATATAATTATATTATATGCAGTCGGATTTGTTTTTGAGGTGTTCGCACCGGGTGTATATAGCAGCTTTCTTTCGCTGGATTTTTCCAAAATATTTGCAGGACAGGTGTGGAGACTGGTTACATTTATAATACAGCCACCATCAACAAGTATCATATTTGTATTCTTTTCATTGTATTTCTATTATCTGATAGGTACAGTACTTGAAAATATATGGGGTTCATTTAAGT
This sequence comes from Eubacterium sp. CAG:252, assembly GCA_000436535.1. Classification (GTDB taxonomy): domain Bacteria; phylum Bacillota; class Clostridia; order Lachnospirales; family Lachnospiraceae; genus Lachnospira. The sequence continues at coordinate 85,895 of FR886342.1, read as the reverse complement.
TTAACGTGTATTTCTTTTCAGGAGTATTGTTAAATATTGTTGCAGCGCTTATAATATACTTAATATTTGGTATAAGCTTTAATATGAGTACACATTATATTAATCTTGCTTTATTTATGGCATTTGCTATGGAACAGCCAGATATGGAAGTACTGCTGTTCTTTATCATACCTATAAAGATAAAGTGGATGGCATTGCTGGATGGAATAGTATTTGCAATAGCAATAATATGCGGTTTTATAGTCCCTACAATGGCGGTAAATGGTTCAACTATCGGTTATACTATGTGGAATGGATTATACAGAGCCGGACTTTTATCAGGAAGCGGAATGGGATGTTATGCCAATGCTATTGCGGCTCTTGTGTCTATGCTTAACTTTATAGTATTTATGATAGTTGCAAAGAAGGGACCTTATAAGTCTTCTACACAGAGGAATTACAACAAGGCTATGTATACAGCTAGGAAAGCAGAAAATAACAGAAGAGATGGAAAGAAGCCATCATTTAATGAAAGAGTATACAACGCCAATAGTGAAAAGACAACTTGGGATAATGCCAACCAGCCATATAAGCCGGTTCGTAACGGACAGCCTAAGCACAGATGTGCAGTGTGTGGAAGAACAGAGCTTGATGATGAAAATCTTGTATTCAGATTTTGCTCTAAGTGCGTTGGAAATTATGAGTATTGCAGCGACCACCTGTATACACATATTCATATTACAGGCAATAACGGCAGTGCTGAATGATATTCCTATATATTAAAGTATTTTGTATGATATAGGTTTAATACACTTCTGCATGCAGAAAAAGTAACTTAACTTATTAAATCTACATCATCATATAACAATGTTGATTAAGATACTGCCGACTTATTTTAATAATTTGTAAGTAATTACTATTGCTATTTTATGGGTTATTAAGTATAATTGGCTAGATTGTTTTGTTTTTTATTAATTAATTTATTTACTTTGGAGGTTAGAATGAAAAAGACTAAGATTATATGTACTATGGGTCCTAACACTAATGACAGAGAGCTTATTAAGCAGCTCGCATTAAATGGTATGGATATTGCAAGATTTAACTTCTCTCATGGTGACCATGAAGAGCAGGCTGGACGTTTTGCATTAGTTAAGAGTGTTAGAGAAGAAATCAACAAGCCTATAGCTACACTTCTTGATACAAAGGGACCAGAAATCAGAACTGGCGTGCTTAAGGATGATAAAAAGGTTACTCTTAAGGAAGGACAGAAGTTCACTCTTACAACAAGAGAAATTGTTGGTGATGAAACTATCGATATGATTACTTATGCAGGTCTTCCAGCAGATGTAGACAATGGTAACACAATTCTTATCGATGACGGTCTTATTGAGCTCAGAGTAGAAGAGGTAGTTGATGGTACAGATATCGTATGTACAGTAATCAATGGTGGTGAACTTGGTTCTAAGAAGGGTGTTAATGTTCCTAACGTAAGCATTAAGCTTCCTGGAATTACAGATAAGGATAAGGATGATATTATATTTGGTATAGAGCAGGGATTTGACTTTATCGCAGCTTCATTTGTAAGAAATGCAGCTTGTATTCAGGAGATTAAGCAGCTCTTATGGGAGCATGGCTCAGATATCCCAGTTATCGCTAAGATTGAGAATGCTGAAGGTATTGAAAATCTTGACGAAATCATCAAGGTTGCTGATGGTATCATGGTTGCCAGAGGTGATATGGGTGTTGAAATCCCAGCAGAAGATGTTCCACATTATCAGAAGGAAATCATCAAGAAGTGTAATGCAACTTACAAGCCAGTTATAACAGCTACACAGATGCTTGATTCTATGATTAGAAATCCACGTCCTACAAGAGCTGAGGTTACTGACGTTGCTAACGCTATCTATGATGGTACAGACGTCGTTATGCTTTCTGGTGAAACAGCTAATGGTAAGTACCCACTTGAAGCATTAAAGATGATGGCTAAGATTGCTGAAAGAACAGAGAAGGATATCAAGGACAGAGCTTCTGATATATCTAAGGTTCACAGCAAGAGAAGTATCTCAAGTGCTGTATGCAACGCAACAGTTCAGACTGCTGATAACCTTAACGCTAAGGCTATTGTATGCCCAACTATATCAGGTTTCACAGCAAGACTTACATCTAAGCTTAAGCCAAATGCTGAGATTATCGGATGCTCACCATATGATAATGTTCTTAGAAAGATGCAGATATACTGGGGTGTAAGACCTTTAAAGACTGCAACAGAAACATCTACAGATAAGATTATCGAGCATGCATTAGTAGTATCTGAGCAGGCTGGTTTCGTAGAAGAAGGAGATACTGTTATCGTATCTGCTGGTATCGCTACATCATCAGACCCATCTGCTAAGAGAGGTCTTACTAATACTATGAGAGTTGTTACTATCTAGTAGCTGGTAGAAGATATTTCAGATAGTTATATAAGCCCACAAAACCTTTGAAACTGGTTTTGTGGGCTGTTTTGATAATTAGTTGCATTTATTTGAAGCTTAGTTTATAGTATTGAAGAAATTAGAAGTATAAACTTGATAAGATGTAAAAGGAACTACAGAGTATGAATGTAAAAAAGATATTAATATGGCTTCCGGCTATTGTTATGGCGATGGTTATATTCGGTTTTTCAAAGCAGGATGGAGAGGAGTCGTCAGGGCTTAGTTATAAGGCAGCAGATATTATACTTACAGTGTGTGATAAGGCTGGAATTGTTGATTATAATGAGAATAACAGGGAAAGTATGATAGAGGCTGTGCAGTTTCCTATAAGAAAGGCTGCACATATGACAGAGTATGCTGTTCTTGCAATACTTGTTATGATTGCGCTTATAGTTGATGGAATAAAAGGTATAAAACTTCCTATAATATCGGCAGTTATTGCAACGGCATTTGCGGCTACAGATGAGTTTCATCAGGTGTTCGTACCGGGAAGATATGGCTGTGTAAGAGATGTGCTTATAGATGCAGCGGGGAGTGTAATAGGTCTTGCGATAACATATGTTATATATATAAATGTATGTAAACGTAAATATAATAAGTGATTTTAACTTGATAAATACATTATAAGTATTTGTTTATGTTTGTGTCTGAGATGCATTATTAAAAATATATCTTTCTAGCACATATATAATTATACAATATTTTAAATTTATTCATTTATGATTTGTAAAATAAGGGTATGCCAGTAGTTAGAATTGCATATAGTTAGAGAAATTTATTAAGATAATTCATAACTGCCAGAAGTTAGATTTATAATAAAAATTATAGTATAAATTGGTATATATCGATATATATCAGGCTGATATGTGTGTAATATATAAATTAACACTTGCAAAATTACCAAGTATATGGTATAAGCTTTAATAAGCATATGATAATCGGGTGCTGGTTATAATATTTTTATGTTGGCATTAAGGGATTATCAATAACATAATTATATATAATGCGATGATGGAAACAAGTAGGTATAGCAGTAAGCAACAGAAAGCAGCCGATGGATGAGAGGAGCAGTGGATGGTTATTCTGAATACATTCCGTAGCAGCAAACTGAATGGCATATAAGGCTTAGTAGGGGCGACGTAGTGATACACGTTACAGTATCAAGGATCATCAGACCCGTTAAGGTGAGCAGCGTGAGCTGTTTATGAATAAAGGTGGTAACACGGAGCGTATGCTTTCGTCCTTTAATAAGGATGAAAGGTATGCTCTTTTTTATTATTAATAGGGGTTGATGATTAGTGGAAGTGTCGGAGAAAATATCGTTAATAGCTCTGACAAAATATAATGTAATAGGAACAGGAGAACAAAAATGACAGTTTATGACGAGTTAGTTGCAAGAGGACTGATTGCACAGGTAACAGATGAAGAATTAATTAAGGATTTGATTAACAATGGAAAGGCTACATTTTATATTGGTTTTGACCCAACAGCAGACAGCCTTCATGTAGGTCACTTTATGGCACTCTGCTTTATGAAAAGACTTCAGATGGCAGGAAATAAGCCTATCGCATTAGTTGGTGGCGGAACAGGTATGATTGGTGACCCATCAGGTAAGACAGATATGAGAAAAATGCTTACACCAGAGCAGATTGAGCATAACTGCGAGTGTTTCAAGAAGCAGATGAGCAAGTTTATCGACTTTTCAGATGATAAAGCATTATTTGTAAATAACGCAGACTGGCTTTTAAAGCTTAACTATGTTGACCTTTTAAGAGAAGTTGGTGCATGCTTCTCAGTTAATAATATGTTAAGAGCTGAGTGCTATAAGCAGAGAATGGAAAGAGGACTTACATTCCTTGAATTCAACTACATGATTATGCAGAGCTACGATTTCTATATGTTATATCAGAAATACGGCTGCAATCTTCAGTTCGGTGGAGATGACCAGTGGAGTAATATGCTTGGTGGTACAGAACTTATCAGAAGAAAGCTCGGCAAGGACGCTTCAGCTATGACTATCACACTTCTTCTTAACTCAGAAGGCAAGAAGATGGGTAAGACAGTAAGTGGTGCTGTATGGCTTGACCCAGAGAAGACTTCTCCATATGAGTTCTACCAGTACTGGAGAAATGTAGCTGATGCTGATGTATTAAAGTGTATCCGTATGCTTACATTTTTACCACTTGAGCAGATTGATGAAATGGATAAGTGGGAAGGCGCACAGCTTAATAAGGCTAAGGAAATACTTGCATTTGAACTTACTAAGATGGTTCACGGTGAGGAAGAAGCAAAGAAGGCAGAGGAAACAGCTAAGGCTATATTTACATCAGGCGATGCTGCAAATATGGCAACAGTTAAGCTTGAAGATGACGCATTTACAGACGGAAGTATTGATATCGTGTCATTAATCCATGCAGCAGGTCTTGCAGCTACTAAGTCAGAGGCAAGAAGAGTTGTTACACAGGGTGGTGCTTCTGTTGCAGGTGAAAAGGTATCTGATATCGCTGCAAAGTTTGATAAGGAATTCTTCGCTGGTGACGGTGTAGTTGTCAAGAAGGGTAAGAAGTCATTTATAAAGGTACAGGCATAATAATTATGAAAAAGAGTGAAATTACCTTTATAAGGCTTATGAGTCTTATTGGTATTATGAGTCTTAATCTTATATTGCTGCTTGTATTTTCAGGAGAACATGTATTTCAGAATATACTTAACAGAATGAATAGTAATGTGTATGCAGGGGCATCGCTTGATACTTCGATATATAATTACTATTATTATGCAGGACTTGGCAGTATATACAAGATAATATTCCCAGTTACAATACTTCTGCTTGCAGTTGCGGTTGTGGCTGTATACAAGAAGGTGAGTATGGCGGGCAGGGTTTCACTGGCTGCTAATATATGTTCACTTGTAACAGGAGTGTATCTTTTGTTTGCAAGAATTGGCGAAGGTATTGAAGGTGTTATAAGATGGGTAAACAGCTTCTATATGGATAAGTCGGAGATAGGGCAGGTTGAAAAGGTTCAGCTTATGAGCAAGGTACCTGTGGTATACGTGCTTATTATAATTCTTTCGCTGCTTGGTCTTGCGATGGTAAAGAGCAGTACAATAAACCGTATTAAAGTGTATAACGACAAGAGTGCTGTAAATAATGCGGTTGTGTATGTATTTCCGGCGCTTGGCGGCTTTCTTGTGCTTGAGATAGTAAGAAATTTTGTAATATCAAGACTTGTGACGATATCGGCAGATGAAACACTTGGAACAGTTGCAGCATATGTTAACGATTATTATATCGGAAGCAGGCTGTTTTTTAACTGGTCGTGGCTTATAATATTTACAATAGTGACTTGTGCAGCCATACTTTTAAGACCGGTTAATAAGATTAATGTGAAAAGCAAGATAGTACTTGAGGTGGCAGTTTTCTCAGTTGTTGTTTCAGTTGTGTCATTGATATACTGGATGAACCCACCGGCACTGTTTGGTTATCTTACAACAGATAATACGATATGTGATATGACAGAGGAAGCATTTGCATGGTACCTTATACGATATGTAGTTACACTTGTGCTTGTATTTGTGCTTATTGCACTTACAGTCAATGATAAGCTGGATATAAGGATAACTGGCATAGTTATGGCAGCAGCTTTTATTGCTGGACTCATATTTATTATTATTGCTTATAATGTAAAAGGTACACTTTCATTTATGTATGCAGCCTGCGTGCTTGCGGATGTTATTGGTGCTGTGGTTCTGGTGGCTTTACTTGTAGCAGGGACATTTAAGGTTAAGGAAGATAAATAGTATACCTAGTCAAAAAGGCGTTTAAGTAATATGGGTGATTATGATTATGAGATTATAAAAGCATTAGTTTTAAAATGGTACGACAAAGAGTTATCAGAATTAAAAAACCCAAAATATAAGGCAGTAAACCATTGTTTTGGAAATTAGTAAATTTTCAAAAACAATGGTTTACTGCCTTTTATACTGATGTGGGTAATGCGCCAAAGCAACAAAACAATAAGAAGCTTATATAACGAGTTTTTTGTTTATTATTCAGAAACCAGCTTAATTCCTGATATATCTGCAATAGCTATAAGTGAGTAGTTCGTATAATAAACAACAAACCCCGGCTTGGCACCAGCAGGTTTCTTGACTTCCTTTTTTAATACATAGTCGACTTCAACTTTTTCAAGGTCACGGCCTTTAGAGTAGTAGGCTGCAAGTGCAGCTGCCTCTTCGTATGTCTTATCAGGAAGTTCTTTTCCGTCAGACTTTACAATAACGTGAGAACCCGGCATCTGTTTGGCGTGAAACCACCAGTCGCCGCCTGTCGCAAACTTAAAGGTAAGTTCGTCATTCTGTATATTATTCTTTCCAACATACATATCAAATCCGTCAGAAGAAATGTAGTGCATAGGTTTATTGTGAGAATTACCTTTGTTTTTAGACTTGCCGCTCTTTTTGATGTAACCAGTTACAGCAAGTTCTTCTTTGATATTGTTAAGGTCGTTTTCTGTTGTTGCGATATCAAGAGCATTTATAATAGACTCAAGGTACATAATTTCGTCCTTAATCTCTGCAATAAGTCTTGTGCCAGCCTCGTAAGTCCTCTTGAGCTTATTATATCTTGCAAAGTACTTGTTGGCGTTCTCTATAGGTGTAAGAGTATTATCAAGAGGGATTGTTATCTCCTCATTAGTATAGTAGTTGAGCGCATTAAACTGCTTGGCACCGGGTTCAATTCCATAGCCATAAGTATTAATAAGCTCGCCATATACGCGGTACTTGTCACGTTTTTCAGTATCCTTAAGCTGCTTCTCCTGAATATCAAGCTTCTTATAAGAACGCTCAAGATGAGTTGTAACGATACGTCTTATATCAGTTGACTTCTGGTGTATACGTGTGCGGACTTCCTTTTCGTGATAGTAAGCGATAAGACACCTGCTTATAGAGTCGTAAGGTGTGCTGTTATCATACATAGTGAGCTGTACGGCGGCAAAGTCTGATGGATTACCATTGTCATAGACTATATTAGGAGAATATGTTTTATTCTTAACATCGCTCATAATACCGTCAAATACGTTATAAATGAGTCGGCTTTCTTCATCCGAAAGGCAGTTAGCAGGCTTATTGCTGTCTATACCTGAGCGGAAACATACTTCTTCTGCTATACATGTGCTTATTCCTGTGTAAGTCTGGCACAGAGCCTTTGAGAGAGGCTTAGGGCATACAAGAACCGATGAGCTGAAACGTTCATAATCGGTATCAAGTGGATTATGTTTATTGGCAGTGTTTGGTATAAAGTACTTTCTTCCGGGAAGAACTTCACGTACAGAGCTTATCTGTGCAGATACATGCTTTATGCTGTCAAGGATGTTATTGTCATCATCGCATAATATGATATTGCTGTGCTTACCCATAAATTCAGTGATAAGATGCCTTTTGCATAAGTCGCCTAATTCGTCAAGATGTTCAATCTCAATATCTATTATTCGCTCAAGCGAAGGCTGTGTTACAGAAATGATACGTCCGTTATTGATATGTTTTCTCAAAAGCATAACAAAGTTAGGTGCTGTCGCAGGACTTGGCTTATTGTCGTCAGTTATATATGCAAGCGGAAGAGAGGCATTGGCAGAAAGCACGACACGGTACTGTCCAGAGCTTGTCTTTACAGTAAGAAGCAGTTCGTCACTTTCGGGCTGTGCTATTTTATAAAGCCTTCCACCAAGTATTGTATTGTTAAGGTCATTTACTATATTTGATATTGTTATTCCATCAAATGCCATAATTAAATACTCCATTCTGTCTGTATTGTGATTATATAAAGATACCAGGGTCAAAAGACCTAAAACCACATGAGTCTGCTCATAGGTGGGTGAAAGACCTTGGGGGATTGTGGGAGTGCGCAGCACGGAACAATCCGTAGGTATCATAGTCGTGGGCTTTTGACCACCAACATAATATAAATACTAAAATATAAAACATTTTTATTTAAAACATTTACATCATATCATAACACGATTACATAATACTGTCGAGTGAGGCAGGAGGTGAATAGCTGCAAAATAGTTCTGAAGGTCTTGTATAGGAATATTAAGCCGAAGAAAGTGGGATGTGAATAGTTGAAAATAGTTAATCTACTGACTTGTTTAGCATATGTAAAATTGGTATAATAATTAAGTATAATAAATGATAATGAGGGACTTAAGATGATTAAAAGTATGACAGGTTTCGGACGAAGCGAAATCGCCAGTGGAAACCGCAAGATAATGGTTGAGATGAAGTCGGTAAACCATAGATTTTTAGAAACAGGCATAAAGATGCCAAAGAAGCTTAACGTGTTTGAGGCAAGAATAAGAGATGTTGTTAAGAAGTACGCTTCAAGAGGAAAGATAGATATATTTATAACTTATGAAGACAATTCAGAGAATAACGTCAATATCAGGTATAATCCGGCGGTTGCAGAGGAATATATGGATATATTTTCACAGATGGAGGAAATGTTTTCAATAAGAAATGATATAACAGTCAGTGCGCTTTCAAGATATCCGGAGGTTATCACTATGGAGGATGCAGCAGAGGATGAAGAGGAGCTGTGGAACTTCATACAGGAGGCTGTGAAGGAGGCTTGTGAAGGTTTTGTCAAGACAAGAATAACTGAGGGAGAGAACTTAAAGAAAGACCTTCTTCATAAGTTAGACCATATGGAAGAGCTTGTAGGCTTTATAGAGGAAAGAAGTCCAAAGATAGTAAGTGAGTACAGAAAGAAGCTTGAGGATAAGATGGCGGAAGTGCTTGCTGATACAAGCATAGATGAGAGCAGGATAGCAGCGGAGGTCATCTTATATGCTGACAAGATATGTGTCGACGAAGAAACAGTACGCTTAAGAAGCCATATAACACATGCCAGACAGTGCCTGTCAGAGGATGGCGGTATAGGAAGAAAGCTTGACTTTATCGCACAGGAGATGAACAGGGAAGCTAACACGACACTTTCTAAGGCTAATGATATAGAGATATCAAATGCGGCGATAGACTTAAAGACTGAGATTGAGAAGGTCAGGGAGCAGATACAGAATATAGAGTAGTTATCGCTGATATATGGAGTCGGTGCAGAATTTTATTTAAAAATATTTTAAAAGGCTTGCACGAAGTGAAAGATTTCTGTATAATAACTTGTACACTTTTACGTAAGTGCATACATTTATATTGGTTTCGGTAACATTTGTACAGAAACAATATATTGAAGGGCTTATGATGTGAGTCACAGATAGGAGATTAGAGATGAAAGATAAAGGATTGTTACTTGTAATATCAGGATTCTCAGGTGCTGGTAAAGGAACAGTCGTTAAAAGACTTTTAGAACAGCATAACGACTATGCATTATCTATTTCAGCAACCACAAGGTCACCAAGAGAAGGTGAACAGAACGGAAGAGAATACTTCTTTAAGACGAAGGAAGAATTTGAAAAGATGATAGAAGCCTCAGAGCTTATAGAGTATGCCAGATATGTAGACAATTACTATGGAACACCAAAGGCATATGTGGAGGAACAGCTTAAAGAAGGAAAGAATGTCATACTTGAGATAGAGATACAGGGAGCACTCAACATTAAGAAAATGTTTCCGGATGCAGTACTTCTGTTCATTATGCCACCTAGTGCCGAGGAACTTGAAAGAAGACTTGTAGGTCGTGGAACAGAGGATGAAGCTACTATCAGGGCAAGACTTTCAAGAGCCAGTGAGGAAGCACAGGGCGTAGAGAATTATAATTATATAGTTATCAATGATGATGTTGATGCCTGCGTTGAAACTATAAATTCTATAGTAAGCAGTGAGAAGAAAAAGGCAGTTAATAACATCGATTTAATCAATAATATAAAAGAAGAGCTTAAGGCTTATTCGAAAGGAGAATAATAATGATACATCCATCGTATTCAGAATTAATGGCAGTTGTTAATAGTGAGGTTGAAGAGGGCGAACAGCCATTAGTACAGAGCCGTTACTCAATCGTAAAGGCTACAGCAGCCAGAGCTAAGGAAATAATTGATGCAAGGTCAATCGAGGAGAGGGTTAGAAAGGCACGTATCGAGGCTGAGAACGCTCCTAAGGAAAAGGACAAGGATGGTAAGAAGGGTGAGCCAAAGCCACTCTTAACACCAGAGGAAGCAAGAAAGCTCCAGATTGGTACACCACTTGTAGATAATGCAGAGAATATGAAGCCACTTTCAATCGCTGTACAGGAACTTTACGAAGGTAAGGTAAAGATTGTTGGTAATGGCGATGATAGTGATGTTATGTAAGAGGATTGCATTACTACTGTAGAATTAGTATATAATATTGTGACTTGTAGCTGCTCGAAAGGGCAGCTATAATTGTATGTAATGATGCCAGGGTTAAAAGGTCTAATCCCACATGAGCTTGCTCATAAGTGGGTGAAAGACCTTGGAACCCGCCCCAATATGAGCATAAAAGTGGGATAACAATCCCACGATATGCGAATATTGGGTAGAATTGTGGGAGTGCGTAGCACGGAACAATTCGTAGGCATCAAAGTCTGGTTTTTTGACAACAACATCATATAATGAAGAGGAGGAAAGAATATGGCTAATGTATATGACGACAAAAAGCGTGTAATAAACTGTGAAAGTGCAGACAGATGCGGAAGCTGTGCATATGCAGGTATGAAGTATGATAATGAATTAAAAGTAAAGCAGAATTATATAGATAATCTGTTCAAGGGAGTCTGTCCTGTAGATGAGATAACAGGGATGTACAGACCTGTGCATTACCGTAATAAGGTGCATGCAGTTGTAGGTGAGGATAAAAAAGGCAATATAATAACAGGAACTTATGAGCAGAATAGCCACGTTATTGTGCCAGTGTCAGAGTGTCTGCTGGAGGATAGTCAGTGCAGCAGGATAATAGCTACGTTAAGGGAACTTTTTAAGTCATTTAAGTATAAGCCTTATAATGAGGATAAGGGTACTGGATTTATGAGACATATACTTTTAAGAAAAGGTTTTTCAACTAAGGAGATTATGCTTGTGCTTGTCACAAGTGAGGTTGCATTTCCATCTAAAACACATTTTCTAAAGGCGCTTAAAGAAAAGCATCCTGAGATTAATACTATCGTCCAGAATGTAAATGCCTACAACACAAGTATGGTGCTTGGTCCAAGGAATATTGTGCTTACAGGCAAAGGATACATAGAGGATGTGTTATGTGGATACAGGTTCAGAATAAGTCCATCATCCTTCTACCAGATTAATCACCAGCAGACAGAGAAGCTTTATAAGGCGGCAATCAGTATGGCGGAGATTACGAAAAAGGACACTGTCATAGACGCCTACTGCGGCATAGGAACTATTGGAATAGCAGCATCTGGGAAGGCTGGACAGGTTATAGGTGTTGAGCTTAATAAGGATGCGGTTAAGGATGCAGAAGAAAACGCCAAGATAAATAATATTAAGAATATAAAGTTTGTAAATGCAGATGCGGGTGAATTCTTAGTAGAATATGCTGCAAAGAAAAAAGCAGATGTTGTTATTATGGACCCTCCAAGAAGTGGCAGCAGTGAAGATTTTCTTAATGCTATTCTTAAGATAAAGCCGGACAGGGTTGTATATGTTTCCTGCAATCCGGACACGCAGAGAAGAGATATAGAGGTGCTTATAAAGGGTGGTTATAAGGTTAAGGGATGTAAGCCTTTTGATATGTTTCCGTTTACGGATAATACAGAAAATGTGATAGCTTTGGTAAGACAGGTATAAACTTTCCCCCTCATATGACGATATACATATTGCTAGGATGGCGCTTTATTTCAACGGATTGATGTGAAATAAAGTGCCATTTTTGTATATTTTATAAGTATACAAAAAATATTAACTATTACGAAAGTACTGCTTGGACCTTTACAGGAGAGCAGTGTGGTTGTGAACGACTGAGCAATCACAGAAAGGATAAGGATGAAAGTAAACACAGGATATGCAGACAGTTATTATACGGGATACAGGGCTGCGACAGGGACAGTTAATGATGAAACATTTGCAGAGAGCATGGCAAAGGCAGGAAGTGGGGCTGTGACAGGAACTAGTGTGGATGAAGCTAAAGAAAATGCTTCTAAGTCACAGGAGAGTACTTCTTCAACAAATATCAGGGATATGAGCGATAAGGAATGGGATAAGCTTATAGAACACGTTGATAATTTTATTGAAGACTTCAAGGAAGCTGTCGAGTATGAGAAGGAAGTGAGCGAGGCTAATAAAGAAAAGTCAGAGGAAACTTCCAAAGACCTAGTAGAAATGCTTGCTGACAAGGTGACAGCTAACAGAGAGTTTACTAAGGTGCAGGAGCTTGCATTAACAGGAAGTACAGAGGAAGGCGTAAGCAGTGTAGATGGCACAACAGAATGTGTTTCTGCCGAAAATATCGGTGAAGCTAAGACAACATGGACAGTTACAGCCTTTAGCGAGGATGGCATCATATGTAAGCAGTTTAAAGATGGCGAAGAAACAGAGCTTTGGAGAATGAGCTATAAGCATGAGGGTGATTATAAGAAGATAACAGACTTTCTTAACACTTTCGATAAAAAAGCTGATTTTAAGTTTACAAGTTCTAAGAGCTTCTGGGAAGATTTTCTTGACGGCAAGATAAGCGATGCAGAACTCAAGAAGTTACATGAGGTATAATGATATGAGTATCTTTAATATGTATTAAATTATAAAAAGGCAAATATAGAAAATCACAAAGATTAAGTTGTTTTTGTTATTGTTCCGCTACACTTAAATAAATCATAAAATACGGTTCTAAACATTACTTGGGGGTAATTTTAGAACCTAAAATGTGTCCGGAACATGTACAAGGTTATACAATATATCATATTTGCTTATTTATAGCATTTATATTGCCATAAGTAATAACGGGATAACAGTGGATTTTCCTAGCGAATTCACTGTTATCCCGTTTTGTTAAGTATTATTAAATGTCTACTTGCTTAAGTCAAATTTCTTGATAAGGTCACTAAGAACTGCTGCCTGTGCTGCAAGTTCTTCTGATGTAGCAGAGCCTTCCTGTGCTGTGGCGGAGGTATCCTGAACAGCCTGAGCGATGTTGTCAATTCCTGACTGCATCTGCTTCATATTCTCCTCCTGCTCAACAGAAAGTTCAGCGGTGTGCGTAACCATATTACTTAAGTTGTCGATGTTATTAACGACTGTCTGAAGAATATCAGTTACTTCATTGGCTATGTCAACACCTTTGGCAATCTCATCTATAGATACGCCTATAAGCTCCTTGGAGGTTGTTGCTGCATCCGAACTCTGTGCGGCAAGTGAACTTATCTCAGAAGCGACAACAGCGAAGCCACGGCCTGCCTCACCAGCTCTTGCGGCCTCAATAGAAGCATTAAGAGAAAGAAGATTAGTCTGGTCGGCAATTTCTTCTATAGTATGTATAATACTGACTACTTTGTTAGAAGTTTCGCTAATCATTGCCATGGCATCAATCATTGCCTGCATCTGTTTCTTGCTGTTATTGGCAAGAGTAGAAACGCTCTTTGCTTCCGCTGCACAGTTTAAGGCATCTTCTTTACTGTTCTGAAGTTCTGTTACGATATTGTCAGTTGTAGCAACAAGCTCTTCAACGGATGCAGCCTGAGTTGTAGCACCCTCAGCAAGAGTCTGGGCTGCCTTTGCGAGGTCGTCTGAACCGGCAGAAACCTGATTAGAACTTTCACTTATGCCAGTCATAATCTCTGTCATAGATGCTGAGATGTTAAGAAGAGCATCTTTAATTCTGCTGAAATCACCAGTGTATTCCTGCTTTAAGTGAATGGCGAGAGTACCATCTGCCATCTTTGCAAGTACATCGGCCACTTCATCTATATAGGCAATATATACCTTAAGTCTTTGGACAGTGAGCTGAATAGAACGGCCAAGATTTCCTATTTCATCGTTGGTTGTAACTTCAAGATGAACATCGAGGTTGCCATCTGCAAGCTCTTTGGCTGCAACGTCAAGAGACTCTATAGGTTTTGTTATGGAACCAGATACACGGACTATAGCAGTAAATATAATTACAATGCCTATAACAAATATAACTATCATTATAATAATCATTCTTACTAAGCTTTGTGAGTATTCACCAGATGATAAGCTGCTAAATACAACATAACCTGTATTATCAATGGCTGTTACATAGCCATACTTTGTTGAACCGCTTATCTTGAACTTAACAAAGCCATTTTTATCAGAAGTTACAAGATTAGTGACATTAGAAGAAATGTCAATGTTTTTTAAAGACTTCTGTATAAGGGATGAGTCGGGATGATATATAATAGTGCCATCAGTTGCTGTCATTACAATATAACCGGTATCGCCGATAGTACACTGACTGAGAAATTCATTTACATGCTCTAATGATAAGTCAAGACCTGCAACACCGATAACCTTTCCTGAAGCATCAGTTACAGGGGCAGCAGCGCTTACAATATTTGTACCCGTACTTGCATCTACATATGGTTTTGTAAGCATAACAGACTTTGTCTGTGTGACAGAATACCATTCACGCGCAGTTATCTGGAAGTCCCTGCCGCTTGTGTAGCCGTCAGACTGTGTAAGAACATTGGCATCAATCGAAGCAATCCATACAGCCATGATATTGGCTGAGTCCTCCTGCTGCATACTTAACATATACTGGAAGACAGAAGGATAATCAGATGTCTGTGTTATAGGGGTATCTGCACTGGCAGAGGCAATAGTGTTCTTAACCTGAGGGTTTACAGCAAGATGGCTTACTGACTTCATATACTGCTGGAAAAGTGTGTTCAGCTCGTTAGCTGCTGACTGTGACTCAAGAGTAAGTTCACGCTCATTAGAAGTGTCAAGCTGTACTTTGACTACAACTGCCATTACCACAGCCACAATAAGGAATATAATACAGGTTGGTGTACCAATCCGGTTGGCAATTTTCTTAGCTATCTTTTCCTGCTTTACATTGGCTGTGCCTGTAGCGGGGGTGTCCGTAGAAGGGACAGGCTTCTTATCTTGTGTTTTTTTCATATTAAACCTCATTTCCGCGCACTTTTTTTGTGCATAACGAGTTTGTGTCAAGTGTGCGTAGACACAAATTCCGCGTGTGAAAAATTTGTTTTCACACTAGCCTATGTTCTTGCGCCTGATGTGCGCAATATAAATGTGTACACTTTTTAGAATTCAGAATAACGGGATTGTGCTACACGTGCACAGGCACATATCCTGCGAAGAAAACTCAGGGGTAATGTTTACAGAGCTTTCAGAAAGTTTAATGTAGCTTATATATGAATATTAGAATGTTAAGCCAGTTCTTTATGATAATATAATATATCTGGCTTATTAAAATATTCAGACAAAAATACATTAAACATATTTTAGCATAGTTTAATAAAATAAAAAAGTGCAATTTTTACAAAATATTTATAATTATTTAATAGATGTTGCTGCTAATAAAAAGCAATCACCTATTGACACAGTAGGCGAATGGGTATATTATCTTTTTACGCTTTATTGAGAATTATTTATTACAAAGCTATTATGTATGAAAGGAATATTAAGTTATGGTTATTTCTTCTAAAGGCAGGTACGCCTTAAGAGTTATGGTGTATCTGGCTGTTAATCACAGTGACGATTATATTCCTCTTAAAGAAATATCGAAGAAGGAGGATTTGTCGCAGAAGTATCTTGAAACTATTACACGCATGCTGTCAAAGGCACATCTTATAGAAGCAGCAAGCGGGCATGGCGGTGGATACAGACTTACAAGAAATCCTGCTGATTATTCTATAAGTGAGATACTTAATCTTACAGAAGGTTCGTTAGCGCCGGTTTCCTGTCTTAAGGATGAACAGAATATGTGTGAGCGTTCAAGTGCCTGTTATACACTTCCTATATGGGAAGGACTTGCCAAGATTATCAATGACTACTTTGATAATATGACACTTGCAGATGTTGTAAGACTTGCTACAGAAGCTGATAAGCCGGAGGAGAATAAGGCTGATAAAGAAGACAAAAAGCCTGATAGCAGGAAAGTGAAGGAAAGTAATTAAACTGGTATATGTATTAGTGAATGTCAGAAGTTATTTTTGATACGTAATCGCAGCATTTAAAAACATTTTAAATAAGAAAGGATAAGGATATATTATGTCAGACAAGAACTTATTAAATATAAAGGATTTATATGTAGATGTAGAAGATAAGGAAATTCTTCACGGAGTTAATCTTTCTATCGGAAAGGGAGAAACACACGTACTTATGGGACCTAACGGTACAGGTAAGTCGACACTTGGTTATGCTATTATGGGTAATCCAAGATATACAGTTAAGAATGGTGAAATATGGTTTAATGGAAAGAATATAACTAATGAACCAGTTAATGAGCGTTCTAAGGATGGTATTTTTTTATCATTCCAGAATCCTCTTGAAGTTCCTGGTGTAACACTCAGCTCATTTATAAGAAATGCACTTGAGTTAAAGACAGGAAAGAGAACACGTTTTATGGAATTCAAGAAGGAGCTTGAAAAGACTATGGAGCTTCTTAATATGGACAAGTCTTATGCAGAAAGAGACCTTAATGTTGGTTTCTCAGGTGGTGAGAAGAAGAAGGCTGAAATATTACAGCTTCTTATGTTAAAGCCATCGCTTGCAATTCTTGATGAAACAGACTCAGGACTTGATGTAGATGCTGTAAGAACAGTTTCAGCAGGTATCGAGGAATACCAGAAGAGATGTGACGGAAGTCTTCTTATCATCACACACAGCACTAAAATTCTTGAATCTTTATCAGTTGATTATACACACGTTATGATAGAAGGTAAGATAATTAACACAGGCGATGCTTCATTAGTTGACAAGATTAATACAGAAGGTTTCGCAGAATACGAAAACTAATACGCAGCGCGTGCAGTTGTTTAACTGCTGATGATATATATGAAATGTTAAAGAAAAAGAGAGGAGTTCCTTAAAACTATGAAAGAGAAAACATATGTTGAAGACATAGACAGGAATATATATGATTTCAAGGATGAGGAAAAGGATGCATACAGAATAAATGCAGGTCTTACTCCGGAGATAGTTGAAAAGCTTTCAAAGGAAAAGAATGACCCGGCATGGATGCAGAACTTCCGTCTTGAATCATTACAGATATATAACAATATGCAGGTGCCTGACTGGGGTCCATCAATAGAAGGTCTTAATATGGATAATATTGTTACTTATGTAAGACCTAATACTAATATGAAGACAAAGTGGTCAGATGTTCCTGATGATATTAAGAACACATTTGAAAGACTTGGTATACCACAGGCGGAAAGAAAGTCACTTGCCGGAGTTGGCGCACAGTACGACTCAGAGCTTGTATATCACAATGTAAGAGAAGATGTTGCCAAGCTTGGTGTTGTATACACAGATATGGAGAGCGCACTTAAGGGTGAATATGCTGATATGGTGCGTACACACTTTATGAAGCTTGTTAAGCCAAACGACCATAAGTTTGCAGCTCTTCACGGTGCAGTATGGTCAGGTGGTTCATTTGTATATGTTCCAAAGGGAGTATCGGTTGAGATACCACTTCAGTCATACTTCAGACTTAATGCTCCGGGAGCAGGACAGTTTGAGCATACACTTATTATAGTAGATGAGGGAGCGGATCTTCACTTTATCGAGGGATGTTCAGCACCTAAGTATAATGTAGCTAATCTTCACGCAGGCTGTGTTGAGCTTTTTGTTGGAAAGAATGCAAAGCTCAGATATTCAACTATTGAGAACTGGTCTAAGAATATGTACAACTTAAACACAAAGAGAGCCATAGTAGAAGAGGGCGGAACAATCGAATGGGTATCAGGTTCATTTGGTTCACACGTTTCATATCTTTACCCTATGAGTATTCTTAAGGGTGAAGGCTCAAGAATGGAATTTACTGGAATTACATTTGCAGGTAAGGGACAGAACCTTGATACAGGTGCAAAGGTAGTCCATGCGGCTAAGAACACAAGTTCTTATATCAACACAAAGTCTATATCAAAGGATGGCGGTATAAGCACTTTCCGTTCTTCAGTTGTAGTAAACAAGCAGGCTGAGAATACAAAGGCAGCAGTTTCATGTCAGTCACTTATGCTTGACTCTATATCGCGTTCAGATACTATACCAGCTATGGATATCAGAACAAGAAAGGCTAACGTAGGCCACGAGGCACAGATTGGAAGTATAAGCGATGAGGCTGTATTCTATCTTATGTCGCGTGGTATGACAGAAGAAGATGCAAGAGCATGTATCGTAAGCGGTTTTGCTGATAATGTATCTAAGGAACTTCCTCTTGAGTATGCGATTGAGATGAATAATCTTATCAGACTTGAGATGAAGGGTAGTATCGGTTAATTAGTATATAAATGTGTGTGCTGTCCATATATAGAGATTTATAATTATGTTTATTATGCTTCTGAAGTGAGCAATGCATAATATATAGGATATGCACAGAAATGGAGAGTATGATGAGTAATATTAGTGAATATAAGATAAATGCACTTCCATCTAAGACATGGTACTGGCTTAATCTGAATGATACAAAGGTTGCATGGGATAGCGAAGTTACTCCTTGCAGTATTACAACAGATGGATATGTTGATGCATTTTATGATGCACAGAGTAGTGATTATGCAGATATCAGCGCATCGGTTAAGACAGGCGCAGGTGAAGCAGCAGATGTTTTATTTGCAGCAGATAATATTAAGTCTTTAGTAATCAATGCAGATAAAAATGCAGATAATAAGGTAATATATGTTAATGTAGATGACTCTGCAGCAGAAGACAAAAAGGTTAATCAGGCAGGAAAGCTTGTTGTTAATGCAGAGGATGATGTAACATTTACAATAATAGAAACATTTAAGGGAACTGAGGGAGTAGCTGGCAATACAGCTTTCAGAACTCTTATAGATGCTGGAAAGAACAGCCACGTAAAGCTTGTACAGGTATTCTTACAGCCTAAGGAGCAGGATGTACTCAGTGATATAGGCAGCAGATGTGCAGACGAAGCAGGATTTGAGCTTGTACAGTTATTCCTTGGTGAAGGAAGTCTTTATGACGGCATAAGAACAGACCTTAAGGGCAATAAGTCAGAATTTATATGTAATATAGGATACTTTGGCGTTGATAGGCAGAATATCGATATCAACCTTATATCTAATCACATAGGTAAGAAGACTAATTGTGAGATAGGTGTTGATGGAGCACTTAAGGATGCAGCTAAGAAGGTATTCAGGGGAACTATTGACTTTAAGAATGGTTCATCTGGTTCAACAGGTGCTGAAACTGAAAATGTATTATTATTAGGCGATGATGTCGTAAACAAGACAATTCCTATCATTCTTTGTGCAGAGGAGGATGTAAATGGTTCACACGGTGCAACTATTGGCGAGCTTGACCCTGAAACATTATTCTACTTTGCAGCAAGGGGCATAAATTCAGAGGCAGCAGAAGATATTATGACTAAGGGAAGACTTGAAGTTGTAGTAAGAAAGATTGAAGACGAAAAGGTTGAACAGCTTGCTAATGAACAGCTTCGTAAGGTGCTTGGCGAAGTGGCTGAGGATTAATTAAATACAGCAGGTTTATTCATAAGAATAGCCAATAGTAGCCGGAATTGAAAAAATCGGACATAAAATATATTTAATTATGTCGGCAGTGTAAAATGTTATGTATATATATAAGTGTATTTTAGAACTGCCGACATAGAGAAGACTATAGAATGGAGATAAATATGAGTCATAATTACAGGGATGATTTTCCACTTATTAAGAATAATGACACAATATATATAGATAATGCTGCTACATCACAGAAACCTGAATGTGTGATTAAGGCTGAAGCAGAGTTTTATGAAAAGAATAATGCTAATCCATTAAGAGGTTTTTATCCACTCAGCCTTGCAGCAACTAAGGAATACGAAGATTCAAGAGAAGTTGTAAGAGAGTTCCTTAATGCGGACTCAACAAAGGAAATCATATTTACAAGAAATACAACTGAAAGTCTTAATCTTGTAGCTTACAGCTATGCTCTTAATAATCTTAAGGCAGGCGATGAGATAGCAGTTTCTATTATGGAGCATCACAGCAATATGCTTCCATGGCAGATGGCAGCAAGAATGACAGGTGCAAAGCTTGTTTATCTTGAATGTGAGAAGGATGGAACGCTCACAGATGAAACACTTAAGGCTGGCATTAATGAGAATACTAAGATTGTAGCTGTAGGTCAGGTATCCAATGTACTTGGATGTGTTAATCCTGTTAAGAAAATAGCAGCCATGGCACATGCAGTTGGTGCAGTTATGGTAGTTGATGCAGCACAGAGCGCACCTCATATGAAGATAGATGTCAAGGATTTGGATGCAGATTTTCTTGCATTTTCAGGACACAAGCTTATGGGACCTATGGGTATAGGTGTGCTTTACGGCAAGCAGGAGCTATTAGAAAATATGGAGCCATTTATGACAGGTGGCGAAATGATAGACTCTGTTACAAGAGAGGGTGCTGTATATGCAGAACTTCCACATAAGTTCGAGGCTGGTACAGTTAATGCAGCAGGTGCAGTCGGACTTGCAGCAGCTATTAAGTATATTAATGAAGTAGGTTTTGACTATATAGAAGAAAGAGAAAGAGAACTTACACATATAGCTATGGAGGGACTTAGGGATTATGAACATATTCATATTCTTGGTTCTGACGACCCTGATAATCATACAGGTATCGTTGCATTTACAATAGATAATGTACATCCACACGATGTAAGTGAAATATTATCTTCTGACGGAATAGATGTAAGAGCAGGACATCATTGTGCACAGCCACTTCTTACACACCTTAAGGTGTACAATGCGACAAGAGCAAGCTTTATGTTTTATAACACAGAGGATGAAGTACGCGCATTTGTAAAGAGCGCTATTAATGTAAGAAGGAGGATGGGTTACGATGAATAGAGGTTTCTACAATGAAATTCTTACAGAACACAATATAAGGCCAGAGTTCAAGCATGATCTTCCAGATGCTAATATTGTATTAGAGGGTGTTAATCCTAACTGTGGCGATGATATATGGCTTAAGCTTAAGGTTGAAAACGGCATAATAGAAGATGGAGCATTTGTGGGTGATGGATGTGCCATATCTCAGGCATCAGCAGATATTATGCTTGGTATGATAGTCGGTAAGAATAAAGATGAAGCATTAAAGCTCGGGGAACTTTTCCTTAAGATGATAAAGGGAGAGGCTACAGATGAAGAGATAGACGAGCTTGATGAAGCTTCAGCACTTAAGGATATATCGCATATGCCTGCAAGAGTAAAGTGTGCTGTACTTGGCTGGCATACATTGGATGAGGCGTTAAAGAAAGCGATAGATAATTATAATTAAAAATATGTTTTTCTGTCATAGTTGGGGGCTTTTGACCCCCAACATTATATTATGAATAAAAGACCAGTGCTATATTGTATGTAGTACTGGTTTTTGTTATAAATATAATAAACAAAAATGTACAGAAATGAGGAGTAGTATGGATATATGTGAAAAAATTAATTATATTACAGGCAAAATAGTAGCTTACTTGTTATAAGTGATTATTCTGATATTGCAAGTAATATTCTTAACAGAAGCAGGGTGGATAATGCACATAATATATGGCTTAATACACTGGTTACACTTGGAATAGCGGGATTAGCTGTATATGTATTGATTATTGGACTTTCAATTCATAATATGATTAAATATATTAAAAAGGCTGATAACGGCAACAAAGATTTATATATGCTGGCTGGTACAGGTCTGGCAGTTATGGTTTATTCTATACAGGGAACGGCAGAGCTGCTTGAAGTTATAACATTTCCTATGTTTTTCTGCCTTATTGCAATGCTTAACAGTGGAATAAGACGATATGAAAAAGTGAAATGATTATAAAAAATATTAAAATATGTATAAATATGACGTTTTTGTAAGGAGAGTGTAAGGATACTATGGCAAAATATATTATGGCATTGGATCAGGGGACAACGAGTTCAAGATGTATTTTATTTGATAAGGCTGGCAATATATGCAGCATGGCACAGAAAGAATTCGAGCAGATATATCCAAGACCGGGATGGGTTGAGCACAACCCTATGGAAATATGGTCATCACAATATGCGGTTATATCCGAGGCTATGGCACTATCAGGTGCTAAAGCCAAGGATATAGCTGGCATAGGAATAACCAATCAGAGAGAAACAACTATTGTATGGGACAAGGAGACAGGAGAGCCTGTATACAATGCAATAGTATGGCAGTGCCGTAGAACAGCAAAGGACGTGAAGGCGCTCATAAGAGATGGTTATGGAGATATTATAAAGGCAAAGACAGGGCTTGTTCCGGATGCTTACTTTAGTGCGACCAAGATAGCATGGATACTTGATAATGTGGAGGGCGCAAGAAAAAGAGCAGTGGAAGGAAAGCTGCTTTTCGGGACAGTTGATACATGGCTTATATGGAAGCTTACGGGAGGAGCAGTGCATGTAACTGATTATACTAACGCTTCAAGAACTATGCTCTTTGATATACATAAGCTGTGCTGGGATGATGAGCTTATAAAAAAGCTTAATATACCAAAGTCAATGCTTCCAGAGGTTAAGCCATCAAGCTGTGTATATGGTTATACGGATAGTTCGGTTATGGCAGGAAGTATTCCTATAGCAGGTGCGGCAGGCGACCAGCAGGCGGCACTTTTTGGGCAGTGCTGTTTTGATGCAGGTGAAGTTAAGAATACATATGGTACGGGGTGTTTTCTTCTTATGAACACGGGAAGCAGACCTGTTGTATCAGAGCACGGACTTATAACAACTATTGCGGCGAGCACGAATGACTGTGTAAAGTATGCGCTTGAAGGAAGCGTATTCACAGGCGGGGCTGTCATACAGTGGTTGAGGGATGAGATGCGTATGATAAAAAGTTCTTCACAGTCTGAGGATTACGCAAGAATGGTTGAGGATACTAATGGTGTATATATAGTTCCGGCATTTTCTGGGTTAGGAGCACCTTACTGGAATCCTTATGCAAGAGGTACAGTTGTAGGACTTACAAGAGGTGCAAGCAAGGAGCATTTTATAAGGGCATCGCTTGAGTCAGTTGCCTATCAGACATATGATGTGTTGAAGGCGATGGAGAGCGATACAGGACATACTGTAAGTGAGCTTAAGGTTGATGGCGGTGCAAGTGCCAATGATTTCCTTATGGAGTTTCAGGCAGACATACTTGATGCTTCAATAAGAAGACCAAGATGTATAGAAACAACAGCGCTTGGAGCTGCATATCTTGCAGGTCTTTCGGTCGGCTTCTTTAAGGACGAGGATGAGATAAAGGATAACTGGCAGCTGGATACTACATTTGAAAGCAGCATATCACCATCTAAAAGGGACAGTCTTCTTATGGGATGGAAGAGGGCTGTAAGGTGTACAGTAAGCTATACGGAGGAGTGAGTTTCTTAAGATAGATACAGAATATTTATTATATAATATATATTTTAAGGGTGTTTAATATATATGATGATACTTGGGAGGATATTTAATTGGAAAACAATGTGATTAAAGCTGCGAAGGTTATAGAGCAGGTCAATAATGTAATATTGGGAAAAGACAGGGAAGTTAAGGAGATTATGGCGGCATTTCTTGCAGGAGGCCATATACTTTTAGAGGATATACCGGGAGTTGGAAAGACTACACTTGCGACAGCATTTTCAAGGGCAATGAAGCTGGACTGTAAGAGGGTGCAGTTCACGCCGGATGTTATGCCGTCAGACCTTACGGGATATTCTGTATACAGAAGTGATATAGGCCAGTTTGTGTACCAGCCGGGAAGTGTGTTCTGCAATCTTTTACTTGCGGATGAGATAAACAGGACATCGCCTAAGACACAGTCAGCGCTTCTTGAGGTTATGGAAGAAAGAAAGGTGTCGGTTGAGGGTATAACAAGAGAAGTACCTAATCCTTTTATAGTAATCGCAACACAAAATCCATATGGAAATGCGGGAACGCAGAGTCTTCCGGAGGCACAGATGGACAGATTTATGATAACTATGTCGATAGGCTATCCTGACTTTGACAGTGAGATGGATATGGCTATGTCGATAGGAAAAAAGGGGAGAGCAGAGTCTGTTGTGCCGGTTATAACAGCAGAAGATATAGGTCATATGCAGGATGAGATATATGAAGTGTATATGAATAAAAGTATATATAAGTATATAGTTGACCTTGTTACGGCAACAAGGAATTCACCTTATATTGAAAGGGGCGCAAGTCCGCGTGCGACTATTGCGCTTGTCAAGATGTCAAAAGCGTGGGCATGGCTTAATGGACGTGATTATGTTATACCATCGGATGTAAGTACACAGTTTGAGTATGTAATATCACACAGAGTAGGAATGGGTATGTCAGCAAGGATGGAAAAGCTCACAAAACAGGATGTGATAAAGGGTATAATGAAGTCTGTAAAAAGACCTACAGTTGGAGAAAAAGCGTAAATCAGGAATGGAAAAATATTATGGTTAAAGTTTTATTAGTCTTAATTGCGGCTGTTTCGTGGTATCTTGCCGGGGTGTTCCATTCATTTGCAATTATGCTTTATGCGGTATGTCTTGCTGTATTTATGCTGGTTATGCATATTATCACAAGAATATATAAAAAGAAAACTACATTCTCTTTTGAAACAGAGTATATATGTGCAGCTAAGGATATAGAATGTCCTGTAGCTATTAATATAAAAAATAATTCAGGCATACCAGTCAGCAGAATAAGGCTTGATATAGAAGTAAGATATGGCTTTCATAATAATATGACAGCCAAACAGGATGTATTAAAGCATAGTGTATATGCAAGCTGCCGAAGAAAGAAAGAAGTGTCGGTCTTTAAGCTTAAGTTTCCTTATACTGGACCTGCGTGTATATATCTTAAGGCTGTTTATATGTATGATTATACAGGCTCATTTAGGGTAAAGCTTCGTACTAACGATTATATGAATGTCACAGTTCTGCCGGTTATAGAGAAAGGCAGACAGAGCATAGAAACATTTACAAATGATAGTAACAGTGTGCACGAAATGTATATTAATAAGGTGGGTAATTCTATAGATGATATAAGACAGATAAGAGAGTATCAGACAGATGACTCTTACCGTCATATCCACTGGAACCTGAGTGCAAGATCAGGCAGTCTTCTTGTAAAGGAGTTCTCACAGGAAACAGATGTTAAGATAAATGTTATCGCACAGGTCACGCCTGATATTCTGGATGATTACCGGAAGATGGGTGATTATTATGATAAGCTTGCGGCAGAGGCTATGAGCCTTGTGAGTGATAAAAGCATAGTCAGTCTTATGTGGTATGACTATGAGTATGATGCCTATACAAAACATGGGATAACCACTAAGGAAAGCTGTGAGGATGCATTGTATGAGCTTTTTGTATATCACGAAAAATGCAGGATAAATGATAAAAAGGACTGCGTATGTAAAGAACTTACATATGATGTTGGTAATGAAAATATGGTTGTTGTAAATGTTGAGGATGATAAAATGTAAAATACAGCCTGCAACATATGGATTAGCCTGAAATATGCGCAGAAATGAGGAAAATTATGGAGAATGGTATAAGTATAACTGCTAATCGCAATGAAAAAAAGAATTACAGGGGTAGTATGTATCTTGGATTTACAGCTTTTTTCTGCGGTGTTATATCTGTGATATTGTTTTTTAATGGACTGAATGCAATAAGTTATACTAAGGAGATTGTATATCTGCTGGCATTTTTATTGTCTGCGCTGGTGTGTTTCATGCATTACAACAAGCCTAAGTTTATATTTATAGTCTGGAGTGTTGTACTGGTTATTACAGCGTTGTCAGTTGTTGCATGGTTTGAGGATATACAGATACAGATTAATTCTATGTATACTGCATTTAGTTCAGGAACTGCTGCTGTAAGAAATGTTACAAAGCTTATGTGTCTTATAACAGTTATTCTTGTTGGCTTATTTTATCTGTTTGAGCTTGTGTTTAAAGTGCATTTTATATTATCCGTACTATTGAGCGCACTTATAATTGTTTCACCAGTGCTTAAGATAAATATATCAGCATTTAATATATTTACAGTTATAGTATATCTGGTTATGTTTTATGTTATTAAGAATTCACTGATAAGTAGAAGAAAGCTGTATACAACAGACAATGTAAATATAAGAAGGTCTGTGCTTGAAAAAAGTGCCACATCAGGTCTGGCATGTGCCATAACAGCATTTGTGGTGGCAGGAATTATTATGAATGTAATGCCTGTACCTGTATATAATTCAGTGAGCGTGGTACAGGGGGCAGCTTACAATATCATAAGAAGAATAAACGGAAGTGCTAAAGACATTACTATGGACGGAAGTATAAGTACTGGCAATAATTATCAGACGGGTGCAGAACAGCTTAAGCTTACCGCTAACAGAAAGCCTGAGGAGGATATATATCTTGCAGGTTATATAGGCGGTGAATATACTGGCAATAACTGGACTGTGACAGATGATTATACGATATGTGATGAATGGGACGCAGCTAATCCTGATGCAGCAAGTTATAATTCGATATCTCATACATCAGATGCATTTAATAATCTTTATTATTCTTATAATTTTATTGTTAAGAGTGGAAATGCAGCATTAAAGTCTAAAGACAGGAGAGTGCAGCTTAATATTGAATACACTGGAAAAAGAGAGGATAATACGTTAAAGCCTTATTGCAGTAATCTGTATGCAAACCAGATGAAGAATATGAAGGATTATGATGTTTATTATTATGAGCAGCAAGATATGACAAGGGATTGGAGTGCAAGCCGTGGAGGTCATACGGAAGTTGTAAAGATATCTGATTACGAGAGAGTTGAAAGAAATTATAAGGAAGCCATGCAGCCTTATTATACAAAGTATTCAGAGACAATCACTCCTAAGATATATGATTATGTGCAGGATAATCCGCTTGTATCGCTGCTAAGTGAAAAAACAACATTTATAATATATACGCTTATGAGTAACACCAGATATACAAGAACTCCGGGAGTTACATTAGGAAGCAGTGATATAGCTGACAGATTTCTTTTCGAGTCAAAAAGAGGATATTGTGTGCATTATGCAACTGTGGCAACGCTTATGTACCGTATGTATGGAATTCCTGCGAGGTATGTTACCGGCTTTAAGGTACCGGCAGACAGCTTTAAGGAGAACGAGGATGGTCAGTGGTATGCAAGTGTGAGTGATGCCAGACAGCATGCATGGACAGAGATATTCATAGATAGTTACGGGTGGGTTCCTGTGGATGTAACTCCCGATAAGGATGGAGTTATCAATGTATCATATCCGGGCTATGATATGGATACATTCAGAAGTGTAATGGAAAGCAACAACTGGAGTGTGGGTTCTCCAAGCATACAAAATGTATCCAATGACGATGTGAAATATGTAAGGACATGGCAGGGTGCTGTTAAAGCTGCAATTACAAGATTTGTAAGAAATGCAGTAAAGATTTTAAAGTATGCAGTCATAATTATAATCATAGGTACGATTATATGTTCTCCATGGCTTTTAAGACTTAGAAGAAAGCTTGTAATTAAAAGACAGAATACGAAAAAATGTAATGTTATATATAACAGGATGATGGAAATGCTTCACAAGTGTGGTTATGTCAAAGAATATGACGGAACAGAGGAGAACTTTGCAGATGCGCTTATGGGTGAGCTTGGCAGTGATATAAAAGGTGATATAGTCAGGGCTGTCAATGTATGTATTGAAGCGGAATTCTCTGACCACAGGGCGGAAGCGGAGTATGCAAAGCAGGTGTATGATGTGTATAAGGAAGTGTCGGCTTTGGTATACAAAAGTCTTGGCTGGCGTAAAAAGTTTGCGTTTAAGTATGTGTACTGCTTTGGATGATAAGTCGGAATAATTTTGCTCCTGATATAATATAGTATCTTGACTGTTATAAATATATGTATTAATATAAAAGTATGAAATATATTTCATTGGAGGTAATATATATGCAACTGGCAATGATAACTGCACAGCAGGTAATTGTACTTTTTATATTAATATTTGCAGGCTTCATATGTGTCAAGTCGGGAGCGGTAAGCATAGAAGGAAAGAAGTCATTTTCTGACCTGCTTGTGTACTTTGTAGTACCATGTATGATTGTGAATTCATATCTTACAGACTTTAATGCCGATATATTTAAGAATATTTTATATGCACTTGGATTAAGTGTACTTCTGCTTTTTATAGGTATTGTGGTAACGTGGGTTCTGTCACTTCGTATAAAGGATAAAAACCTTCCTATTATAAGGTTTGGTTGTATGTTTTCCAATGCGGCATATATGGGCTTTCCACTTATTCAGGCACTTTTTGGAAGTGAAGGACTTATATATGCAAGTGCCTTTGTAACTGTGTTTAACATATTGTTATGGACACTTGGATATTCGGTTGTCAGCAGGACTATAAGCTTAAAGCTTGTTATTAAGAAAATATTTACGACACCTGCTACGATAGCTGTATTCTTAGGGCTTATAATATTTATGGCAAGAATACCTCTCCCGGGTGTGTTAAGTCAGGCTATAGGTCTGGCTGGTGCGGTTAATACGCCGCTTTCTATGTTTATAACAGGTATGATTATAGCGGCAAGCGATATAAAGAGTATGCTTTCTAACAGGCTTGTCTACTTCGCAATAGTTGTAAGGATGATTATTATACCAGCCATATGTGTCGCGGTCTTTCTTCTGCTTGGAATAAGGGGAATGGTTGCCAATATCGTGCTTATATTGGAGGCGTGTCCGTGTGCTGCGATTACATCGGTATTTGCAGTGCAGTTTGACTATGATGATGATGTGGCAGCAGCCTCGGTTGTACTCACTACATTTGTCAGTATAATAACGCTGCCTTTAGTCGCATTTATTATAACAACACTGTGATTATTACATATTTAAGCTTTTTTTAATATAAATGCCAGTAATTGTAACGTTATTGGCATTTATTTTTTATATTATTTATGTTATTATGTAATGATGTCAGGGATGAATTATAACTGCTTCTGGTATATAATGATGTATAGGATTGTGTGAATTGCGTAGCAACGCAGCAGGTCATGTACTTCTTATAATAAGACTACAGGCAGAATAACTGGCTTATATTGTATGGATGGAGAAATGTATGAAAATATTATTTGTTTCGCTTGGATGTGATAAAAATCTGGTTGATACAGAAAATATGCTTGGCATATTAAAGAATAAAGGCTTTGAGTTCACGGATGATGAGTGGGAGGCAGATATAATCGCTGTCAACACCTGCTGTTTCATAGGTGATGCAAAGCAGGAGAGTATCAACACAATTTTAGAGATGGCTGAGCATAAGAAGGATGCAAAGTGTAAGGTTTTAGTAGTAGCCGGATGTCTTGCACACAGATATCAGGATGAGATTATCAAGGAAATTCCGGAAGTTGATGCATTTGTTGGAACATCTTCTTATGACAAGATAGCTGAGATGATTAACTCAGTGCTTGAAGAGAAAGGCATTACAAACTTCGTTGAGGATGCCAACCGTCTTCCTATGGTAACCGAGGAAAGAATAGTCACAACACCGGGATATTATGAGTACTTAAAGATAGCAGAAGGCTGCGACAAGAGATGTACATACTGTATAATACCAAAGGTAAGAGGCAGCTACAGAAGTTTCCCTGTTGAATATCTTGTAAAGCAGGCAGAAAAGCTTGTTGAGGGAGGCGTTAAGGAAATTATTCTTGTTGCACAGGAAACTACTCTTTATGGAGTTGATCTGTATGGAAAGAAGTCACTTCCTATGCTTTTACATGAGTTAGCCAAGATAGAAGACTTAAGATGGATAAGAATTCTTTACTGTTATCCAGAGGAAATCAATGATGAGCTTATTGAAGCAATAAAGAATGAGCCTAAGGTCTGTCATTATCTTGATATGCCTATTCAGCATGCAAGTGATAATGTGCTTAAGCGTATGGGAAGAAGAACTGACAAGCAGGAGCTTATAGATATAGTTGCAAAGCTCAGAAGGGAAATTCCTGATATTGCTTTAAGAACAACTCTTATAACAGGTTTTCCGGGAGAAACTGACGAAGAACACGAGGAAGTTATGGAATTCATCGATGAGTGTGAGTTTGACAGACTGGGCGTGTTTACTTATTCAAGGGAAGAGGATACTCCGGCAGCAGTTATGCCAGACCAGATAGATGAGGCTGTAAAGGAAAAGTACAGGGATGAGATAATGCAGCTTCAGCAGGAAATATCGGCTGACAGGTCGGCTGATATGGTAGGACGTACTCTTGAAGTTATGATAGAAGGCTATATAGCAGATGATGATACTTATGTAGGACGTTCATATAAGGATGCACCGAATGTTGATGGACTTGTATTTGTTGAGTGTGACAGAGAACTTATGTCAGGTGATTTTGTAAATGTACTTATCACAGGTTCTACAGAATATGACCTTATTGGCAAGATAGTTGAAGAATAAAGACAGGAGGGCACTACATTGAATTTACCTAACAAACTAACGATATTAAGAACAATTATGATACCTGTATTTCTTATATTCCTGTATATACCGGGACTTGGAATGACAGGCGATATAATAGCAGCAGCGATATTTATCCTGGCAAGTCTTACTGACCTTTTAGATGGCAAGATTGCAAGAAAGTATAACCTCGTAACGAACTTTGGAAAGTTTATGGACCCGCTTGCGGATAAGCTTTTAGTGTGTTCAGCACTTATCGCACTTGTGGACCTTGAAAGAATTCCAGCATGGATAGTAATTATCATAATTGCAAGAGAATTTATTATAAGCGGTTTCAGACTTATAGCATCGGACAATGGCGTGGTAATAGCTGCAAGCTACTGGGGCAAGTTCAAGACAACATTTCAGATGATAATGATAATACTTCTTGTTCTTAATCTTAATTATCCATTCAGCGGTGTTGTGAATACAGTTATTATGTATATAGCATTAGCACTCACTGTTATATCACTTCTTGATTATATTATTAAGAATTATAAGGTGTTTATAGAGGGTTCAAGTAAGTAGGATACGATACAGAGTATAGGTGTTGTTAAGAAAATGTATATGTTTTGGGCAGATGGAATGTATTAATTCTGGTGGAATATATATGATACTAGAAGGTCTGAACCCACATTAGCTTGTTCATAGTTGGTGGCTTTTGACCACAACATCATATACATTGTAAGGTTAAAGGGGATGTTTCGCGGTGGCGGGATGTCCTTTTTATGTATGGTGTTATGTTGGTATATTTTCTAACGGTTTATATGTTGTAGAACCTGTTTAGCGGAAAGTGATTTTTT
>FR886342.1:51645-53990 GCA_000436535.1 Eubacterium sp. CAG:252 | reverse complement strand
CTGTTTAGCGGAAAGTGATTTTTTGGAATGTATTTTGATTGCAGAAAGAAATGGGTTATTGATACATTTCAACAGATTATGCAAAATATGTCTTTCTGGCTCGGACGTAATTGTACAATATTTTAAATTTACTCATTTATAATATGTAATATGACTGCACATGATTATGATAGAAATAATATATGATATGAGGGTCAAAAGGTATTTTGCCCCTCATTTATGATTAATCAGATTACTCCATGCTCCGCATTCCCGTAATCTGACTCCACCTCGAAATCCGCTAATTTACTAGCTTCGCATAGTAAATTGCTACTTTCTCGGTGTAGTGCAGGTCACTAAGGTATACATCGAATTGCATGCAAGCATGCATCGATGATACCTTTTGACCCTTTAATCAATATATTGAATTAGAATAGAAAGGGTATTTTATGAATATAGAAGAAAAAGTGGTTACGGCGCTTAAAGATAAGAAAATGCTTCTTACAACAGCAGAATCGTGTACTGGTGGCATGATAGCGGCATCTGTTGTAAATGTGAGCGGAGCTTCAAATGTGTTTCATCAGGGGTATATAACTTATTGCGATGAGGCAAAAAACAGCATACTTGGAGTTAAAAAGGAAACGCTTGATAAGTATAAAGCGGTAAGTCCGCAGGTGGCGTGTGAAATGGCACTCGGAGCACTTAAGATATCGGGTGCGGATATAGCAGTATCAGTTACAGGTGTGGCAGGACCTTCGACAGAGGATGGCAAGCCAGTGGGACTTGTATATATCGGTGTGGCTTCGGCTGTAAAGACTGATTATGCAGAGGAAGAAGTGTCAGATATATCAGGGCTGTCAGATGAAGCAGGTATGCAGAAACACAGCGTGATGTTATATAAATCAGAAGCGGCTTACGCGCTTGTAAAGGAAAATATGTTTACAGGTGACAGAAGCGCTATAAGAAACAAGGCATGCGCAGAGGCGCTGGCTTTGATATGTGATTATATGATGTAAGTGTCAAAAGTATAAAAGTCGTTTCTGCTTGCAGAAAAAGACTTTTTTACTTGGGACACGCTAAACACCGAAAACGGAATAAAATGTCGTGAATACGGCATTTTATGAAAGTTTGAGGTGTTTAAGGATTGCGTGAATTGCATAGCAATGTAGCAATCCTGACACATCATTATATTGATAATGCAAAATTTAAAATATAGCTTTACTTTTTAAAGTATATATGATACTATGTGAATATCCAATATGTTACATATAATAATGACACTAAAAATATAGTCGAATAAATGTTCGAAAAACTATTGACAAAGACCGTGAGATGTAATATTATCATAGCAAGCGAACAGATGTTCAAGATAACGGAGGTATATATTTTGGTAAATGAAGAGAAGTTAAAGGCACTTGATGCTGCCATTTCTAATATTGAGAAGCAGTTTGGTAAGGGTTCAGTTATGAAGCTTGGAGATTCAACAGCGAATATGAATGTTGAATGTATACCTACAGGTTCATTGAGCCTTGATATAGCTTTAGGACTTGGCGGAGTTCCTAAGGGAAGAGTAGTGGAGATATATGGTCCTGAGTCTTCTGGTAAGACTACAGTTGCCCTTCATATGGTTGCAGAGGTTCAGAAGAGAGGCGGAATAGCAGGCTTTATAGATGCAGAGCATGCACTTGACCCTGTATATGCGAAGAACATAGGTGTAGATATTGATAATCTTTATATATCACAGCCGGATAGTGGTGAACAGGCATTAGAGATATGTGAAACTATGGTAAGGTCAGGCGCTATTGATATAGTTATTGTCGATTCAGTAGCAGCGCTTGTTCCTAAGGCAGAAATAGACGGTGATATGGGTGATTCCCACGTAGGTCTTCAGGCAAGACTTATGTCACAGGCTTTAAGAAAGCTTACACCAGTAGTAAGCAAGAATAACTGTGTTGTTATATTTATCAACCAGTTAAGAGAGAAAGTCGGAGTTATGTTTGGTAATCCAGAGACTACTACAGGTGGCAGGGCACTTAAGTTCTATGCGTCTGTAAGAATGGATGTAAGAAAGATAGAAACATTAAAGTCTGGCGGAGAAGTTATCGGTAACAGAACAAGAGTTAAGGTTGTTAAGAATAAGGTGGCACCTCCATTCAGGGAAGCAGAGTTTGATATTATGTTTGGTAAGGGTATATCTACAGAAGGTGATCTTATCGACCTTGCATCTAATGTTGGTATTATACAGAAGAGTGGTGCATGGTTCTCTTATAATGGTGAGAAGATAGGTCAGGGTAGAGAGAACGCCAAGCAGTATCTTATCAATAATCCACAGATTAGAGAGGAAGTTGATGAGAAGGTAAGAGCAC
>FR886342.1:0-51624 GCA_000436535.1 Eubacterium sp. CAG:252 | reverse complement strand
AGGTAAGAGCACACTATGGTATAGGTGAACATGCAGAGGGCGAAGGTACTGCTGTGACTGACACTGATACAGATGGTGCTTCTAAGGCTAAAGCAGCTAAGAAGGAGAATACAGAGGAAGCTTAATTATGACAGAGGAAACACAGAATTATGTTACCTCTATTCAGGAAGTAGATTTAAAGCGCAGGCGCATATATGTTAATTATGAGCCTGCGTTTGTTTTGTATATATCAGAGCTGAGGCGTTTTGGTATAAAGAAAGATGCATATATATCTTCTTCTGATTATGAGGAGATTGTTAATATATTAAGTAAAAGAGCTAAGATACGTGCAATGGCACTTCTTAAGGATAGGGATTATACAAGAAAGAAGCTGTATGAGAAGCTTATAGCAGGTGGTTATCCGGATGAGTGTATAGAAAGTGCTATAGAGTATGTTTCTTCATATGGATATATAGATGACAGAAGATATGCAGATAACTATGTGTTATCACATATAACATCAAAGTCAAGAAGAGTTATAGAACAAAATCTTATGCAGAAGGGTGTAAGTGCTGACATAATAACGGCAGCCTGTGATGAGTGTTATGATAATTACGGTATGTCAGAAGATGAGAATATGCAAGACCCGGAGGTAGACATTATATTAAAGCAGTTAAGGAGCAAGTACTATAATAAAGACCTTACAGACTATACACAGCTTCAAAAAGTAAAAGCATCATTATACCGTAAAGGCTTTTTGACTGACAATATTAATAAAGCACTTGATATTGTGGTTAATGAACAAAAATAGTACTAATTATGCGAAAGTTAAGACTTTCTAACCTTGACATTATTGCCATTAGAGTATAATATTAGTATGTTGTATATTTTGTACAATGAAAACTTAATAAGGAGGTGCTCCTGTGTCATTTTTTATTCCGGCAGTTGTCACATTTTTTGTTACACTTGTGATAGTCGCACCTATTACCTGGGTTGTATCTAGTAAAGCCATCAATAAAAGCAACGATGAGAAGATTGGCAATGCTAACGAAAGAGCCAGAGAAATAATAGATGAAGCGTTAAAGGCAGCGGAAACTAAGAAGAAAGAGGCACTCTTAGAAGTTAAAGAAGAATCTTTAAAGACTAAGAATGAGCTTGAGAAAGAGACTAAGGAAAGACGTGCAGAAATTCAGAAGTACGAAAAGAGAGTCCTTTCTAAAGAAGAAACTCTTGACAGAAAGATTGAAGCGGTAGAGAAACGTGACTTGGGTATTACCAGAAAAGAAGAAGAACTTGGTAAACAAAGACAGAAGGTTGACGAACTTGAAAAGAAAAGACAGCAGGAACTTGAAAGAATCTCTGGATTAACCTCCGAACAGGCAAAAGAATATCTATTAAAAACTGTTGAAGATGAAGTTAAACATGATACTGCTGTAATGATTAAAACATTAGAAAGCAGAGCAAAAGAGGAAGCGGATAAGAAGGCAAAGGAATTAGTAGTTAATGCTATACAGCGTTGTGCTGCTGACCATGTTGCCGAAACAACTATATCAGTTGTACAGCTTCCTAATGATGAAATGAAAGGCCGAATTATTGGTAGAGAGGGTCGTAACATAAGAACTCTTGAAACACTTACAGGTGTAGAACTTATCATTGATGATACACCTGAGGCAGTCGTTTTATCAGGCTTTGACCCTATCAGAAGAGAGATTGCAAGAATCGCTCTTGAAAAGCTCATTATTGATGGACGTATTCATCCAGCAAGAATTGAGGAGATGGTTGAAAAAGCCCAGAAAGAAGTCGAAACATTAATTAAAGAAGAAGGTGAAGCTGCAACCCTTGAGGTTGGTGTCCATGGAATTCATCCTGAACTGGTTCGCTTACTTGGTAAGTTAAGATACAGAACCAGTTATGGTCAGAATGTATTAAAACATTCTATTGAAGTAGCTCAGATTACAGGATTGTTAGCCGGCGAATTAGGTCTTGATGTAAAGATGGCAAAGAGAGCTGGTTTATTACATGATATAGGTAAAGCTGTCGACCATGAAATGGAAGGCTCACATATTCAGCTTGGTGTTGACCTTTGTAGAAGATATAAGGAATCAGCACTTGTTATTAATGCGGTAGAAGCTCATCATGGTGACGTTGAACCTGAAAGTTTAATAGCATGCCTTGTACAGGCTGCTGATACAATATCAGCCGCAAGACCAGGCGCTAGAAGAGAAACGTTAGAAACTTACACAAACAGATTAAAACAATTAGAAGATATTACCAACTCTTACAAGGGAGTTGAGAAGTCTTTTGCTATTCAGGCAGGTAGAGAGGTTCGAGTAATGGTTGTTCCTGAAGTTATTAGTGATTCAGATATGGTATTACTTGCAAGAGATATTTCTAAGCAGATTGAAGATCAGATGGAATATCCGGGACAGATTAAAGTTAGTATAGTAAGAGAGTCACGAGCAGTAGAT
Source organism: Eubacterium sp. CAG:252 (assembly GCA_000436535.1). Taxonomy (GTDB): domain Bacteria; phylum Bacillota; class Clostridia; order Lachnospirales; family Lachnospiraceae; genus Lachnospira. Next base: position 49,177 of record FR886342.1, on the reverse strand, counting down.
TATGCTAAATAATTACAATTAAATTTGACGAACCATTGAAAGTACTGGGGATTTAAGTATTCTTGGTACTTTCTTTTTTTATAGTATTTCCAGAGGTTTTCTATTTTATACTAACTGAATGGTGTCAAATTGGTGCAATACGGTGCTGTTTTCTATATACGCAGGAGAATTAATATGGTTATTTTTTATAAATAGAGCACTCTAATATATAAAAATAATATACAATAATATATATAAAATATGTCCGTCACACGCGCAACACTGTAATTCTATGAAAGATATTTTTGTATACAACTTAATAAAGTTAAGCGACTACTTAATTTTATTAAAAATATTTTAAATATTTCCTAAAAAATTAATAATTTTAATCAGAAAAAGTGCAAAAATCGGAAAAACTATTGCCTTAATTTCAACTTCATAGTATAGTATTGAAAGACCTTTGATAAATGAATGGAGGATAATAATATGCAGTACAATGAAATGAGCAAGGAACAGTTATTACAGTTAAAGGCAGACCTTGATGAAAGATACAAGGAAGCCAAGGCTAAGGGACTTAACCTTAATATGTCAAGAGGTAAGCCATCAGCAAGCCAGCTTAACGTAACAATGGATATTCTTGACGTTGTTAACAGTTCTTCAGACCTTAAGGCAGAAGACGGAACAGATTGCAGAAATTATGGTGTTCTTGATGGACTTCCAGAAGCTAAGAAGCTTATGGCTGATATGATGGGAACAACACCAGAACACATTATTATATATGGTAACGCCAGTCTTAATATTATGTATGATCAGGTATCAAGAGCATATGCACATGGAATTCTTGGCAATACACCTTGGTGCAAGCTTGATAAAGTAAAGTGGCTCTGTCCAGTTCCGGGTTATGACAGACATTTTGCCATAACAGAGAGCTTTGGCATAGAGATGATTAATGTGCCTATGACACAGGATGGTCCTGATATGGATATGATAGAAAAGCTCGTAAGTGAGGATGAGTCTATAAAGGGTATCTGGTGCGTACCTAAGTATTCTAACCCACAGGGTTACACATACTCAGATGAAACAGTAAAGAGAATGGCGGCATTAAAGCCGGCAGCTAAGGATTTCAGAATATTCTGGGATAATGCATATGTTATCCACCACCTTTATGATGATAAGCAGGACGAGATACTTGATATCATATCAGAGTGTGAAAAAGCAGGTAATCCTGATATGGTATTTGAATTTGCATCTACATCTAAGGTTACATTCCCAGGTTCAGGTGTTGCAGCACTTGCATCATCAGCAGCTAACCTTGCAGATATTAAGAAGCAGCTTACAATACAGACAATAGGATATGATAAGATAAATCAGTTAAGACACGTAAGATTTTTTAAGGATATTAACGGACTTAAGGAGCATATGAAGAAGCATGCTGATTTCTTAAGACCTAAGTTTGAAGCTACATTAAAGGTGCTTGAGGATGAACTTACAGGTCTTGGTATCGGTACATGGTCAGAACCAAGAGGAGGCTACTTCATATCATTTGATGCACTTTCTGGCTGTGCAAAGGCTATAGTTGCAAAGTGTAAGGAAGCAGGCGTAGTACTTACCAACGCAGGTGCAACATTCCCTTATGGCAAGGATCCTGAAGACAGCAATATAAGAATAGCTCCATCATTCCCTACTCCAGAGGAAATGTCAGAAGCTGCCGAGCTTTTCGTATTATGTGTAAAGCTTGTAAGTGTTGAGAAGCTTCTTGAAAGCAAGTAATCAGATTATACAAAGGGGGCTGTTATGGCTAAGTTTGGTTTTATTGGAATGGGTAATATGGGATATGCAATGCTGAAAGGACTTCTTTCAGTGTATACACCATCTGATATTATATTTACGTGTCCTGACCTTGAAAAATGTAAAAGAATAAGTCAGGAAACAGGCGTAAGATATGCAGAAAGTAATGCAGAATGTGCTAATAATGCCCAGTATGTAGTGCTTGCTGTAAAGCCACAGGTATACAATACAGTATTAAAGAATATTAATAATGTTATCCGTGATGACAGTGTTGTTATATCAATAGCACCGGGTATTAAGATAAGTGATATAAAAAATCAGCTTGGTATTAATGCGCGAGTTGTCCGTGCCATGCCTAATACACCAGCGCTTGTTGGTGAGGGTATGACAGGTGTTGCCTATGACAAGGATGAGTTCTCATTTGAAGAAAGAGAAGTTATAGACAGCTTCTTTAATTCATTTGGCAAGGTTGTATATGTTGCTGAGAGCCAGATGAACGCTATAGTATGCGCAAGCGGAAGCTCTCCGGCATATGTATATATGTTTATAGAGGCTCTTGCGGACAGTGCAGTCAAGTATGGTATCAAGAGAGATGATGCATATAAGCTTGTTGCGCAGACAGTACTTGGTTCTGCCAAGATGGTGCTTGAAACAGGCGAGCATCCAGGCGTGCTTAAGGATAAGGTGTGCTCCCCGGGCGGTACAACAATAGCAGGAGTGGCAGCACTTGAGGAACATAATTTCAGAAGTGCGCTTATCAAAGCTACAGATGCGTGCTTTGATAAATGTACTAACATAAAATGATATAAGGTCACAATTTCAAAAGTTATATTGTGCAGGCACGAACGACTTTTTGCCCTTACATCATAAAATAATTAAATGAAGGATTAGTATGGAGCATATTAAAAGAACTAACAGAGAACTAGCATATAAAGGTTCCATTCTTGAGTTCTACAAGGATACTATGGTTACGCCTGATGGTAAGGTCGCATACTGGGACCACATAGAGCATAAAGGCGCAGCGGCCATGGTTCCAGTTCTTCCTGACGGCAGAATAGTTCTTGTGCGCCAGTACAGGAATTCGCCGGATGAGGAAACACTTGAGATACCAGCAGGTGGGATTGAGGCTGGCGAAGAAACAAAGATTTCTGCCATAAGAGAGCTTGAAGAGGAAACCGGATATAGGGCAGAAGAAGAAAGTGTTACAAAGCTTATATCTATTATAACAGCCGTTGCTTTCTGCAATGAGGTTGTAGATATATATGTGGCAGATAAGCTTGTTAAGACAAGCCAGCATCTTGATGAGGAAGAGAATATCAATGTTGAGGTGTATACACTTGAAGAAATAAAGTGTATGATATTTGATGGAACAATAAAAGATTCTAAGACAATATCTGCGGTACTGGCTTATTCTGAGCTTATTTCACAGAAATAAAGCTAACTGTTATATATTGATTGAATAATTTGCACAGCAATAGATATTACTGTTAAATATGGTGTCTATTGTTGAGATAAATAATTAATTTCAAAATCTTCAAAAATTAATAAAAACTAAATCAAACAAAACATATCAGAAAAAATTCCAGCATATAATAGCCTGACCAGATAAAAGGAGGCTGTTATGGCTGGGATTTTTTTTAAGCAGTATAGATATTATATAGTTATTCTCGCAGGTGTTGTGGCAGGGACACTGCTTGCCAATCTTGCAATAGATAATGTGACAGATAAGATAGGAATATTTAATCCTGATTTTAAGAATGCATTTGCAAATGTAAATCTTGATGGGACATTGTACTTAAGATATATATTTGCTATGAGGTTAAAAGAATACATAGGCTTGTGGCTTGTGCTTCTTACACCGGCTGCAATAACGGGAATATATGTTTTTATGGCTGTTGTGGGGATAAGTACCGGAATGATGGTAAGCGTGAGTGTTATGAATATGGGAGTCAAAGGAATGTTCATATATGCCGTAAGCCTTCTGCCACAGTATATTATATATGCCGCTGCCGTTTTTTTCATAGTATCTTATATAGAAAAAAGACATATTACTATGAAAAAAACAACAGTTGCAATAATGATATCGCTCTTATTCCTGATAACAGGCACATTATATGAAACATATATAAGTCCCGTGCTTATAGGAAAATTACTTGAGCATATCAGCTATTGTATATAATAACTTTTCAGAGTCTTCCCATCCAAGACAAGGGTCAGTGATAGACTTGCCGTATACACCTTCGCCGACTTTCTGTGAGCCTGGTTCGATGTAGCTTTCAATCATAACGCCTTTGACAAGCTCTTTGACATCTGCAGAATGATTGCGGCTGTGAATAACCTCCTTAGTTATTCTTATCTGCTCAATATACTTCTTTGCAGAATTGCTGTGGTTGGCATCAACTATGCAGGCTGGGTTGAGTAAGTCCTTAGTCTTGTACATAGCAGCTAATCTGATAAGGTCTTCATAGTGGTAGTTAGGGATATTCTGTCCGTGCTTGTTTACGGCACCTCTTAATATAGTATGTGCAAGAGGGTTGCCCGGAGTCTTAACTTCCCAGTTTCTGTATATAAATGACTGCTGTGCCTGTGCTGCTATAACAGAGTTGAGCATAACAGAAAAATCGCCGCTTGTAGGGTTCTTCATACCGGCAGGTACATCCATTCCACTGGCTGTAAGTCTGTGCTGCTGGTCTTCAACAGAACGCGCGCCGATTGCTACATATGATAAAACATCTGCAAGGAACCAGTAGTTTTCTGGATATAACATTTCATCAGCAGGCATAAGCTCAGTTTCTTCCATAACTCTTATGTGCATTTTACGGATAGCTATAAGTCCGGCAAGAAGGTCTGGCTTCTTCTCAGGGTCAGGCTGGTGAAGCATACCCTTATAGCCTGTACCAGTTGTTCTTGGCTTGTTAGTGTATACTCTTGGCACGATAAGAACCTTATCGGCAATCTTTTCCTGAACCTTTTTAAGTCTTAAAGTATAATCAAGGACAGCATCCTCATTATCAGCAGAACAAGGTCCTATAATAGCAAGAAACTTATCTGATTTGCCAGTTATGACATCAGCTATTTCTTTATCTCTTTGTGCTTTTAATGCAGCTAACTTTTCAGGGACAGGGAATTCTTCCTTTATCTCTGTAGGTGTAGGCAGCTTGCGTATAAATTCAAAACTCATCACATATCTCCTTAATATAATCGTTTTCGCCAATAAATAATAGCATATAATGCAAAAAAATGTTAGTATATTCTTAGATACATTTTGAAATATTCTTGCTTAAAGACTTAAAGAAAGGATATGGTGGGAAATATGAGAATGTTTGATATTATAAGTAAGAAAAAATATGGTGAAGTACTCAGCAAAGAAGAAATAGATTACGTGATAAAAGGCTATACCGAAGGTACGATACCAGACTATCAGATGTCGGCACTTCTTATGGCAATATATTTTAAAGGGATGACTTATGAGGAAACTTCGCTTATGACACTTGCTATGGCGGACAGCGGTGACAGGCTTGACTTATCTGGCATAGATGGTATCAACGTGGATAAGCACAGTACAGGCGGTGTCGGCGATAAGACAACACTTATACTTGCGCCTATTGTGGCTGCGTGTGGCGGCAAGGTTGCAAAGATGAGTGGAAGAGGGCTGGGCAATACAGGCGGCACGATAGATAAGCTTGAGAGTATTCCGGGCTTCAGGACTGCTCTTACAGAAGAAGAATTTATTAAAAATGTGAATGAAACGGGACTTGCACTTACAGGCCAGACGGGTAATCTTGCACCGGCAGACAAGAAAATATACGCACTGAGGGATGTAACTGCAAGTGTTGACAGCATACCGCTTATAGCAAGCAGCATTATGAGTAAGAAAATAGCCTCAGGTGCAGATGCAATCGTGCTTGATGTCAAGGTTGGCAACGGCGCATTTATGAAAAATATGCAGGATGCAGAAAAGCTTGCAAAGCAGATGGTTATGATTGGAACGAATTCAGGAAGAAATACAATAGCAGTTATATCAGATATGAATGAGCCGCTTGGCTATGCAGTTGGCAATGCGCTTGAAGTAAAGGAGGCGGTTGATACTCTTAAAGGCAGAGGTCCGGAGGATGTTGTCGAATTATGCCTTGAACTTGGCGCACAGATGCTTATAGCCTCAGAGATTACAGATGACAGGCAGGCAGCAGTTGATATGCTTAAGAAGTCAATAGAAAATGGAAGTGCATATGCAAAGTTTGCAGAATTCGTTAAAAGACAGGGCGGCGATGTGAGCGTGCTTGATGACTGCGACAGTATTATAAATGCCAGATATATAGTTGATATTGTATCGGAAAACAGCGGTTATGTGAGCAGCATACAGTCTGAGCTGATAGGCGAAACAGCTATGATACTTGGCGGCGGCCGCCAGAATAAGGGAGATGACATAGACCATTCAGTAGGAGTTGTGCTTTCAAAAAAAGTCGGCGACAAAGTTGACAAGGGTGATGTTATTGCAACAATATATGCCAATGATAAGGACAGAATTGAAGCTGCAAATGAACTAATTGTCAAAGCATTTGCTATACAGAAAGAAATTGTTGATACATATCCACTTATAAAGAGAATTATTAGTTGTAAAAATATGTAAATTATGCTATAATTATGCTCAAAAGGATAAAATATTAAAAAAGGAGAATTAAGATGGAAGTAAGACCAGGAGCTAATCCTGCTGATGTCAAGAATTACGACACAGACAGATTAAGACATGATTTTTTAATTCAGGATTTATTTGTAGCTGATGAGATTAAGACAATCTACAGCCAGATTGACAGAATTATAGTAGGAGCTGCCACACCAGTGAACAAGGAGCTTGTTCTTGAGGCAGGTGCTGAGCTTAGAGCTAAGTATTTCCTTGAAAGAAGAGAGATGGGTATCATCAATATCGGTGGCAACGGAACTGTTACTGTTGATGGCAAGGAATATAACTTTAAGTACAAGGATGGTATGTACATAGGTATGGGCGCTAAGGATATTTCATTTAAGAGTGAAGACCCTAAGAACCCAGCTAAGTTCTATCTTAACAGTGCACCAGCACATAAGACATATCCAACAGTATTTATTGACCCAGCTAAGGATATCTTACCTGAGAATAAGAAGGAGCTTGGATGTCTTGAAAGCGCTAACCACAGAACTATCAACAAGTATATCCTTCCGGGACAGGTTGAAAGCTGTCAGTTAGAGATGGGTATGACTTGTCTTGAACCAGGTAGTGTATGGAACACAATGCCATGTCATACACATGACAGAAGAATGGAAGTATATCTTTACTTTGAAGTTCCAGAAGATGCTGTTGTATTCCATTACATGGGTGAGCCAACAGAAACAAGACACATCGTTATGAGAAATGAAGAAGCTGTTATATCACCAAGCTGGTCTATCCATTCAGCTTCAGCTACTCATGCTTATACATTCATCTGGGGTATGGTTGGTGAAAACCAGGATTTCGATGATATGGATGATGTAGATATGAAGGATCTTAGATAATAAGTTCTCTATTGATTAATAATATTAATGTATAATGAGTTACACATTAATATGAATTTATTGTCAGGTTTTATATGGTATATACATTATACTAAGATTATATGATGTTAAAGGGTTGTGTGAATTGCATGGCAATGCAGCAATGCGGATACATCAGTTATGGGCAGATTATCTTTTGCCTTTTATATAATTATATTATATGCTGTCTGTGATAAATACAATATGTATGCAGGTTATTTAAAGTTATTAAACATTTTGTGCATAATAATTTTACTATAAATAATGTCAGCAGCTATAATATTTTGTTACAGGATGACTCTCATAGGATACATACATTTTATATATAACATATGTTTAATTTGTTTTATGTATTCTTGAGTTCATTGATATAATATTAAGAGAAAAGGAGATTTTAAAATGTCAGTAAATTTTTCACTTGAAGGAAAAGTTGCTTTAGTTACAGGTGCTTCTTATGGTATCGGTTTCGCTATCGCCAGCGGAATGGCTAAGGCAGGCGCTACAATCGTATTTAACGATATTAAGCAGGAATTAGTAGATAAGGGATTAGCAGCTTATAAGGAAGCTGGTATCGATGCTCATGGTTATGTTTGTGACGTAACTAACGAAGAACAGGTTAATGAAATGGTTGCTAAGATTGCTAAGGAAGTAGCTCCTATCGATATCCTTGTTAATAATGCTGGTATCATTAAGAGAATTCCAATGTGCGATATGACAGCTGCTGAATTCAGACAGGTTATCGACGTTGACCTTAATGCACCATTCATCGTTTCTAAGGCAGTTATTCCATCAATGATTGAAAGAGGTCATGGTAAGATTATCAACATCTGCTCTATGATGTCAGAATTAGGCCGTGAAACAGTATCAGCTTACGCTGCTGCTAAGGGTGGTCTTAAGATGCTTACAAGAAATATTTGTTCTGAGTATGGTCAGTACAATATCCAGTGTAATGGTATTGGACCTGGTTACATTGAAACTCCTCAGACAGCTCCATTAAGAGAGAGACAGGCTGATGGTTCTAGACATCCATTCGACCAGTTCATCTGCGCTAAGACACCTGCTAACAGATGGTTAAAGCCAGAAGAATTAGCTGGTCCAGCTGTATTCCTTGCTTCAGAAGCTTCAGATGCAGTTAACGGACATATTCTTTATGTTGATGGTGGTATTCTTGCTTACATCGGAAAGCAGCCACAGTAATTACATAATATATTGCATATTATAAGCACAGTGTGCGTGCATAACTGACGAAAGGGCTTGGGACAGGTTTTACCTGTTCCGGGTCCTTTTTTGGATGTGAGGGTTATTTATCGAGGCCAGGTTGACGGCACTGTTGACCTCAATGACCCTAATACTGCCGTTAAACCGCCGTTAAACCGCCGATAAAGTGCCAGATACCATGAAAAAGTGCCAGACAGTGCCAATAGTGTGCCGGATAAAGCAGAAAAAGTGCCAGATACCATGAAAAAATGCCGAATAGTTCTAATGAAATGCCGGATAAAGCAGGAAAAATAGGTCTATCACTACTGCTGAAACGAAAGGAAAATAATGCAGCATGGATAAAGATAAAGTGATAATTGAACTTACGCGCTGTAATTATGCACTCAAAGCCAGACTATAAATCGATTAAAAATATTAATATAATACAGAACATTTGACTATCAAAATGTACTCTCATATGATACAATTACTATAAAAGTTTTACAAATATGAGAGGAGTATATTTTAATGAAACTTGAAGTGAGAAACCTTAAGAAGTCTTTTGAAGGCAATCAGGTTCTGCATGGTATTTCCTTTGAAGTCGAAAGTGGCAGTGCGCTGGGACTTTTAGGAAGAAACGGCGCAGGTAAGACGACCACTATAAGAATTATTATGGATGTCTTTAAGGCGGATGAGGGTGAAGTGTATCTTGATGGAAAGATATTTAATCCTAAGAAGCATCTAATAGGCTATCTGCCGGAGGAAAGAGGATTGTATCCAAAGAAAACAGTACTTGAACAGATAGTTTATCTTACAAGACTGCGCGGGCTTTCAAAGAAAGAGGCTGTGGACAATGCAAAGAAGTGGCTGAAACGCCTTGAGATAGATGAGTATACTAACAGAAAGTTAGAAACACTGTCAAAAGGTAATCAGCAGAAAGTACAGCTTGCCTCAACACTTGCCTGTGAACCGGAGATAGTTATACTTGATGAGCCATTTAGCGGACTTGACCCGGTGAATTCAAAGATACTTCAGGATGTTGTGACAGAAGTCATAAATGAAGGAAGAATAGTTATATTTTCAAGCCACCAGATGAGCTATGTCGAGGAATTCTGCCGTGATATTGCAATAATAGACAAGGGAAATGTAGCCCTGTCAGGCAATCTTAAAAGCATAAAAAAGCAGTATGGAGAAAACCAGCTTGTTATATCGGATGTAACGAAGGGGCTTGCTGAGCTGTCAGAGATTATAAAGGAAAAAATGTCTGATATAATAGTGGAAACAGGAAGAACAAGAGAAGAGCTTATTGTAAGGAATATAAGTGGTGTGTCAAGGTCGGATATTCTTAAAAGAATAATTGAATGTGACATAGATGTGGAGCATTTTGAGAGCTATAAGCCATCCCTTAATGATATATTTGTATCGCTTGTAGGTGATGAGGCAGAAGATGACAAAGCAGCAGGTTATAAGAATAATAGTAATGATGATAGCAGTCATAATAGCGCTGCTGCTGAGTTGCCGCAAGGTGAAAGCAGTGAACATAAAAATGTTACTGAGGGAGGTGTATGCTAATGAAAAAGTTAGGTGTAGTTCTTCAATATGAGCTTATGACTTATCTTAAGAATAAGTCGTATGTAATCAGTACAGTGATTATAGCTTTGATAGCTGTTATTATTATGTTTGTGCCAAGATTTATAGATATAAGTGCCATTACAGGAATAACAAACAGTACTGAACAGAATTCTGACAGCGATAAAGATAATAGTGATGGCAAGAGCAATTCTGATAAAGATAATAAAGCAGATAATAATAAAGATGTAATTCTTATATATGATGAGTCAGGCGTATTTGAAGATGTAGAGCTAATTCAGGCAGCCTTTGATGATATGAAGATTGAAAAAGAGTCGTCTGAGAGCGCATTAAAGGACAGGGTATCTAAGGAAGAGGTCAAGGCAGGTTTTGTAGTTCACAGTCTTACAGATTATGAGTACATTGTATACAATAAGAGCATGACTGACAGTATTGATATCCAGTTTAATCAGGTGCTTATAGCGCTTAACCAGATGGTTTACTGCAGTACCCATAATCTTGATTATGAGGAGATAATAACGGCTTTTAATCCACAGATTAACAACGAAACAGTCGTGCTTGGCAAGGATATGGGAAATAATTATTTCTACTGTTATATACTTATCATCGTTATATTTATGATAATCATATTCTATGGAGTTATGGTTGCAACCTCAGTTACACAGGAGAAGTCAAACAGAACCATAGAAGTGCTTGTAACAAGTGCGGATACTAAGACACTGTTTTTTGGAAAAGTGCTTGCGGGAACTATTGCAGCGCTTTGTCAGGCAGGAATACTTATGCTTGCCGTTGTTGGTGCATATAAGTTTAACCAGAGTGCGTGGGGCGGAATGTTAGATATGCTTTTGGATATTCCTGCAAATGTGCTCGTTACTTATGCGTTATTCGGACTTGGCGGAGTCCTTTTCTATACATTTATATATGGAGCATTTGGCGCACTTGTATCTAAGACAGAGGATATTAATAAGAGTGTTGGAAGCATACAGCTTGTTATTATGATTGTTTATTTTATTACACTTTTTATGCTTATGGATATAGATGGTATTGCAATGAAAGTGCTGTCATATCTTCCATTCAGTTCATACAGCGCCATGTTTGCGCGTGTTGCAATGGGAAATGTAGCTGTGTGGGAAGTTGTTGTATCATTTATAATACTTGTGGCAAGTATAATTGGTGTTGGCATGATAGGCTCATCCATATACAGAATGGGAACGCTTCGATATGGCAATCCAATTAAGATAACTACAGCAATAAAGAGCCTTCGTAAGCAGAAGAATAAATAATTTCTAATGTGGCAATATTATAAAGAACCCCATTCTGCATTAATGTACATACATTTGATATAGAATGGGGTTCTTTTATTATAATAAATATAATGCCGTCAATGTAATTTTGTTCCTGTTACAAAGATATATTATCGTAATTTAATCTGTTGTGCTAATTCAAATAAGTTTAATATACTTGAGTGTATCTGGGGTACAAACAGAAACACCCCGCTTTATAACTTAACAGTCTCCCCACCAGCAATTTCAACGATACGGTTATTATTAACAGCAACCCATACAGAACATGCATTAGGATTGTAGATATATTCATTATCTGCAAATATCTGAAGTCGGTCAAAAGCTTCATTATAATCCACAATTTCGATATTAGTTGCATACCATATATCATCACGGTGGCCAATCATTTCAGCGAATTCTTCCATGACAGACCAGTTGTTGTTGCGGTCAAACTCAAAGCTGTGTCCCCATACATACATCATATAAAGGTACTGCTTCTTTGTAAGAGCCATAAAACGCTTACCAAACTCGACAAGATTGTGGTTGTGGTGACATGTTGGCAGCCAGTTCATATAGTCAGCTGGCATAGAAAATCCATTCTCATCCCCTAAAAGAATAGGACCCTCGCAGCAGTCTGCATATGACATGGCAGACTTAACAACAGCATACTGGTCAGCGGCTGGTCTTATATACTTTATTCCAAGGTCAGCTGCAATCGAAGTGATAAGCTTGTTGCCTGCTCCGTTAGGAAGAGCCATACCGCGTACAGGCTTTTTGATAATCTTTTCTATAGCTGTCTTGTCTTCAAGAATTTCCCTTGCCACCTCATAACTTCCGCATCGGTTTAAAGTTGGATGAGTGCTGGTATGAAGTGCGATTTCATGATTATTATATAATTCACTCCATTCATCAGCATCAATTCTGATATCCATATCAGTGAGCTGTGAATTAACATTAAAAGTCGCTCTTAATCCATTCTTATTAAATATATCTACCAGACGTCTGTCCTGAACTTTACCATCGTCATAACTTAAAGTAAGAACTTTGAATTTACCACCTGGAAAGCACTTGTAAATTCTATTCATAATATCCTCATTTCTGCGCACGTTTTTTGAGTATGACGAGTTTGTGTCAAGTGCGCGCAGACACAAATCCCACGTGTGAAAAATTATTTTTCACACTAGCTTTCGTCTCTGTTTTAATCATTATTTCATAAAACACATTCTATATAATTATACAATAATTAAATGAAAATGTCATTATTTTATCACTGAAATACACAAAAAAGACAATAAATGTTGTATAAAATCAGATATATTGTCCAAACAAGAACGTTTATTAACATCATTACTGCATATAAGCGGATACTGTTTTACATTTTCACCATTGATAATTATATCAACACTGCCTATAACATCGCCGCTTTTGACAGGGGCTTTTATACTTTCTGGAATATTGTATTCAATATCGACAGAGTCATCATCTTTAATATAGGCAGAATAATTTTCATCTATGCTTACATTTATATTTTTGCATTTTCCGTCAGTAACACATATATTAAAAGTTTTCCTATCATTAAAAATATTCTGTTTAGTAAAGCTGTTTTTAGCATAATCAAGCAGGACCTTTGAATCAGTCCATTTGTAAGTTTTGTTGTTAGGCCAGCCGCAGGCAAGCAAAGTGACTATATATGTGTGTTCATCATCTTTATAAGCACATACATAACAGTAGCCGGCATCGGCAGTAAAGCCGGTTTTTCCAGATATTATATTGTTATACATAGAAAGAAATGCATTGGCGTTAGTGACAGAATATTCTTTATTAGAAAGATTATGAAAAGTGTATGACTGTGTCTGCGTTATATCAAGAAAATGTGAATTCTTAATACAGTAGGACATCATAACACCAAGCTCGTATGCAGTTGTTGAGTGGACACCATATTCATCGGTGGCATCAAGTCCATTGGGAGTTACAAAATGAGTGTTAGTGCATCCTAACTCAAGCGCTTTCTTATTCATAAGATCTGTAAATATTCTTACAAGAATTCTGCTTTGTTCTTTAGAGATGTCTTTTATAAATGAAGAGTCAGAATTATAACTGTTTATAAAAGCTGTGTCATATAAAAGCTCGTTTCTGTCCTTGTCGGACAGCGTGCATAAATAGTAGTAGGCAGTATTTTCAGCTATTATAACTGCAGTATCATTATGCGATTTTAACATAAGTGAATAATATAAGTCTTGTATATGAAACCGTTCACCTCTGACTGCATTAAGCTGGACATCCGGCATGGCAGCAGCGTAAGCAGATGTTGTTGCAACATAGTCATCACCGCATATTTCAAGTGCGGTAATAAGTGTCATAATCTTTGTTGTGCTTGCGTTCGGGGCTTTGACATCAGCCTCTTTTCCATAGAGCAGCCGGTTGTTATCACCATCAATGAGCGCAGCATAGCGTGCATGAAGTGTTGGCGGTGATGTTGAAGCGCTGGCAGTGATATTTTTATCTGAGGCATTTAATTCTGCGTATAGTTCTGAAGAATATTTAACTGGGACATAGGAAGCATATGTAGAAATTTGTGTAAAAGATATGCATTTAATTATTATAGTGAAAGTTAATAATATTGATAATATATATTTTCTGGATCTCAAAACCGTCCTCCATATAAGTACTGTTAAATATATATACTTTTCCTTTGCAATTATGCTCAAAATAGTTTATGATGTACTATGAATGGATTGTTGTGAACAATTTAAAAAATATGTTACTCATCAGGTTGGAAATAATCAACAAATGTTTTATACTATGTAGGTTAATTTTAAGCATTGGAAGTTGATTAATATTTTTTTCTAAAAATCTTTACATTCATCCGTATTATTAACAGCAGCACAGGAAAGGAACAAATAAAGTATGTTAGAATACATCAGACCAGCATCATTAAAATTAGGCGACAAGTTAGGACGCACTATCTATAACACTCAGGGAAATGTTCTTATTAAAGCAGGAATATCTTTAACGGACAATATGATAAAAACTATACAGACACAGGGTTATAAAGGAGTATATATCGACCGTGTAGAAAATGCAGAAAGAGAAAGCATCCGCATTCAGGAACCAATTATTGATGATTATACAACAATAAAAGTAATAAGCATTATTTCACGTATTCTTAAGAATAAAAATATATACACTAACGCATGGGATAATAGCTTTACAAAAGATAGACAGCAGCTTGAAGAATATATAAATGAATTCTATAAGTTATTTAAAGAAAAGAATATTAAGAAGCAGTTAATATTCGAAATGGAAGACAGTAGAAATAATGATAACTGGGTAGAATATCATTCATTTAATACAATGCAGTTAGCCATGGCGATAGCTATGCGTATGGGATATCCGGAAACTGAGGTCAAGGGAATTGCAGCTGCCGGACTTATGCACGATATTGGCAAGGGTAAGTATCCTGAACTTATAAATAAAAAAGACCTGACAGAGGCAGAGAAAAATCTTTTAAGAACACATCCTCGTACTATATTTGAGGTTCTGACAGGACTTTCAGGAATATTTGCATCCAATGCCTGTACATATGGCTGCTGGCAGTCACATGAATTATATGATGGTTCGGGCTATCCAATGGGTCTTAGCGGAAGTAAGATAACTACATATGGATATATCGTAGGTGCTGCAAACAGATTTGATGACCTCATACACAAAACACCTTTCAATGATGAACCAATGAATAATGATGAAGCATTGGAATATCTTATGGGAAGCAATCTGTATCAGGTTGAAGTAATCAAAGCATTAACAGAGGTAGTATCAGTATATCCTGTCGGTACTAAAACCAGACTGTCTAATGGACAGGAAGGGTTAGTTGAAAGCAATAATATGTCGCTTCCATTAAGACCTAATATAGTTATAGGTTATAAGAGAGTTAACCTTGCCTCTGATGAAGAATACAGAAATGTAACAGTTCAGGAAGTTATTAGTTAATTATTATATAAAAGAGGTGCATATGAGCTATATAGAATTTGATAACGTCAAGAAAATCTATAAAATGGGGGATGTTAAGATAAAAGCACTTAATGGTGCAAGTTTTAGCATAGATAAAGGTGAGTTCGCAGTTATAGCAGGTGCAAGTGGAGCAGGTAAAAGTACTATCCTTAACCTTATGGGTGGTATGGATATGGCTACCACAGGTAAGATAATTGTAGATAAGGAAAATGTAACAAAGTTTAATGCTAAAAGACTTACTACCTACAGACGATACGATATCGGATTCGTGTTCCAGTTCTATAATCTTGTACAGAACCTTACAGTAAGGGAAAATGTGGAGCTTGCAACACAGATATGTAAAAATCCTCTTGATATAGATGAGGTTATAGAGGCAGTAGGACTTAAGGACAGAAGTGCTAACTTTCCGGCACAGTTATCAGGCGGTGAGCAACAGAGAGTTGCCATAGCAAGAGCTCTTGCAAAGAATCCAAAGCTGCTTTTATGTGATGAGCCTACGGGTGCACTTGATTATAATACAGGAAAGCAGATATTAAAGCTTTTACAGGATACATGTCGTGAAAGAGGTGTGACAGTAGTAGTCATAACACATAATCTTGCGCTTACAGCCATGGGTGATAAGGTCATAAAGGTAAAGAACGGGGTCGTTGACAGCGTGACAGTCAATGAAAGTCCATTACCTATAGAACAGATAGAGTGGTAACTGGTTATTTATAATCAGGACACTATATAACTGATAAAGAACTTGCACATTATGGAAAGGCAGAATTAACACAATGAAAAAATCAGTGTTTAAAGATTTTATAAGAGAGATAAAAGGGTCACTTGGAAGATTTTTTGCTATTATGGCAATCGTTGCAATCGGTGTAGCCTTTTTTGCCGGAATAACAGCTTCTTCTAACGATATGAAACATTCCTCAGATTCGTATTATGATGAATATAATATGAATGATATAAGAATATTATCATCAATAGGCTTAACCGCAGACGATATGGATGCGATAAGTAAAGTTGACGGTGTTAAAGCGGTGTACGGGGCCAATACGCAGGATGTACTTGTTAACTATGATGGCAAGGAAAATGTTGCACATGTATCAAGTGTTCCGGTAGGAAAGTCGTCAGATGATGACAGTTATATCAATCGGTTAAGAATAAAGGAAGGACGTCTTCCTGAGAATGATAAAGAATGTGTCGTAAAGTATGAGGATACACGTAAGTCTATGCAGATTGGTGATGTCATTACTTTTAAGTCGGGCACAGAAGATGATATAAGTGATACATTTAAGGATAGTGAGTACACAGTTGTAGGAATAGTATATTCACCATGTTATGTGTCTTATGACCTTGGTTCTTCTGGAATAGGAAACGGACATATAAGCTACTGCATATATGTGCCGGATGATGAGCTTAAGAATGATTACTATACAGAAGGTTATGTCATTATAGATGGTGCTAAGGAGCTTGATACTTATTCGGATGAGTATAAGACTATGATGGATAAGTATACAGATGATATAAAGGGTATATCAAAGGACAGGCTTGATATAAGAAAACAGAACATAAAGGATGAATATGCAAAAGCAAAAGAGGAAAAAAGAGAGGAAATCTTAGGTACAATAAGACAGAATGTTGTTGACTCCATAACAAAGCAGTATGAGACATATTATCCGGGTATGGATGTGTCCGCTATGATAGAACCATATGTAACGCCAGCTTATGAAAAGGCTGTATTGCAGTTTGACTTTGAGTCAGTGTATGCAGAGTATGATAAGATGATGGAGGAAACGCTTGCCGACAGTGATGACTGGGAATGGTATGTGCTTACAAGAGAGTCTTCATATTCGTTCAGGGACTATGAATCAAGTGCAAACAGAATGAAGGCGATAGCAACAGTGTTTCCGCTATTTTTTATAATAGTAGCAGGTCTTGTATGTCTTACAACTATGACAAGAATGGTTGAAGAACAGAGAGGACTTATCGGTACATATAAGGCGCTTGGATATGGTAAAGGTACTATAGCTTTAAAGTATGTGTCATATGCACTTGCCGCTTCACTTGTAGGCGGTATTATAGGCTGTATCATAGGATTAAGGCTGTTCCCTTATATCATATATGATTCGTGGAATATCATATACCAGCTTCCATCAATTACGTATGCCAGCCATACATTATTATCAGTTGTTGCAGTGTTAAGTCTTGTATTAGTAACACTCATTGCTACATTATATTCATGCTATTATGAGCTTTCTGAAGAGCCATCAGTTCTTATGCGCCCTAAAGCGCCAAAGAGTGGTAAAAAAATTCTTCTAGAGCACACATTTATATGGAAACATATGTCATTTACAAGAAAAGTGACTATGAGAAATATATTCCTGTATAAGAAGCGTTTCTTTATGACAGTTATCGGTATAGCGGGCTGTGGCGCACTTATAACTGCTGGCTTTGGAATAAAGGACAGCGTGCAGAGCATTATAGATAACCAGTACGGTCAGATAATACATTATGATGACATACTTGTATTTAATAATAACGCTGATACAGAGTCCATTAAAAATGTGGCAGACAATATAGCTAAAGATGAATATTATAAAGACTCACTTATGGATTATGCATATACATCTGACGTAAAGGTGTCTGGGGAGTCAGACGATTACAGCACAGAGATAACAGTTGTAAGTAATGAGCAGGACTATAAAGACTTTGTAACCTTCAGGTCAAGAAAAGATAAGAGCGAACTAGAGCTTACTGACTCAGGAGTTATCATAACTGAAAAGCTTGCTAAAGACCTTTCGGTAAAGGCAGGCGATACTATACTTATACAGGATGATAATAATAAGCAGGTATCAGTAAATGTAACTGGTGTTATGGAAATGTATATTAATAATTATATATTTATGACGTCCGATTATTTCAATCAGGTATTCGGATATACACCGGATAACAACAGAATATTAGGAAAACTGACAGGTGATGATGAGACTGTACAGGCTGCTATCGGTGACAGATATCTTACAGACAGCAGTGTAAAGTCACTCACATTTGTAAAAGCCAATATATCAAGATTTGAGAATATGATACAGTCGCTTGACCTTGTAACATGGGTGCTTATAATATCAGCAGGTATGCTTGCATTTGTGGTACTGTATAATCTTACTAACGTCAATATATCAGAGCGTATAAGAGAGATAGCTACGATAAAAGTACTCGGTTTCTACGATACAGAGGTAGGAGAGTATGTATACAGGGAGAATATAATACTTACACTTATTGGTGGAGTATTCGGACTTCTTCTCGGTGTGGCACTTCACTCTTATATTATGACAACGATTGAGCTTGACGGTGTCATGTTTGGAACTAAGATAAATATAAGTTCATTCCTTATATCATATGGAATAACTATATTATTCTCACTCCTTATCAATCTTATTATGTATCCGTCACTTAAGAAAATACCTATGGTAGAGTCGCTTAAGTCAGTAGAATAGAAACGATGAATAATTAAAAGACAACCTTCATATACTGTGAAAAACGGTATATGGAGGTTGTTTTTTTATGGGGGATATAGGACAAATCATAAGGATACTTCCCGGTGAATTAGTCACGGGACTTAATCTTTACGGGATAAAATTTGACAAGATTAATGAGATAAGAATACGTACAGGACGGTATATTTCACTTATATATGATAACAAAGAGGTACTAAGCACAGTGAAGGCTAAAAAGGAGCACATAAGAAAGATAATAGAGCTTGCGGCGAATTATTCAGTATATGCTTACGAACAGAGCTTTAAGCAGGGATTTATTACAATAGAGGGCGGACACAGAATAGGAATAGCAGGCCATGCAATAGTAGAAAATAACAGTATAAGAAACTTTAATTACATAACATTTTTATGCATAAGAGTGGCGCATCAGGTGCTTGGCTGCAGTAATAAGGTGATGGACTTTGTATATGCTGGCGGGCTTGAAAATACTCTTATAATATCGCCTCCGGGCTGTGGAAAGACAACTCTGCTTCGTGATGTCGTAAGAAATATATCGAACAATCCTGAACTGTCTATGAATATAAGTCTTATTGATGAAAGACAGGAGATAGCCGGCTGTTATATGGGAGTGCCGCAGAATGACATAGGAGAGAGAACAGATGTTTTTGACGGATGCCCTAAAGATTCAGGCATGCTTATGGCTATACGCGCGATGTCACCGGGAATGATAGCGGTGGATGAGATAGGAAACAAGTACGACGCACAGGCAATAAGATATTGTATCGCCTGTGGCTGCATAATAATAGGAACAGTGCACGGCTATTCGCTTGAAGATGTATTAAACAAGCCTTATGTCAAGGAGTTAGTCGGCATGGATGGTTTTAATAAAATAATAATAATGTCTAAAAGGCATGGAAAGGGAACTATTGAAAAGTGTATAAACTATCGGGAGCGGCACTCATAATTGTAATGACAACATATTACGGTTTCTATCTTGCAGGGCAGTTAAAGGAACGTATAAATGTGATAGATGCCTACATATATTCTCTTAATTATATACAGTCGCAGATAAAATACGGACTTACGCCGCTTCCTGTAATATGCAGTGAGTTATCAAAGAGCATAACAAACAGCATAGTAAGCAGTATGTATGAGCAGGTATATATAAAACTTTCAGACATAACACAAAAGGAAGATACATTTAATGAAATATGGCTTAGTGAAGCAAAGAAGCTTATAAAGAGTGGAATTGTTAAAAAAGAGGAGATAAGTGTGATAAAGGAGCTTGGAAATATTAATACATATATAGACAGAAATATGCAGCTGCAGTGTGCAGGCAATGTGGAATACAAGCTTAAAAATATATACCAGAGATTACAGTCTGAGGCAGGGACAAGGTCAAAGATATATCAGATATCAGGCGTAATGGCTGGCATTGTTATAACAATAATTCTCATATAAATATCCAGCAGATGTATACGCAGGAAAGGCAGGCATATGGAGTCAGGTATAATATTTAAGATTGCGGCAGTAGGAATAATCGTAGCCATACTTAATCAGATATTAAAGCATAGTGGAAGAGATGACCAGGCTTTTCTTACAAGCCTTGCAGGAATCCTTATTGTGCTTTATTGGGTTATTCCCTACATCGCAGAGCTGTTTTCTTCTATGCAGAAGCTGTTTAATATATAGGGCTTTAAGAGGTTGCAGTGCTGCGCCGTATAAAGGAGAGTGATGAGTATTGCTACAGGTGGCGGTTATGGTTATGTGTGTTATTATCTGCTGTCTTTTAATAAAAAAAGAGGCACCCTCATATGTTTCTGTGATAGTACTTATGACAGGCCTTTTTATAGCAATATATATGCTTAGCAGTTTTTCAGTGGTAACGGGCTATATAGGAGTTCTTACTAACAGTGTGGATATAGAGAGAGGGTATATTAAGATAATTATGAAGATAACAGGCTTATCCATAGCAACGCAGTTTGTTTCAGATATATGCAGGGACAATGGTTTTAGTGCAGTAGCCTCACAGCTTGAACTGTTGTGCAGAGTGTCAATAGTGCTTATCAGTATGCCTGTTATTATAGCACTGTTAGAGATGGTGAATGGGTGCTTGAAGTGATGAGTGGATGTAGAAGGGCAGGACATATAACGGGATGTATTGCAGGGCATATATTGTGTGTGGTATGTTTAGGTGTATTTATATATACTATCGGTATAAATATACATTTATCTGTACATATATGCTACGCAGAAGACTTATCAGAACAAAAAACAGAGGACAATAATAATTCCTCATATGGTATTACAGATATTAACAGCAGTGATTATAAGGATATAGACAAGACTATTAAAAAAGAGACGGGACTTGATATATCTTATGGAAAAATAATGCAGTCGCTTATAAGCGGCGGCAATGGGCTTGAGCAGATAAAGGACATATCAGCATATATAACAGAGGTCGTAAAAACCGGCAGAAATGAAGTTGTTCAGGTTGTGTGTCTTTGTATATTTTCAGCGGTGCTTAACGTGCTTACGCCTCTCTTTAATGAAAAACAGCTTAAGGATACTGCGGCAGGAATAATATCCGTATCGCTTGTAACGATATTGTTATCAGTATTTATGGGCGTTTTTATGATAGCGCAGGATGCGGTGACATCACTTATCAACATATATAAGGTTATATCAATGGTGTTCTTTCCGGCAGTGTGCGCCACAGGTTCGCCGCTCAGTGCAGCAGGATATTACCAGATAGTTATATGGATGATGGCGGCGGCAGATATATTTATAAGAAATATACTTATGAACTTAAACAGAGTGTATGTGTGTGTATCACTGTGTGACTGCGTGGACAAGGAGGCACATTTTTCAAAGCTGTGCGGTTTTATACAAAAGGGCATAAAATGGTGCGGATATACGATGATGACAGTGTTTATGGGGCTTAACGGCATAAAAAGTATAATAAACCCTGTGAAGGACAGCATCAATACATCATATGTATACAAGGCGGTAAGTATAATTCCGGGTATAGGAGATGCGGCTTCAATGCTGTCACAGACGGTTATAGCCTCCTCTTCGCTTATTAAGAATACAATAGGCGCAGCAGGAGTTATAGCACTGGTTTTGTGTATGAGCTTTCCAGTGATTAAGCTTGTTGTAATATCTTGTATATATCAGGGTGTGGCAGCGGTTATGGAACCGGTAGCAGACAAGCGTATCATAAGGGCAGTACAGGCACTCACGTCTGCGGTAGGCTGCCTTACATACCTTGTCATAATATCGTCAGTACTTTTCATACTTACTATAGTTATTGTATGCATAGCTACGGGCAGGTGACAATAAGCAGCCACAGAGGAGGTGTTGTTATTACAGAAGCTGTATATACGTGGCTTAAGCAGGTCATAACATTTTATATAATATCATCACTTCTGATAAATGTTGTTGTTTCGGACAAATATAAAGATTATATAAGGATGATAACAAGGATAATACTTGTGCTTATAATAATATCCCCGGTCATAAAACAGGCAGGAGGTAACATTATAAAGAACAGTATTGATACATTTTATAAAGAATATTCATCTGCATATTATAAGAATAATGCGGATAATACGAATGAATACAGTTTTACGGTCAGAGATGTGGTCATTAAGACTGTCAGGTTACAGGTGGCTGAGGTTCTTGGTGAATATAATATGCAGGCGGATAATATAGATGTAACAGTAAGTGATGTTGCTTCTGGTGATTATGGGGATATGACGGTTGAAAAGGTTGTCATACACATAAATAGATTGAAAAAATCGGACATGGACACTTTAAAAGAAAAAATATCGGCAAAGACAGGCATAGATGTTGGCAGTATATATATAAAATGATGGGGAGTGGTAGTATTAAGCCTGACCATAAAAATTTATTGAATAAATTCGGTAAGGATAAAATATTAATATTAATACTAGCAGGTGTTTTGCTTATGGTGGTGACACTTCCAACAGGTAAAACATCACAGTCTAAAGAAAGTGCTACAGTGTCCGAGGAAAGCGACAGTATGAGCGTTGATATGTATGAGGAATATGTAGAAAAACGTCTTGAAAAGGTGTTATCAAGTGTTGATGGCGTGGGAAAGGTGAAGGTGATGTTAAGCGTTAAGAATTCATCTGAAAAGGTATTAGCAAAGGACGAAACATATTCCGACAGCAGCTCAAAGGACGTTTCAGGAACAGACAGCAGTGAGAATGTTGACACAGAAAAGATAAGTACACATATATTTTATGATACTTCGGATGGCAGCAAACCATATGTTGTTATGGAGAATATGCCTGTCGTTGATGGTGCGATTATTGTATGTGAAGGTGGTGATAACAAGGAGCTTGTCAATGATATAACGAATGCTGTATATGGACTTTTGAATATTCCAGTACATAAAATCAAGGTGATGAAAATGTCATAGAAACAAGCGGAGGTTTTGAAATCACATGCTTAGTTTAACAATCCGCAGGCTTGGTGTCTGTGCGCACCTGACACAACCCTGTTATATAAAAATGTGCGCAGAAATGAGGAGTGTTGTGAAAAGAATTAAAAAAAATCAGGTTATTATAACTGCTCTTGCGATAATGATTGCTGTAGCCGGATATATTAATTATGCTGGAAACATTTCGGATATAATATCGGTTAGTGGAAGAGGTGAGGCGGCAGCTACAGATGTTGCAGCCAGTGACAGTGCTGATAATGATATATCCGTTCCTGCTGAAGAGCCGGATGATGAGAGTATGATGGAGCCGGGAAGTGTCATACTTACCTCGGGCGGTGTAACGTCAGGCGTTATATCAGAAGCAAAGTTAAACAGGGAACAAATCCGGGCAAAGAATACGGAAAATCTTACCAATATAGTAAATGATGCCAATATTGACAAATCATCAAAGACAGCCGCTATCAATGAACTTGCAAAGATAGCTGATTATTCTGAGAAGGAGATGGCTATTGAGATACTTCTTGAGGCTAAAGGATTTAATGATGTTGTTGCTTCTGTATCCGACACAGGAGTTGATATAGTTGTCAACCAGCAGACACTTGAAACCAGCCAGAAGGCGCAGATAGAGGATATAGCCAAAAGAAAGACAGGGATGACATCTGATAAGATTAATATTAATGTTGTGAAGTGATTATTTGTATTGTCCAAGGCTATGTAAAATCTGAAAGACATGAATAAAATGCATAGCATTTTTGAGATTGGCTTTGGACAGTAATGCAATTTGATTATTTAAGAAGTTGCATTTATTCATAATATTTATTATAATAGACGAAAAGACAACGTTTAACAGACAGTCAGGAGGATATTATGACAAAAGAGTTTGAAGATAGAGGCAATACTTATACTATACACGAAAGCAAGGATATCGGTGAAGTAAGAGTAGCTGATGAAGTTGTTGCTATTATAGCTGGTCTTGCAGCTACTGAGGTAGATGGTGTAGAGAGTATGGCTGGTAACATTACCAACGAACTTGTAAGCAAGCTTGGTATGAAAAATCTTTCCAAGGGTGTTAAGGTTCATGTAGGTGAGCAGGATGTAGTAGTTAATCTTGCACTTAATATTAAGTATGGCTGTGAGATACCTAAGGTATCAAGTGCCGTACAGGATAAAGTAAAGACAGCTATCGAGACTATGACAGGACTTGACGTGTCAGAGGTTAATATCAAGATTGCTGGTGTGAATATTGACAATTAAAGTACAGTGATATGTAAAAGACTGTCCTTTAAGGGCAGTCTTTTGTTATATCGGAGGCTGTTTATAGTTGGGGCTTTTGACCCCGGCATCGTTAT
Organism: Eubacterium sp. CAG:252; assembly: GCA_000436535.1. GTDB lineage: Bacteria > Bacillota > Clostridia > Lachnospirales > Lachnospiraceae > Lachnospira. The sequence continues at coordinate 24,483 of FR886342.1, read as the reverse complement.
ATAAGACATAGAAACTTAAGTAAGATAAAGATATATAATTATCGTTACGGATGATTGTATACAGAGAGGATTAGTATGACAAGATCAGATATGAGAGAGCACACATTTAAAATATTATTCCGTGTGCCATTCCATAATAAGAATGAATTAAGAGAACAGATAGACTATTATTTTGATGCACTTCCAGATGTTAAGGAAAAGGAATATGAGTACATCAAAAAGAAGGCACTTCTTGTTTCAGAGATGAGTGATGAGATTGATGAAAAGATAAATGAAGTATCGGAAGGATGGCCGGTTGACAGACTTGGTAAGGCTGAACTTGCTATTATGCGACTTGCAGTATATGAGATGTTATATGATGACGATATTCCGGTTAATGTTGCTATTAATGAGGCGGTTGAATTAGCCAAGAAGTATGGTTCAGATGATAACACAGCATCTTTTGTAAACGGAGTACTTGCAAAGCTGGTCTAGGTGATTAAAGATGGCACAGGTATATAGTGTTACACAGATTAATTCTTACATTAAGAATATGGTGAGGCAGGATTTTTTACTTAACCGCATAGAGATTAAAGGTGAAATATCTAACTGTAAGTATACAGATAAGAATGGCTGTATATTTTTTACGTTAAAGGATGAGAATTCTGCCATACCTGTTGTTATGTATGGTTCGGACGCATATAAGTTAAGCTTCAGGCTTAAGGATGGTATGTCTGTTGTAGTTAATGGCAGGATAGATGTGTACATGGAAAGAGGTGCATACCAGTTATATGCAAAGACTGTTACACAGAGCGGAACAGGTGAACTGTACAGGCAGTATGAACTGTTAAAGCAGCAGTATGAGGATATGGGGTATTTTGCACCAGAGTACAAAAGACCGATACCAAGGTATGCTAAAAGAATAGCTGTTGTAACGGCAAGGACAAGTGCAGTTATTCAGGATATAAGGAATGTTGCATACAGAAGAAACCCTTATATAAGCCTTTATCTGTACTCAGTGCTTGTACAGGGTAATGATGCGAAACACAGCATAGCCAAAGGCTTAAAATGTGTTGATAATATGGGCTTTGACTGTATCATAGTAGGCCGTGGCGGAGGCTCTATAGAAGACCTGTGGGCTTTTAATGAACCTGAGGTCATAGAGACTGTGTTTAACTGTAAGACACCGGTCATATCGGCAGTCGGACACGAAACTGACTTTACGATAACTGACTTTGTGGCGGACTTAAGAGCACCTACGCCGTCAGCGGCAGCAGAGCTTGCGGTTACTGATATAAGGCTGATTGAGGCACAGATAGATGACTACAGAAACAGGCTTACACACAGTATGCAGATGATACTTGCAGCATACAGAAGCCGTACTGAAAGAATGTTGCTTGAACTAAAGACATATAATCCACAGGCACAGCTTGACAGCAAAAAGCAGCAGCTTATGCATATAAGGCATCTTCTTGATGTTAGTGTGCAGAATATGCTTGATACGCAGAGGCACAGGCTTGTGCTTTTATCTGCAAGGCTTGATGGTGTAAGTCCCTTAAAGAAGCTTGAGCAGGGATATGCGCTTGTTGAGAATGACAGTGAGGAGCATATAACTTCAGTTAGTGAGGTTAAGAAAGATGATGTTCTTACACTGCATTTAAAGGACGGACATATAAAAGCTGTGGCTGTTGACATTAAAAGTAATAGTATAAAGCAGCGTGGTAATAATAATATAGTGAGGTAATTGATTATGGCTAAGTCGCCTTCACTTGAAGATACATTTGATAAGCTTGAGGATATTCTTGGACAGATGGAAAGCGGTGAGCTTACTATGAATGAGTCGTTTAAGAAGTATAAAGAAGGTATCGAGCTTGTCAAAAAATGCAGCTTAATGATTGATAAAGTCGAAAAAGAGATGATTATTATCAATGATGATAAAGATTCGGAGATGATTGATGATGATTGATTTTAAGAAGGAACTGGCAGAAAGGACAGCTGCCATAGATACGATAGTAAACTCTTACCTTCCTGAGGCAAGTGGTGAAGCAGAGTATATAAAGTCAGCGATGGATTATAGTGTTCAGGCAGGTGGAAAGAGAGTCCGCCCTATGATAATGCTTGAAACTTACAGATTATGTGGTGGAACGGATGAGAGCTGTGTGTATCCTTTTATGGCTGCACTTGAAATGATTCATACTTATTCACTTGTACATGATGACCTTCCAGCGATGGATAATGATGATTACAGAAGAGGAAAGCTCACAACACATAAGAAGTTTGGAGAGGACTTTGGCGTGTTAGCGGGTGACGGGCTTCTTAATCTTGCTTATGAAACTATGCTTAACGCTATAAGCGAGCTTGCAAAGGATTATAAAAATCCGGATACTGCAGAAAAAATGGCACTTTATTCAAGGGCAGCCGCAGTTATAGCAGGTAAGGCAGGAGTTGACGGCATGGTAGGCGGTCAGTCTTTAGATGTATATCTTACTGACAAGCCTATGGATGAAGCACAGCTTGATTATATATTCAGGTTAAAGACAGGTGCTCTTATAGAGGCAGCATTTATGGCAGGAGGAATACTTGCAGGCTGTGATGATACTACTGAGGAGCTTCTGTGTAAGGCCGGATATAATGTCGGTTTTGCATTCCAGATTAAGGATGATATTCTTGATGTGACAAGTACTCAGGAAGTACTTGGAAAGCCTGTTCTTAGTGATGAGCGTAATAACAAGACAACTTATGTAACACTTTATGGTTTTGAGAAGGCAGAGAAGGATACTTATGATATGTCTAAGGAGGCTCTGGATGTAGTTAAGTCTATCGGACATAATGAGTACTTAGAGGAACTTATAGATATGCTTATACATAGAAATAAGTAGAAGTGGGAGAGAACAGCTATGATACTAGAGAAGATTAATAAGCCCAATGATATTAAGAAACTTTCTCCAATAGAATATAATCAGCTTGCGGCTGAGATAAGGGAGTTCCTTATCCAGAAGATAAGCGTAACAGGCGGACATCTTGCTTCTAATCTTGGCGTTGTCGAACTGACAATGGCTTTGCATGTTGTATTTAATCTTCCACAGGATAAGCTTATATGGGATGTAGGACACCAGTCTTATACCCATAAGATACTTACGGGGCGTAAGAACCAGTTTGATGAGCTTAGAAAGTTCGGCGGTATGAGTGGCTTTCCTAAGAGAAATGAAAGCGATTATGATGCATTTGATACAGGACATAGTTCGACCTCAATATCAGCAGGTCTGGGGCTTGCAGAGGCAAGGGATATAAAGCATGGCAATTACAGTGTTGTATCTGTCATAGGAGATGGTGCACTCACTGGCGGTATGGCATATGAAGCACTTAATAATGCTTCAAGGGTTAAGGGTAACTTTGTTATTATACTTAATGATAATACTATGTCCATATCAAAGAATGTTGGTGGCGTATCTAATATGCTAAGTGAAATCCGTTCTTCGGACTCATATTATGACCTTAAGGAAAATATTGGAAATGTATTATACAAGCTTCCTAAGGGCGATAAGATTGTAAAGACTATCAAAAAGACGAAGTCTAACTTAAAACAGGTTATATTGCACGACTCAATGTTTGAGAGTATGGGTATATATTATCTTGGTCCGGTTGACGGTCATGATATGGATAAGCTTATAAAGATACTTACAGTGGCAAAGCGTATGAATGGACCAGTGCTTGTCCATGTTGTAACACAGAAGGGACGTGGATATAAGCCGGCAGAGCGCAATCCGAGCAAGTTCCACGGTATCGGGCCTTTTGATATAAAGACAGGCTGTGAGATAAATAAGTCTGATATACCAACTTATTCAAAGATATTTTCTGATACTATATGCGAACTTGGAAAGAAGGACAATACAGTTGCTGCAATAACAGCGGCTATGCCGGATGGTGTCGGACTTACCAAGTTTTCAAAGTGGTTTCCAGACAGATTTTTTGATGTTGGTATAGCTGAGGCACATGCTGTTACATTTGCGGCAGGACTTGCTGCTGGAGGACTTAAGCCCGTATTTGCGGTGTATTCGTCATTTCTTCAGAGGGCGTATGACCAGATACTGCATGATGTGTGTATACAGCAGCTTCATGTGGTGTTTGCGATAGACAGGGCAGGACTGGTTGGAAGTGATGGGGAGACTCATCAGGGAATATTTGACATATCTTTCCTTTCATCAATTCCTAATATGACTATATGTGCGCCTAAGAATGATACAGAGCTTAAGGAAATGATAAGATTTGCAGTTGAAGATTTTAACGGACCTATAGCTATACGTTATCCAAGAGGAAGTGCCTGTCTTTCCTTCCATGAGTTTGATGCGCCTGTGGAATATGGAAAGTCAGAGGTTATGTATACTGGTGATAATGATATTGCGCTTCTGGCACTTGGAAGCATGGTGGCAGCAGCAGACAATGTAAGAAACAGTCTTATGGCTGAGGGTTATACAGTTACGCTTGTCAATGCGCGTTTCGTTAAGCCTATAGATAAAGATATGATAGATGCTGTCTGTCAGAACCATAAGCTTATAGTCACTCTTGAGGAAAATGTATCCTCAGGTGGCTTTGGAAGGACAGTCTGTCAATATGTTAGTGATTCAGAATATAATACCCACGTTCTTAGCATATCACTTCCGGATGATTATATTGAGCATGGAAGTGTGGATATATTAAGACGCGAAACAGGAATAGATGAAGAAAGTGTAATAAAGCGTATAAAAGAAAGTTATACAAAGATACGTGAATAAGCTTTATATAAGCTTAACAGGATTGGAGAGAAATATGAGCAAGGAAAGATTAGATGTTCTTCTAGTGAACAGAGGACTTGCAGAGTCAAGAGAGAAGGCGAAGGCCATAATTATGTCCGGAAATGTGTATGTTGAGGGACAGAAGGAGGACAAGGCTGGTTCAACATTTGTTGATACAGCTAATATAGAAGTAAGGGGCAATACACTTAAGTATGTAAGCCGTGGAGGCCTTAAGCTTGAGAAAGCCATGGAGAACTTTGATGTTACTATTGAAGGAAAAGTATGTATGGATGTAGGCTCATCAACAGGCGGCTTTACAGACTGTATGTTACAGAATGGTGCAGTCAAGGTGTATTCGGTGGATGTAGGACACGGACAGCTTGCGTGGAAGCTTCGCAATGATGAGAGAGTTGTGTGTATGGAAAAGACCAATATCAGATATGTCACACCGGAGGATGTTGCTGATAAGATAGATTTCTCAAGCATAGACGTATCCTTTATATCTCTTACAAAGGTACTTCTTCCTGTTAAAAATCTTCTTACAGATGACGGACAGATAGTATGCCTTATAAAGCCACAGTTTGAAGCTGGAAGAGAAAAGGTCGGAAAACATGGTGTTGTAAGGGATAAGGCTGTACACGAGGAAGTTATCCAGATGGTTATAGATTATGCTATATCCATAGGATTTGAGATACTTAACCTTGAATTCTCACCAGTTAAAGGACCTGAAGGTAATATAGAATATCTTCTTCATCTTCAGAAGCATACAGAGGGAACTTATGAAAATATTCCTTTTGAAATAAAAAATATAGTAGACAAAGCGCATGAAACATTGTAATATATATTCATAGTTGACATTTAACGCTTTGCGATATAGGGGTATTGATGAAAACATTTTATATAGTTACGAATCAGTCAAAGGATTCAGAACTTAAGTACACTAATAGTATTATTACATATCTTAATGAGCATGGTGCGCATGGTATATATGATGAGGCTGCGTGCAGGGTTGAGGGAACTAAGTATTGTTACACTAATGCAGGACTTGTGCCTGACGGTGTTGAATGTATTATAGTTCTTGGCGGTGATGGAACATTAATTCAGGCTGCAAGGGATCTTAATGAGAAAAATATTCCGCTGCTGGGTGTTAATATAGGTACACTTGGATATCTCACTGATACAGATATGAATACAGTTTATGACACGCTGGACAGCCTTATTAAGGATAACTATGAAGTCGATACGCGTATGATGCTTGATGGTAAGATATACAGAGGTGACAGTGTCATATATGAGGATGTTGCACTTAATGATGTTGTACTCAGCAGACGTGGAATATTAAGAGTTATTGACTTTGATATATATGTTAATGGTGAGTATCTCAATTCATTTGCGGCTGACGGAGTTATCGTATCAACAGCGACAGGCTCTACGGCTTACAGTTTATCGGCAGGCGGACCTATAGTCCAGCCGAATGCAAGACTTATTATGATTACACCGATATGCGCACATACACTTACACAAAGAAGTATCATATTCGGGCAGGATGATGAGATTGTTATCCAGATGAATGACAATAAGAAGCTGTCAGATGAGAGAGTGGCAACCTATGATGGTGAAAGCTACTGTCAGGTGGTTACAGGTGACAGAGTTGTTATTACACGTTCAAATAAGATGGCTAAGCTGATAAAGACCAGCAAGATATCTTTTCTGGAAAGAATAAGAAATAAAATGTGATTGTATGAATTGGATACTTATCATAGTGTGGTAAGATTGGAGAAAAGTTGTGAGAACAGACAGACACAAGAAAATATTAGAATTGATTAATAACAATAATATAGGAACACAGGAGGAGCTGGCAGATGCGCTTAACAAGGCAGGCTATAATGTTACGCAGGCAACTGTTTCAAGAGATATAAGAGCGCTTAATCTTACAAAGGTGTCGGTGGATGGTGTGAGCCAGAAGTATACTACATTATTTTCTGGTAATCCTGTGACTAATGATAAGTATATAAGAGTGTTAAGAGAAGGCTATATGTCTATGGATATGGCGCAGAATATACTTGTTATAAGAACTGTTCCAGGTATGGCTATGGCTGTATGTGCGGCGCTTGATGCCTTAAAGCTTGATGAGATAGTGGGTTCTATAGCAGGAGATGATACTATTATGTGTGCTGTAAGGACTGTTAAAGATACAACTATCGTTATGAATAAGTTAAAAAAGCTTATAAAGATATGATTATATAGTTTATTGCAGTCATTGTCATTATGGCAGTGGCAAGTTGGAGGAGTATGCTTACTAATTTACACGTTAAAAATCTTGCATTAATAGAAGAAGAGAATGTTGACTTTGAGGAAGGACTTAATATATTGTCGGGTGAAACCGGTGCCGGAAAGTCTATTATACTTGGTTCTATTAATGCAGCACTGGGGGCTAAGACATCGCCGGACTTTATAAGAACCGGCGCAGATTACGGACTAGCCGAACTGGTGTTTGATATAGATGATGAATACACACTTGAAAAGATTAAGGAGCTTGGTGTTATAGACATAGATGAGGGAGAACTGCTTATATCAAGAAAGATAACGCCAACACGTTCGCAGATAAAGGTGAACGGACAGAACTTTACAGCGGCACAGACACAGAAGCTTGCAAGATACCTTATTGATATGCATGGACAGCACGATAATCAGGCGCTTATGGATGACTCAACACATATTAATGTTGTTGATGAATACTGCGCAGAGTCCATAGCAGATATCAGGGATGAAATGCAGGCGGATTATAAGTACTATACAGAGTGCCGGAATGTATTAAAAGAACTTGACAAGGATAATGAAGAAAGACAGAGAGAAGTATCATTTCTTGAATATGAAGTCAATGAGATAACAGCAGCCGCTCTTAAAGTGGGCGAGGATGAAGAGCTTGAGACAGAATTTAAGAAGCTTAATAATCACCAGAAGATAATGAGCGAGCTGTCAGGTGCAGATATGCTGCTTAATTCAAGTGATGATAATATAAGTGATATGCTAGGTATGGTCATAAAGTCAGTACTTAGTGCTTCTGAATGTGACAGCTCTCTTAGCGGATTGTGTGATACTTTGCAGGATGTTGAGAGTCTTATTATGGATGTATCACACGACATAAGTGCATACATTGATAACAGCGACTTTGATGTATCATCGCTCAATGATATACAGTACAGGCTTGACACTATTAATGAGCTTAAGAATAAGTACGGCGGTTCTATTGAGAATGTGCTTTTATCGCTTAAGAAGAAGCAGGACAAGCTTGAGGAATATTATAATTATGATGAGATATTAAAGAAAAGACAGGCTGAATACGACAAGGCATATGAAAAAGCAGCTGCCACAGCAGACAGACTGAGTGCTATACGAAAGGATGCGGCGGACAGGCTTACTGCAGAGTTTACAGAATCGTTAAAGAAGCTTAACTTTCTTGATGTTAAATTCAGGATTGATTTTGAAAAAAGCGAAAGTCTCACAGCCAATGGTTATGATTCTGTATGTTTTATGATATCAACTAATCCGGGTCAGGAGTTACGTCCGTTGTCAAAGATTGCATCGGGTGGTGAGCTTTCGAGGATTATGCTTGCAATAAAGACTGTTATGGCAGGTGATGACAGCAAGACTCTCATATTTGATGAGATAGATGCCGGAATAAGCGGCAGGACAGCGCAGATGGTATCAAACCAGCTTGCAAGGCTTGCAGGACATCATCAGATTATATGTATAACACATCTTCCACAGATAGCTTCAATGGCAGATGCACACTTCACGATTGAAAAAAGTGTGCGTGATAATAAGACTTACAGCCAGATAACACGCGTGGATGAGCAGGAGAGCATATATGAGCTTGCGCGAATGCTTTCAGGAAGTGAAGTTACAGACTCGGTGCTTGCCAATGCAAGGGAGTTAAGGAAAGCTTCGGAGGAGTTTAAGAAAAACGGAAATACGTGATAAATAGATAATTGCAAAGTTTAATAACTAAAATAAAAAATAGGTCTTAATTTTGATATATAAAAAAGATTTATGCGGATTTTTGTGTTTTGCAAATGCTTAGATATGTAATGGAAAATTATAGTACAGGAAAATAAGTAGTTGGTTATATACGATACTTTCCTGTACTGTTAATTAAAATATTACAGTAAATATAAATGAGCAAATTTAAAATATTGTTCTTCATTTGCTCATTTATAGATAGTAAGTTTAATGTTATATATGGTGACAGCTATATTTTATGCTTTATTAATTAAAAACGGGTTGCAGCATACATTAGTCATATTTACTGTGATGCATTTAACATATTTTCAATATATATGCCATAACCACTCTTGGAGTCGTCTATAAGAACATGTGTTACAGCACCTATAATTCTTCCGTCCTGTATGATAGGGCATCCCGACATTCCCTGTACTATGCCGTTTGTCATATCAAGAAGCTCATCTGAGGTTACTTTGAAGGATATATTTTTAGAATTGCTGTTATTCAGAGAGGTTATCTCTATATCGTAGTCCTTATACTGGTTATTATGATAAAATCTTACATAAGCCCTGCCTTTGTGTACCATATAACGATAGCCTACACTCATAAGTGAAAGATTATACCTTTTGCAGACAGACTTATCAATAGTTCCGTATATGCCATATTCGCAGTTTTTATCTATACTTCCGACTGGCTGGGTGTTTTTGTAGTCTATAATTCCCTGAAGCTCTCCGGGTGTGCCGTCTTTTCCTTTGATTATGGAAAGAATATGGGTCTTGTATATCTGACCGCCGCTTATATTCATAATCGTACCGGTGCTGTTATCAGTTATTCCATGTCCGAGTGCACCAAAGTGTTCTGACTGATCTATATAAGTCAGAGTTCCGATGCCCTGGGCATCATCTTTTACCCATAGACCAAGTTTATATTCGCCGTTGGTATCAAGGACGGGTGTTACATTTACAGTTGATATACTGCCATTTCTTAGTATGCCAAGTTCAAGATTACTGCCATCGCAGCCGGCAATTATATCAGAGAATTCTTTTTTGGAACTGATTTCTGTACCATTTACGTACAGAATATAGTCGCCTTTGGATAAGATATGCTCACACGGAATTATATCGCCGTAGGACATTGAGCTTACAGAGTCGGTCTTAACGACAAGGATACCATTGCTTTTAAGATAGAGCCCAGCCTGAAAGCCGCACGGATAAACCTTTGTTTCATCGACAACATTTACATGGACAGTCTTTAAGAATATTACACCGAAAAGCTTAAGGTCCATATCGTAGCTTGCTGGATTACCGGTTATAAATGTAACTTCTTCATTGAAATTGGCATTAATATTGTTGTCAGTCTTATAGGAAGAATTGTATACATTGCCTGTGACTGGAACCGACAGATTAAATGTAGTATTACTCTGTTCAGTTATATATATGTGTTCTGGAAAATGCTTTTTTACATAGTCAGTATATGTCAATGCGCATAATAGCAGAGTTGTCAATATAGCTGAATATAATATATATCTGTTAAATGTACGTTTTATACACATATGAAGCACCTCCCTTTTAACATATTATTTGCAGAATTACTAATTTTATAGAAAAGTATCACTGTCAAATAAATCTAATAAAATACATTTGTCGAATTTTGTCGACAGTTGCGATGGATTTTAATTGATAAGATATTGCCAGGATAGTATAATATGTCTGTAAATGTTACTGTTTGCTGTTCAAAGTCGACATTTATAATGATATGTATTATGTTTTGTCACACATGGCAGCAGATATTCATTAGTATATACATTTGCGCTAATAATATTAAAAGTGTGAGGGGAAATATATGGAGTCTTTAAAAGTGGTTATTGCAGATGATAACAAGAAAATGGTAGATGTCATAAAAGAAGTTATCAATGATGAACCTGAACTAGAGGTTGTAGGTGTTGCAACTAATGGAGAAGAAACTATCGATGTTATTAAAAAGACATCGCCAGACGTTGTTCTTCTTGATATTATTATGCCACAGCTTGACGGAATAAGTGTCATGCAGAAAGTCCGTGAAGACGGAGAATGTTCAAAGCCGGCATTTATAGTTATAAGTGCTGTCGGAATGGAAGATGTTACAGAAGATGCTTTCAGCAAGGGAGCAGCATATTACATAATGAAGCCTTTTGACAATGACATGCTTATCAATCGTATAAAGTATGTCGGAAAGGTGCACAGGACACCAGCAGAAATTAAGAATGTTGTTATCAGGGATACAGTTAACCATAAAAAATATGTTCTTGAGAATGAGATTACAGGAATGATACATGAGATAGGTGTTCCAGCACACATAAAAGGTTATCAGTACTTAAGGGAGTCTATAACTTTAGCGGTTAATGACCCTGATATTATAAACAGCATAACAAAGATATTATATCCAACAATAGCCAAAAAGTTTGAGACAACCCCAAGCAGAGTTGAGCGTGCCATAAGACATGCCATTGAGGTTGCATGGAACAGAGGCAATCCTGATGTCCTCAATGACCTTTTTGGATACACTATAAGCAATGGAAAAGGCAAGCCAACTAACTCAGAGTTTATAGCGCTTATCGCTGACAATATAAGACTTACACATGCGGAAGGCTGATGTATGCGGCATACATATATGACGAAAGTGTGAATTTTTGTCATAATTGTGTAATTTTCCTTGAAATATTACAATTCCTATATTATAATATTAACGTATTTGTAAAAATGTTTTAACAAAATTGTAATAAATAGGAGTTTGTATGTATAGAAGAGCATTAAAAACGTTTGCCGCAGCAGCGCTTATAACAACAATTATGGGAACATCTGTATTTGCGGATGACCTTGACACACTTAAGACACAGCAGCAGGAAGCACAGCAGCAGGTCGATAATTTAACACAGCAGCTTGCATATCTTTTAACAGAGATTGAAAGTCTTGAACAGGATATGGCAGATCTTGCAGACGAAGTTGATAAGACTAACACAGAACTTGATGAAGCTCAGAGAGTACAGCAGAAGCAGTTTGAAGACACAAAGTTAAGAATTCAGTATATGTATGAAGACCAGTCAGCATCTATGGCAGAGGTTTTCCTTACAGCATCAGATATGAGTGATGTTATTAACAAGGCAAGTTATATGCAGCAGGTATATGACTACGACCGTAACAAGCTTGAGGAGATGGCAAGTACAGCGCAGGCTATAGCTGATTATAAGTCAACTCTTGAAGAAAAGCAGGCATCACTTGATAATAAGCAGAAAGAACTTACTAACAAGCAGGCAACTTTATATACAGCACTTGATAAGGCAAAGGCAGACAAGGAAGATGCAGATGCCAAGTATCAGGAGGCGGCAGAGATGGCTGCAAAGGCTGAGGAACAGAGAAGAGCATCAGCGGCTGCGGCATCAGCTTCAGCATCTAAGGTGACAACAATCTCATCTATTCCAACAACTGCTAATAATAATTCGGCAGTTGCATCAAATATTGTATCAGTTGCATATCAGTACCTTGGTGTGCCATACAGAAGCGGTGGTGCATCACCTAGTGGATTTGACTGCTCAGGTTTAACATCATATGTGTTAGCACAGTGTGGCATCAGTATTCCACGTACATCGGGTGCACAGGCATATGGTGGAGCAGCGGTTGCAGGTGGCATAAGCGCGGCACAGCCAGGTGATATTATATGTTATCCGGGACATGTAGGAATATACATCGGTGGTGGTCAGATGATTCACGCACCTGTTCCAGGAGATAGTGTAAAGGTTTCATCTGTTAATATAGGTATGAGTATAACAGCTGTAAGAAGATATTGGTAATTAATATAGCATATATTGAATAAAATATTACATTAATAGTATGTAATTTGTTCAATATATGCTATAATATTAAGTAGAAGTATTAAAATGTCTGAATAATACGTCAGATTATTAAAAACATGATATATGTTATACTAATGACATATAGAAAGGGGATTATATGAAGAATGTTTTATTTATTGCATCAGAGGCAGTTCCTTTCATAAAGACAGGAGGACTTGCTGACGTTGTAGGCTCTTTACCAAAGTACTTTGACAAGGAGAAGTTTGATGTTCGTGTTATGATTCCAAAGTATACATGTATACCTTGGGAGTATAGAGAAAAGATGATATACAAGACACATTTCTATATCGACTTAGCCTGGCGTACACAGTATGTTGGTGTTTTCGAGATGGAATATGAAGGAGTTACATTCTACTTTATCGATAATGAATTCTACTTTGGGGGACCTAAGCCTTATAGCTGGATTCACGAGGATATTGAGAAGTTTGCATTCTTTAGCAAGGCAGCACTCTCAGCTATTCCAGTTATAGGATTTAAGCCGGATATTATACATTGTAATGACTGGCAGACAGGTCTTATTCCGGTATATCTTCATGAGAGATTTTCGGGCGGAGATTTCTACAATGGAGTTAAGTCTATTATGACTATACATAATCTTAAGTTCCAGGGTGTGTGGGACCTCAAGAAGGTTAAGGATATAACAGGACTTGCTGACAGCTACTTTACATCGGACAAGCTTGAGGCATATGAGGATGCCAACTATCTTAAGGGTGGTATTGTATATGCGGATAAGGTAACAACTGTAAGTGAAACATATGCAGAAGAGATTAAGACACCTTTCTATGGAGAAAATCTTGATGGACTTATGAATGCAAGAGCCAATGCACTTTGTGGTATCGTGAATGGTATCGATTATGAAGTATATGACCCTATGACAGATAAGTCACTTGCAGCTAATTATAATCAGATAACTTTCCGTAAGGAGAAGTGGAAGAATAAAGTTGCTTTACAGAAAGAACTTGGACTTACACAGGATAAGGGTAAGTTTATGATAGGTATTGTTTCAAGACTTACAGACCAGAAGGGACTTGACCTTATCTCCTATGTTATGGATGAGCTTTGTTCTGAGGATGTACAGCTTGTTGTGCTTGGTACAGGTGATGAAAAGTATGAGAATATGTTCAGACATTTTGACTGGAAGTACAATGACAGAGTATCTGCTAATATCTATTATTCAGAGGAAATGTCACATAAGATATATGCAGCGTGTGATGCATTCCTTATGCCATCACTCTTTGAGCCATGTGGTCTAAGCCAGCTTATGGCGCTCAGATATGGTACAGTTCCTATTGTAAGAGAAACTGGCGGACTTAAGGATACAGTTGAACCTTACAATGAATACGAGAGCACAGGAACAGGCTTCTCATTTGCTAATTACAATGCACACGAGATGCTTGGCATCGTAAACTATGCAAAGAGCGTATACTACAACCATAAGAGAGAGTGGAATAAGATTGTCGACAGAGGCATGAAGAAAGACTTCTCATGGAAGAGTTCAGCAAAGAAATACGAAGATTTATATAATTCACTGTAAAATGTAAATAATAGACGTGATGTGAATATTGGAAGTTTAAAGAAGAACTGTACTGTGCCTATACAGATTTCTTCTTTAAACTTTCATTTTATAGGGTGAATGTCTGACAGCCTAAGAAAAGATAGACTTTTATATTTACGCTTTATTGATGTTATTAACTAATGAATGTTACGTCAAACAGAACAAAGATTATAATTCACTTGACTTTATAATATAAAGTATGATATTATATCGTTTGTTTGCGGATATGGCGGAATGGCAGACGCAGCAGACTCAAAATCTGCCGGTGGTGACATCGTGTGGGTTCAAGTCCCACTATCCGCATTACAGAATAAGAGCTGTCGCTCAGAACATAATCTATACAATATATATCAGGATGATAGGATGCTGCATATATCTGTTGTATAAATTGTGCTCAGGGTGACGGCTTTTTATTATTAGATAAGTGTGTTATTAACATTATAATAGTTCTTTACCAAGAGTGGCGAGGGTTTGGAACTGTTATAACTATAGTAATTAACCTATATCCATGCAATATATTGTTAATAATTTAACTTCATTGTTTTTAAATAAAAACTTAAGAAAGCTTTAATTTTCAAAAAAAACATACTATAATGCATTAGCGAAATGAAATGATAATGCTTGTTAACAAAATTAACCGTTAGGAGGAATTAGTTATGTTGCCACTATGGCTGTGCATCCCTTTTGCAGGGCTGCTTTTATGTATTGCGATTATGCCGCTTGTAAAGGCTGAATGGTGGGAAAGCCATCAGTTACATGCGGTAATATTCTGGTCGCTGCTTTTTATTATACCTTTTGCCATAACACAGGGTGTAGGAACTGCCGCTGAAACTGTGCTTGAGTGTATAATAAATGATTATTTAGGTTTTATAGTTTTATTATTTGGATTGTTCTGCGTTGCAGGTAATATTTCTCTGGATGGTGACTTAGTAGGTTCACCAAGAGTCAATACTATTACATTGTTAATAGGAACATTTCTTTCAAGTATTATAGGAACAACAGGTGCAAGTATGCTTCTTGTACGTCCTATTATAAAGATGAATTCGTGGAGACACAGAAGAAGCCATATTATGATATTCTTCATATTCCTTATATCCAATATGGGTGGATGCCTTACACCAATAGGTGACCCACCACTTCTTATGGGATTTATGAGAGGAGTACCATTTACATGGAGTCTTCATCTGTTGCCAGTATTATGCTTTAATCTTGTAGTGCTTCTTCCTGTATTCTATATGATAGACAGAAAGAACTACAGACTTGATATTGCAGAGGGCAGTGTGCCTGATATAAGCAAAGAGTCAACAGAGGTAAAGTTCCAGGGTGGACACAATGTAATATTTATTATTGCGATTGTAATAGCTGTTGTATTAAGCGGTACACTTTCTAATGTTCCAGCATTTATGCGCGCAGATGGTACGCTTAAGGGCTTGCATATCGGAGAGGTGACATTCTCATTTGTTACTATGATAGAGATAGCTATTATTCTTGTAGCTGCATTTTTATCATTCAAGACAACTAAGAAGGAAATAAGAACAAAGAACCACTTTAACTGGGGTGCTATTAAGGAAGTTGCCATACTTTTCATCGGTATATTCATAACAATGCAGCCAGCACTTATGATTCTTAAGGCAGTTGGTCCGACACTTGGAATTACAAAGGCATGGCAGATGTTCTGGACTACTGGTGCGCTTTCAAGTTTCCTTGATAATACACCTACATATCTGGTATTCTTTACAACTGCCGGAACACTTGGTTTTACAAGCGGCATTACAACAAGCGTTGGTGTTATTACCGCAAAGATACTTATGGCTATTTCATGCGGTGCCGTATTTATGGGTGCCGGTACATATATCGGTAATGCGCCTAACTTCATGGTTAAGTCAATCGCGGACGAAAACGGTGTCAGAATGCCTGGTTTCTTTGGTTATATGATATGGTCAATCGGTATCCTTGTGCCTGTATTTATTCTGGATACACTAGTATTCTTTTTATAGGAGGTGGGCGTTATGAGTAATAATATTTCTAATAATACAAATAATAATAATTCTTCTGTAAGTGCAGAAGAGTTAAAGAAAACTGCCTTAAACCTTGCTAACAAGATATATGACCTTGATGAGAGAGTATATAAGAGTGTAGGTTCAGACCTTGGACGTGTGTTTATAGGTGATAAGGACAAATGTATTGATAAGCTGAGTATGCTTATATACAGTAATCCTCACGGCTATAAGTTAAGAAGTGAGGTTGCGCTTGTAGGTAATATGGCAAGAACAATACAGGATAAGCAGGAAAAGTCAAAGTTTATGACTGAGTACAACGATATTCTTAATGAAATTGCTGAGATACCACATATATTTAATTCAGTAGATATTATGGATACAGCTATAAGTGAGTTAAACGTATCTAACCTTCACAGACATAATGACGACAAGCGTATGATAATATGCATAAGCCGTACAGAGGGAAGTGCTGGTACAGATATAGGTTTCGCACTTGCTGATAAGCTTCATCTTAATTATTATGATGCTGAGATATTTAAAGATATTGTGTTAAGAAAAGATGCTGAAAAGGATGCAAGATTTAAGAGTACTAAGATAGACTTAAGCCACGATATGGTAAAGCCTGAAAAGGCAAGAAGATTTAGCCGTAACCATGGACTTCCGGCAGGGGATGCAGCATTTTTCAATGAGTCTGAAATACTTCGTGAGCTTGCAGAAAAGGAAGACTTTATAGTTATCGGACGTTGTGCTGATGTTATTCTTAAGAATAACAATATACCACATATAAGTGTATTTATCACAGCGCCGATTGAACAGAGGGCAAGACGTATTATGGAGCTTGAGAAAATTCCATATTCAAAGGCTTTAAAGAGACTTGCAAAGTTTGATAAAAAGAGAGAGAAATACTACAGATTTTACACTAATAATACATGGGGACAGGCATATAACTACGACTTATGTATTAACAGTGCAAGTTACGGTATAGATGAAGCTGTTAATCTGATACTGCGTGTAATCGACCGTGAAAAACATTAATAATAAGTAATAACGAGGTTTATTACATTTGCAGTTAAGAGTGCATAGACTTTTATATGGAAAGTCTATGCACTTTCTGCTATTTTCTGCTATAATAGGCATAAGCTTTAGCAAAACCTATATATGTCCTGAGGTAAGAGCCAGAGAGGACAGGAATAAGGAATAGTATGAATGTATGTAAGAATTATCAGAATATGATAAAGGATTATGATGAGGGAAAACTTTCGTTAAAGCAGGAGGAGCGTTTCATAAAGCATATTATGGGGTGCGATGACTGCAAGGAGGAGCTTGAGATATATTATATAGTGACATACGGCCTTGATGAGAATTATGATGTCAAAAAGCTGCCGGACGATATTAAGAGCTGTATTGATTCATATGACTTTAAAACACTTGTTGACCTTAAGCTAAGAAACAGTGTAGAGCAGTGCAGACAGGTGCGGCAGTGGAATCATAATATGAGAATAATGTATGCAGTTATAGATGCTATAATGCTGCTTATGATTTTGGTATGCATCATTATCAGATTTTATTAAAGTGTAAATGGAGGATTGAAGAGAATTATGAGTAAGCTTTTGCTTATAGATGGACACAGTATATTAAACAGGGCATTTTATGGAATACCTGACCTTACAAACAGCGAAGGGATACACACCAATGCGATGTATGGTTTCCTTAATATTATGTTCAGGTTTATAGATGAAGAAAAGCCGGATTATGTTACGGTTGCATTTGACCTCAGCGCGCCTACTTTCAGGCATAAAACTTATGCAGAGTATAAAGGCACAAGAAAGCCTATGCTTCCTGAGTTAAAACAGCAGGTTCCACTTATGAAGGAGCTGCTTAAGGCGATGAATATCAGGATAGTGGAAAAAGAGGGCTTTGAGGCAGATGACCTTCTTGGAACTATCGCAAAGAATTCACAGAAGGAAGGCATAGATGTATCTATCGTGTCAGGTGACCGTGACCTTTTACAGTTAGCTGACGATAAGATAAAGATAAGAATTCCAAAGACGAAAAAAGGTTCAACAGAGGTTGAGGATTATTATCCTGAGGATGTTAAGACACTTTACGGGGTTACACCACAGGAATTCATAGAGATGAAGGCGCTTATGGGCGATACTTCTGATAATATACCGGGTGCGCCGGGTATCGGTCCTAAGACAGCCTCTGCGCTTATTGTGCAGTATCATGATATTAATAATATATTTGAGCATATGGACGAGCTTAAGCCGCCTAAGGCAAAGAAATCAATATCGGAAAATGTTGAGCAGATAAAGCTTAGCAGATTTTTATCTGAAATAAAGATAGATGTTGATGTTGATTATAATGTAAATGAGGCTCTCATAGATAATATGTTTAATGAGGAGTCATATAAGCTTTTTAAGAGATATGACTTTAAAAATATGCTTAAAAGATGTGATGGCAATATGCAGTCTGAGCCAGAGTGTTATGAGCATTTTAAGAGTGTTACAGAGCTTTCAGAGGTTGAGAATGTATTTGAGAGTGCCAGAAAATGTGTCGCTGATAATAAGAAAGTCGGCATAAGCATTATGGCAGAGAAAGAGATTTATGCGGTATCACTTACATTTGACGATGAAGATATATATTATATACCTGTGTACGGTTTCGTGCTTGCCGATTATCTTATAGAGAAGATGACAGAACTTATCAATACTTCTAAGAACAGAAGTATTGTTATAGATAACCTTAAGGATTATCTTCCTATATTTGATAAAACAGGTGTGGATGAACACTCATTTATGGATATAGCAGTCGCAGCATACCTCATACATCCTAATAATGACAGGTATGATTATGAGGCTCTTTCAAAGGAATATATGTCGATGCTTGTTATGTCACGACAGGAGCTTTTAGGAAAGCAGAGTATAAAGGAAGCTTACGATAAGGATGATGACAGTCTTTTAAAGCTTGCGTGCCTTACATCCTATGTTAATTACAAATGCAGTGATATTATAACAGATATTCTTAAGAAAGAAGAAATGTATGAGCTGTATGAAACAATAGAAATGCCGCTTATATTCGTGCTTTATGATATGCAGAAGTTCGGAATAAGGGTTGATAAAGAGGCACTTTCCGACTATTCCAAGGTGCTTGTTGAAAAGATAAATGTGCTTGAGAAAGAAATATATGAAGAAGCCAGCGAAGAATTTAACATTAATTCGCCTAAGCAGCTCGGTGTTATATTATTTGAAAAGTTAGGCATGCCTAATGGAAAGAAGACAAAAAACGGATATTCAACAGCAGCAGATATACTTGACAAGCTTGCACCTGACTATCCTATAGTGAAAAAGATACTTGAATACCGCCAGCTTACAAAGCTTAATTCTACTTATGCTGTCGGACTTGTTCCATATATCAGCGGGGATGGAAGAATACACGGAACATTTAACCAGACAATAACAGCTACCGGAAGAATAAGCAGTACAGACCCTAACCTTCAAAATATACCTATACGAATGGAGCTGGGAAAGGCGATAAGAAAGGTATTTATACCAAAGGATGGCTGCGTATTCATAGATGCCGATTATTCACAGATAGAGTTAAGAATACTTGCACATATGTCAGGTGATGAGAAGCTTATAGAGGCTTATAATTCATCTGCTGATATCCACAGGGCTACAGCAGCAGAGGTATTTAACACACCGATAGATGAGGTAACACCGCTTCAGAGAAGCAACGCAAAGGCAGTAAACTTTGGTATAATATACGGAATGAGTTCATTTGGATTAAGTCAGGACTTAAGTATAACACCTAAGGAGGCCAAGGCTTATATTGAGAAGTACTTTGCTTCATATCCTGATATAAAGTCTTTTATAGACGGACTTGTTGCATCTGCAAAGGAAAAGGGATATTCACTTACTATGTTTAACAGAAGAAGAGAAATTCCTGAGCTTTCATCAAGCAACTTTATGCAGCGTTCATTTGGTGAGAGAGTGGCGATGAATGCACCAATACAGGGAACAGCCGCTGATATAATAAAGCTTGCAATGATAAGGGTAAGCAGGGCACTTAAAGAGAAGGGACTTAAGTCAAGACTTATATTACAAATTCATGATGAACTTTTAGTTGAAACTGCTGTTGATGAGATAGATATAGTAAAGGATATACTCACAAAGGGTATGAAAGAGGCGGCAAGCCTTAAAGTACCGCTTGAGATAGATATTAAGCAGGGTGATAACTGGTTAGAAGCCCATTAATAATGAGTCAGTTAATTGTTAAACGAAAGGATAACAGGAACATATAATGAAAGTTATAGGAATAACAGGAGGCATAGGCGCAGGAAAGTCAGAGGTGCTTAAGTATCTTTCTGATAATTATAAATGTGAAATCATTATGACAGATGATGTGGCAAAGAGCCTGTATTATAAGGGCAGCAAGGCATATCAGATGATAACTATGCTTTTTGGTGATGATGTACTTGATGTGAATAGAGAGATTGATAAAAAGAAGCTTGCAGAGATTATATTTGCAAGTCCTAATAAGAGAGCTGCACTTGACAGTATAGTACATCCTCTTGTCAAGCAGGAGGTCATAACAAAGGTTACTAATAACCGCATAGAGAATAGGCTGGATTATACATTTGTGGAGTCAGCACTGCTGCTGGATGACCATTATGAGGTATTCTGTGATGAAGTGTGGTATATAGATGCAGGCGAGGATGTAAGAAGGAAACGCTTAAAGGACAGCAGGGGATACTCTGATGAAAAGATAGACAATATACTAAAGAGTCAGAAAACAAAGGAAGAGCTTGTAGGAAGCTGTGACTACTGCATAGATAACAGTGGGGAGCTTGCCGGTACATTTGCACAGATAAATAAGATACTGGCTGGCAAATAAATCTGAAAGTAATTATCCGGTATATTGTTATGGTATTGTTAATGTGGTATATTTGTTAATTATAATAATGATGTGAGTGTCAAAAGTAAATTTTGCCACTCACTGATGTATCAGGATTGCTACATTGCTATGCAATTCACGCAATCCTTAAACACCTCAAACTTTCATAAAATGCCGTATTCACGACATTTTATTCCGTTTTCGGTGTTTAGCGTGTCCCAAGTAAAAAAGTCTTTTTCTGCAAGCAGAAACGACTTTTTATACTTTTGACACTTACATCATAATAATATTTTAAGAGGAACTGATATGGGAAAAGATAAGAATACTAATAATTATGTATTTGGACTTGATATAGGTACGCGAAGCATAGTCGGTGTGGTTGGATATCTTGAATATGGCAGGTTTAAGATAGCAGCTATGGCGGAAAAGCTTCACACTACCCGTTCAATGCTTGATGGACAAATTCACGATATATATAAGGTTGGAGATACTATAAGGCAGGTTAAGCTGTCGCTTGAAAGCCAGCTTGATACAGAGCTTAAGGACGTGTGCATAGCTGCTGCCGGACGTGTGTTAAGAACGGTGAATTCAACTGCAGAGTATGAGTTTGAAGAGGAAACAAGGGTTACACAGGAGGATATATACTCACTTAACTTACTCGCTGTGGAGCATGCACATAATCAGATTAATGACGGTACAAGCAAGGAGAAGTTTTACTGTGTCGGCAATACGCCTATAAGATACCAGCTCAATGATTATGATATAGGTAATCTTGAGGGACACAAGGCAAGAAAAATATATGTAGAACTTATAGCTACATTTCTGCCTGAAGAGGTTGTAGACGGACTGTATGAGGCTGTTGAGTATGCAGGGCTTAATGTTGCATCGCTTACATTGGAGCCTATAGCTTCTATGAATATTGCCATACCTGAGCAGTACAGGCTTCTTAATATATGTCTTGTGGATGTCGGAGCCGGTACATCCGATATATGTATAACTAAGGATGGAAGCATAGTTGCATATGGTATGATACCGCTTGCAGGCGATGAGATAACAGAAAAGATAGCAAAGAATTATCTTGTTGACTTTAATACTGCTGAAACTATAAAGATAGCTGCAAGCAATCCTGACAATGAAACAGTTACATTTAACGATATAATGGGACTTGAACAGACCGTAGCTGCAAGTGAAATACAGGCAATAGCAGATGATTCCATAGCTAATATGGCTAAGTCAACAGCAGACAGGATTATAGAGCTTAATGGCGGCAAGTCTGTCAATGCTGTGTTTGTTGTAGGTGGTGGCGGTAAGATGCCAAGCTATGTAAAGCATCTTGCAGATGACCTTTCAATAGCACCGGAGCGTGTTGCGATACGTGGTAAGGAGGTTCTTACAACCGTAGACTTTAATGTAGAAGGCTTTAAGAAGGATTCTTTATATGTTACTCCTGTCGGTATATGTACGAATTATTATACACAAAAGAATAAGTTTATATTTGTAAATGTTAATAACGAGAGAATAAAGCTTTACGATAATAATAAGCTTACTGTTTTTGATGCGATAATGCAGATAGGTTATCCTAATGAAAAGCTGTTCCCTAGACGTGGAAAACAGATAGAGTATATGCTTAATGGAAAGACTCGTCTTGTAAGAGGGCTTCCGGGTGAAGGTGCAGTTATAACACTTAATAAAGAACTGGCAAGCCTTAATACAGAGATTGAGCAGAATGACATTATCTTTGTTAAAGAATCTACAATGGGTGAGGCTGCTTCTATAACTTTAGGCGAGATAGATGAGTTTGGTTCAGATATAACATTTAGTGTAAATGAAAAGAATATTGTCTGCCCAAGATTCGCATATGTCAATGGTGAATTAAAGTCAGAATTCTATGATATAAGGGATGGAGATGCCGTAAGGATAGAGAACTTCTATACAGTTGAGCAGCTCTTTAAGTTCCTTGACCTTGATTACACACAGTATGATATTATGGTTAATAATATGCAGGCTGACAAGATGACAAAGGTATATGAGAACTTTACTGTAAACTTTACAGAAAAGAAAGAAGATGAGTTTGACGAGAGTGCATACTTACAGAATTCAGATGATGAGGAATATTCAGGTGAAGCAGGTGAAACAGTAGGTGAGCCTGCAAAAGCTGGTGATGGCGCTGCAGATGAAAATGCTGCAGATGTGGCAGGTAAAGATAATGTGAGCGGCAGCAGTGTACAGGATGATGAGTCTGTACAGGGTAATAGAGGTGAAGGGGTACAGGATAATACTGCTGATGGAGGTGTTAAAGCACAGGGCAATACTGCTTCCGGCAATGAGATAAGAAATATTACTATTATTGTAAACAGTGTACCTGTAACACTTTCAGGAAGAAGCAGTTATATGCTTGTAGACCTGTTCCAGTTCTATGACTTTGATTTATCAAGCCCTAAGGGTAACATCGTCATACTTCTTAATGGTGAAAAGTGTGAATATACAGCACCTATCGATGATGGTGATGTTATAAAAATATATTGGGAATAAAAGAGGTTTAAATCGTTAAGCACAGAAAATGTGCTAAGAAATGAGGAATATAAATATGAGAATGATGCCGATTGCAAGCGGTAGCAGTGGTAACTGTATATATGTTGGTTCTGACAATACACATATACTTATAGATGCCGGAATAAGCAGAAAAAAGATAGAGGAGGGGCTTAACAGCATAGACCTGTCGCTTAAAGATATTGATGCTGTATTTGTCACCCATGAGCATATAGACCATATAAAAGGACTTGGAGTTATGTCAAGAAAAGACGGCATACCAATATATTCAACTCCGGGTACAATAAGTGGAATAGCAGCGACAACAAGCCTTGGACAGATAGACAGCAGCTATTATAATACAATAACTGCCGATTCCGATACAAAGATTAAAGACCTTACAATACATAGTTTCAGGGTGTCGCATGATGCCAATGAGCCGGTAGCCTACAATGTCATATGCAACGATAAGAAGGCTTCAGTCATTACTGACCTTGGTTATTATGATGATTATACAGTGGATAATCTTACAGGTTCAGATATGATGCTTGTTGAGGCAAACCACGATATTAATATGCTCCAGCTTGGAAGTTATCCTTACTATCTTAAGCAGCGTATATTAGGCGATAAGGGACATCTGTCCAACGAAACCTCAGCAAGACTTATCAATAATCTTCTGAATGATCACATAAAAGGGATATATCTAGGACATTTAAGCAAGGAAAATAACTATGACAAGCTTGCATACGAAACTGTCAGGCTTGAGATAGATATGAGTGAGAATGAATACAGGGCAGGGGATATATACATTGAGGTAGCTAATAGGAGTGAGCCGTCCTCTATGCTTGAAATATAATG
>FR886341.1:32041-51264 GCA_000436535.1 Eubacterium sp. CAG:252 | reverse complement strand
ATATACATTGTGGCATGCGGTTCTGCTTATCATGTTGGTGTTGTTACACAGTATGTTATAGAAGACCTTGCCAAGATTCCAGTACGTGTTGAGCTTGCATCAGAATTCAGATACAGAAAGCCACTTCTTGACCCGGACGGACTTGTCATAGTCATAAGCCAGTCAGGTGAAACAGCGGACAGTCTTGCGGCATTAAGGCTTGCAAAGGATAAGGGACTTAAGACTCTTGGCATTGTAAATGTGGTTGGAAGTTCGATAGCAAGAGAAGCTGATAATGTATTTTACACGCTTGCAGGACCAGAAATAGCTGTTGCCACAACTAAGGCATACAGTACACAGCTTATAGCAGCATACTGTCTTGCATTACAGTTTGCTTATGTGAGAGGAGAGATGGAACTTTCTGAATATGAAAGGCTTTTATCTGAAATTGAAACTATCCCTGAAAAGATAAAAAAGATACTTGAGGATAAGGAAAGACTTCAGTGGTTTGCAGCAAAGGTTGCTAATTCAAAGGACATTTTCTTTATAGGACGAGGAATTGATTATGCAGTGAGTCTTGAGGGAAGTCTTAAGCTTAAGGAAATATCATATATCCACTCAGAGGCATATGCGGCAGGTGAGCTTAAGCACGGAACGATAAGTCTTATTGAGGATAACATTCTTGTAATAGGTGTGCTTACACATAGTGAGCTTTATGAGAAAACAGTAAGCAATATGGTAGAGTGCAAGAGCCGTGGGGCATATCTTTGCGGACTTACAACATATGGAAAGTATGAGGTTGAGGATACAGTTGACTTTACTACATACATTCCAAAGATAGATGAACATTTCTCAGCATCACTGGCAGTAGTGCCACTTCAGTTACTTGGTTATTATGTGAGTGTAGCGAAGGGGCTGGACGTTGATAAGCCTAGAAATCTGGCTAAGTCGGTGACGGTGGAATAGAATGACTGTATTTGCTTATTTATAGTATTATAGATAAAATCTACAATATGGAGTTTTCAGATTTATTTACAGAAAAGAAATTTTAAAAGTATAATAGATTAATATTAGCTGAATATAAAATTTTAGAAATCCAGTCAGGATAATGATATTATATCATTTAATTCGGCTGGATTTTTTTATAATCATAATGGCATAGTAATTATATAAAAATAATAATATAATAATAAATACGTATTTACGAATTTTTAAGTTGCTGTTATACTAAATGCAAATAAAAACGTTATATAAAATTAGGACAAGAAAGAATAATCTGAAGCTGCATAATATTAATAATAAGGATTTATTTAATCTGTTTGGAATTATACTAAACAGAAAAGGCACAACTAATGAAACAAGAGAAAAAGTCATAGAATATGCAAGGAAACATAATGTTGAGAAATCAGTTATTATGACATTTACAGGAGCAGTTAATTGTAACATTGATTATAACGCTATAAAAAAGGAAGGAGATGCTGGTATGTGTACTGTGTTTGAGGAGACAAGAAAAGAGGGACTTGAGCAAGGATTAAAGACTGGACGTATTGAGGGTCAGGCGCGTGGCATTGTAGAACTTGGACTTGAATTTGGATTATCCAAAGAGGACATTTTAAAGAAGCTTGAAGATAAGCTCAACATATCATTACAGAAAGCTCAGGAATATCTTGTTATGTTTGGAAAACAGACCAGTTCAAGATAGACAAACTTGATATTTACATTTCTAAATGATAAAATAATATATAATTATTAGATATTTGCCGTATGCTAATCATATGTAAAGGAGTGCTAACTAATGGGAAGATTTGTCAATCCTGATAATAGTGCATTTCAAGTTGCACTTAATTCTAAAATATATATAGACAAAACCGGATTAATAGAATACACCAATAGTGTTCTTGATACATCTGATGCATATATATGCAACAGCCGTCCCCGCAGATTTGGTAAATCATATACTGCTAATATGCTTGCTGCATATTATAGCAAAGGCTGTAATTCTGAAGAAATGTTTTCTGGATTAGATATCAGCAGAAAATCTGATTTTAAAACACATCTTAATCAATATGATGTTATTCATATTGATATACAATGGTTTTTAGCTAATTGTTATAATTCTAATAAAATTGTATCATTTTTATCTGATAGTGTAATAAGCGAATTACGTGATATATATCCTGACATTTTGCCTTTGGGAGAATTATCTTTACCTGATAGTCTGTCACGTATTAAAGATAAAACTGGACAAAAGTTTATTATAATAATTGACGAATGGGATGTACTAATTCGTGATGAGGCTACTAATTATTATATACAAAATGAGTACATTAACTTTCTAAGAGGAATGTTTAAAGGAACTGAACCAACAAAATATATCCAGCTTGCATATCTGACTGGAATATTACCTATAAAAAAAGAAAAAACGCAATCTGCTGTTAACAATTTAGAAGAATTTACAATGCTTCATTCTTATGAATTAGCTCCTTATATAGGTTTTACTGAAAATGAAGTTAAAATGCTTTGCCAAAAATATGATAGAGATTTTGAAAAAGTTAAAAAATGGTATGATGGTTACTTATTAGAAAATTATGAAATATATAATCCTAAGGCTGTTGTAAGCGTTATGTTAAGAGGCAAATTCAGAAGCTATTGGTCTGAAACTGGCTCTTATGAAGTTATCGTACCACTTATAAATATGAATTATGATGGGTTAAAAAATACAATTATTGAAATGCTTTCAGGGCAGAATGTAAAAGTTAATACCTTAACATTTAAAAATGACCCTGCCAACATACAAAGCAAAGATGATGTTATAACTTATCTCATACATCTTGGTTATCTTGGTTATAATGAAAAAGATGAAACTGCATTTATTCCTAATGAGGAAATACGTCATGAATTAATTAATGCTGTAAAAAGTACCAATTGGAGTGATTTAATTCATTTCCAATATGAATCAAATCATTTATTAGATGCAACCTTATCTATGAATACGCAAGAGGTTGCAGAACAAATTCAGAAAATACATTCTGAATATGCATCCTCAATTCAATATAATGATGAAAATTCACTTAGTAGTGTCCTCACTATTGCTTATCTAAGCAGTATGCAGTACTATTTTAAACCTATACGCGAATTACCCACAGGAAAAGGATTTGCTGATTTTATATATATACCAAAGCCTGAATATATACGCGATTATCCAGCGCTTATCGTAGAATTAAAATGGAATAAAAATGCAAAAACAGCTCTGGAACAAATAAAAAATAAAGATTACCCTGAAGCAATCAAACAATATACCGGTAATATCATTTTAGTTGCTATAAATTATGACAAAAAATCTAAGAACCATGAATGTATTATAGAAAAATTATCTGTTAATTAGTATATCAATAATGCTTAACTATCCCCAAAAACAGCCAGCCTTTCATCTGTCTATTAGGGGATAGTTACTTTTATCCGCACCTTAAAACATCTCCGTACCATTCTCCCCACACCTTTTAAGTCGCTTATACATTCCCTGCTTAGTCATTCCCAGCTTGGCGGCAGCCTGCTCTGCACCAAGAGAGGCTATCATTTTGCGTACTTCTTCTACAGAGATATTATAATATTTGCCAACTCTGCCTGCATTTCTTGTAGTCCACTTCTGAAGCTTTTCCTCATCATAGCTTAATACAAGACGGGTTCTGTCCGATGACTGCCTTATCTCAGCTTTACCACCAAAGAGATTTAACAGACTATTCAGTTTTTCAACCTGTTCATCATCATTTTCTGTATGGTTAATATCAAATACCAGTATATTAAAATCTTTCATAGACTCCATAAGTTCTTTATCCAGCCTTTCTAAGTTGTTATTTCATACATCTGATTTATTTCCTTATAATTACATATTATATCATCCATTCATAACTTATGCATTACCCATATACACATTTATTCATTTTACTGTAATTGAACAAATAAACAAAAGTACACAAATATAAATCATTTTGTTTATGACTCAGATATATTTTTCAATATATTAGGCAAATATAAAACACAGACTATTATTACTTGACTATCAATAATATTGATGTTAAAAAAATAACAATTAATTCGACCGATTAGTCGAGAAATGGTGATGTAATGAAGAATAATAACAGAAAACAGGAAATTATTGAGAGCTGCATAAGCCTGATATGCAAGAATGGCTTCGACACAGCTTCTATGCAGAATATAGCTGATGAAACCGGTATATCTAAGTCGTCTCTTTATTTTTACTTTGACTCAAAGGAAACAATTTTTAAAGAAGTTTATGAGTATTGCCACAAGTTAGATGTCGATGCCTGTAATCAGGGAATAAGCGGACTTAATACAGCTATTATACAAAGCTGTATTAGACATTGATATTAATGAATAAAAATAACTGTCAAAACGCACATAACGCCGATAAAGCAGGATTTATCGGCGTTATGTATTGTTATATTTATCACTCTTCTTTTATTATATATAACTACAAAACAATTTAAAAATATGGCTACGAAGTTAATTCCCCCCGTAACCACATACATATATTATTCCTCCTCATCCCTTCTATGATAAAGCGGAATTCTAGCTGCAATCTTACGATGTTCTTCCTCCATAGCTGCATAATGCTTTGCAGTTGTATTAATATCCTTATGTCCAAGAACATCACTTACAAGTCGTATATCGCCGGTATCTTTATAAAGTGCCGTACCGTATGTACTTCGCATTTTATGTGGTGATATTTTCTTGTCTGGTGTGGCATTTTTAGCATACTTTTTAACCATACGTTCGATTGCACTTACACTCATGCGACTTTTTTTCATTGATATAAATACAGCCTGTTCATCAGAATCTGGATTACCAAGAAGCAATGGACGTTCATTTTCTATGTAGTCCTTCAGCGCATTTTCAGTTGTCTCATTAAAATAAAGATGTGCATCTGAACCACCTTTTCTCACTATACTAATAGTTCTATAATTAAAATTTACATCATCAAGATCAAGACCTGCACACTCAGATACACGGATACCAGTATTAAGAAGCAATGTTATAAGTGCCGTATCACGTAACTGTGTCTTCTTACACTTCTGGATTTGAAGCTTATTTCCCTTAATATTAGTATTTGAAACAACATCTAAAAATGTATTGACTTCCTCATCATTCAGGCGGATTATATCCTTCTGTGGAATTTTCACACGCTTAGCTGCCCCGATTGTCGGATTATTCTTCATATACTGATGAAGACATGCAAACTCAAAAAAGCCTCTGAGTGCCGCCATACGTCTTGCTATTCCTTTATCCTGATTCTGGTGTTCGCTTTCGCTCCCATCTGACGGATTATTAAATCTAAGATATCTCTGATACTCATTAATATCTTCAAAAGTCAGATTTTCAAGAAAATCTATACTTATATCCTTAATCGCCGTATTTTTAAGAAGTGTATTTCTTTCAGTCAAAAACTTTAAAAATGTCTGCATGTCATATGCATATGCAATGACCGTATTAATCTGTGATGAAAGCTCTTTATCATCAAGATAGGACACAACATATGGAGGCAGAGCTTTTTCTATCTCTTTTAACTTGGTTAATCTTTTCTTGTTCTTTTCTTTATAATATTCTGAATTAATTCCCATATAAATATCCTTTATAACTATAAATGAGTAATTTTAAAATATTACACAATCCTTATCCTTTTTCATATAAGCATTTATTCTTCTCTTTAATAACTGTGGGTCTATCGGCGCATAGATTACATCTTCAACATAAGGATACGAAACCGCCATCCTCAGCTCCGCCATACTTCCTTCTTTACATATGACAATAATAGGAATATTTCCTATATTCTCCTTAGCTATACTGTCAATAAGTTCCTTTCCATTATCAGCACTTTCTGATATGTCAACATATATGAATGGAATATCTTCTGTATACTTATTAATAATCTTTAACAGGTCATTCATATTTTCTGCGTGACATATCTTAATCTTAGCATCATGTACGAATTCTATCGTACTTACTATATTTCTGGACTTTGTTACAACAGGTATGACTTTAGATATAACTTTTTCGCTCTTAACTATGCCATATTCGTGATAACATGACTTTCCTGCCTGCTTTCATTCATATAAACAATTACCTTTCACACAAACATACGAATATAACATTCTTACTAATCATCTTATCACTCTATAGAAAATAAAACAAGTACCAGCATAAATATCTGAATTATTTAAAATGATTATTATTGAATGTAATATTTCTATCCATATGATTATATATTCTCACTATCAAGCCAAAGTACAGCTTTCAATATATCAGGTTTAAATACATCATCAAATATGTAATCCTCGTATAGATTTTCTATATTTTCTTCTGAATATTCAACCTGTCTTGAGAATATATGGACTATGTCCATTCTGTCTGCAAATGTATAACTTCTGTGATTATCCATCCATCTTAGCATATCCATCTGCCTTATAACAAAGAAATTCGTTACAAGCATCTGGCACTTTCCAAGAACATCATAATCATAAACAGCCTTTGCAAAATATCTGTATACAAAATACTCTAAAAGCTGTCTGTACTCATACTCCCTGTCAGCTATATATGTTCCGAACTCCTCGCTTAAAATGCCATATTCTTCCCTGCTCATCTGTTCATGCAGACTGCTTATAACATCCTTAAGCATAATCTCCCACGACTCATTAAGCACCTCCATCTCCTCGTATGGAACTAATATTTCTCTTATACTCTCCTGAAGTGATATATCACTAAACTCACCGTTATCGTACATTTCTCTTGTATCTTCCAAAAGTCCAGCGCCATATTCCTTCATATAGGAAGCGGCTATTTCTTTTATTCTGTCATACTCTCCATCATTGACACATTCCTGTATTTCACTTCCAAGTGATAATATAACGATAAGCTTTTCGTGGATTGAAAGACCTTCTCTTTCAAGAATTCCAAAGACTGCCTCGCGCGCTGCAAATATCTTTGATGCATATTCACTGTCGTATTCTGAGTCAGTATCATATTCCTCATCTAATGGCTGTTCTTTCATTGTAAATGTTTCATTCTTAGATAACATAAGTCTTGCTGCCTCTTCGCAAGCCATACCTATGCCCGACTCCTTAATCGTACCATAATATTCTGAATATCTTGGAAACTGGCTGCACACAACACCAAGATACTTTTCACCAAGTTCCTTATGAACTACACACAATCCTTCCTCTGTAAGCATAGGACACCTGTTATCAACCAGCTTAAAGCAGTGCTCACCGTCTTCACTTTCTACTATACTGCTTCTTAACTTTTCTCCTATCTTACCTGTCATCTGCTGGTAATATTCATAAGTTTCCTCATCAATATCTATCTCCCAGCCTCCTACACAGCAATTATCCTTACATTCTCCAGCTATACATCGAAATTCATCATAATAATATGGAACTCTTAACTTCATCTTTATGCCCGCCTTATCATATTATTTTTACGCTTAGTATATCTTCAACACGTATTGTTTTTCCATCCTGCATTATTAATATTCTATCATAGTCGTCAATAGTCCGCACTATGCCGGAATACTCTTCATAATGTCCGCCTTCTTTTAATTCGTCCTTCACGAAATATTTTACTGTAACACTACAATCCTCATCCGACAAACCTTTCGTCCTTTTATCAAGTGCCGTTCTCATCAAAATAAACTGTTCATTGAGCCTGTTGATATCATCCTCCTCAAGCTCTATCTTACTGTCTGTAAGCCTTGCCACCTCTGAAACAGCATCCTCATAGCCTGTAAGTGCTGCAAAAGGTGAAAACTGAGCCGCCCGCTCATAGTTAGACATCTTTCTGTGTCTTAATGAGTCCGGACGGCTTTTATTAATAATATCACTATAATCTGAATTGACCATAACTCCTGCTTTCCTGATAAAAAAGTTGTATTCATTCAAATATAGTATTTATGCCTTATGCCCGCCTATCTGACGGTTTCTGTCCATCGCAGTTGCCCCTTCTTTAAGATTCATTCCTCTGACAATAGCATTTTTACCATACTTTTTCTTTATATCTATCACTGTCTTTAGAACCTTTTTCTCTTTATCTAACTGTATATCTTCTTCCTTATTATTATCAGTTTCCAGAAAATCTGAAAACAGGTCAAGCTGTCTGAAATCACCTTTTTTATCAGCTTCCTCCTCACGGATAACGTGATTGGCTGTCACATTAAGCCGCCTTACCATAAGCCTTTTGTCTACTATATTATCAAAAAGCTCTAAAACCTTTGTCGTTGACAGCTTAACAGATGATGAGAACCTGCCAAGATTAGCTGTTCCGTGTGCATGCTTAGGTATCCGTCTTCCATACCGGTCACGCACAACTTCTCCCTTATAAGTACCCTCAGACATATGTGACTCACTGCTTATATTATCAATATCATAACCTACTGTAAGTACGAGCTGGTCTGTCACAAGTCCTTTATCTATAAGCTCAAGCATAAGAAGGTCGACCATCTCACTCACGACAAGCCTTGTTTTTTCAAAGTCATACGCGCAGTGAAGAACCTGTCCTGAACCGATACTGTTAGACTCTGGCTTATAGCTTTTTATGTCAGCTATAGTACATGGCTCATATCCCCACGCATGGTCGATAAGAAGCTCTGCATTTATGCCAAACAGCTTATATAACAGTTCTTCATTATAGAAATCACTGTCACTGCCAAGGGAACATCTTGCGATATCCCCCATTGTATACATGCCATATTCAGACAGCTTCTTTGCATAGCCTGGACCAACTCGCCAGAAGTCAGTTATAGGCTTATGTCCCCACAGCTTTTCACGGTAACTGTGCTCATCAAGCTCTGCTATTCTTACGCCGTCCTCATCAGCTTTGATATGCTTCGCAACTATATCCATAGCTATCTTACACAGATAAAGATTGGTTCCGATACCTGCTGTAGCAGTTATGCCGGTAGTTACCAGGACATCCTTTATCATCTTTCTTGCAAGCTCATGCGTAGTCAGATTATATGTGTTAAGATATGCCCCCACATCTATAAACACCTCATCAACAGAATATACATGTATATCCTCCGGTGCAACATACTTAAGATATATGTTGTATATCATTGTTGAATATTTCATGTATAAAGACATCTGTGGTGTCGCAACGATATATGACAGTTCAAGATTTTTATTATGTTCAAGCTCTGTGGCACTATATGAACTTCCACTTAACTTATGCCCGTAGGCTTCATTACGCCTCATTGCATTAATCTCATTTACCTTTGAAACAACCTCAAAAAGTCTTGCCCTTCCTGATATCCCGTATGACTTAAGTGATGGTGACACCGCAAGGCATATCGTCTTTTCAGTCCTTGATGCATCCGCAACAACAAGATTGGTATCAAGCGGGTCTAACCCTCTTGTCACACACTCAACAGAAGCATAAAATGTTTTTAAATCAATGGCTATATACATATGCTTAACTGACATACTTATCTCCATTTCCACACATTTTCACATAATATTATATCTTTCTCATAACCTCAAGTCTTTTATGAAGCTCTTTTATATGGGAAAGCTCTGCATCATCAACGGCACGTCCTGAATAATAATATTCAACTCTGCCTCTCTCATTACTATTATGTTCACCATCAATAATTCCATTCTTAATAAGTGTATTCTTAAGATTATTAGATACACCTATATTGCCATCAATAATTTCTATATCTGACGGAAACAGCTTTGCGAATGAATCCTTAAAGTAGTTAAAATGTGTACAGCCTAATACAAGTTCTGAATAATCACTGAAATTATATC
Source organism: Eubacterium sp. CAG:252 (assembly GCA_000436535.1). Classification (GTDB taxonomy): domain Bacteria; phylum Bacillota; class Clostridia; order Lachnospirales; family Lachnospiraceae; genus Lachnospira. Next base: position 41,467 of record FR886341.1, on the reverse strand, counting down.
CGGCAAATTCATTATTAAGATAATTCATAACATTTGACGAATTAAACTCATCCTTCTGTGCAAATCTTACAAGCATAGGAAGTGCAACTACATCTACTTTATGGTTAATGTCATACTTCATTATAAGATTTTTAAGCTTTACCCCCTTTGATGTCACAGGTGTCGCAACAACCATAATCCTCTTATTCCTGTTATGCTGACAAGCGGGCTTTACGGCTGGTTCTATGCCTATGATAGGTAACTGGTACTTGTTACGCAGATATGTAATCGCCGCACTTGTAGCAGTATTGCAGGCAAGCACAACTGCCTTGCAGCCTTTTTCTACAAGAAATCCGACCGCCTTATCAACATATTCGCGTATCTGTTCATTAGTCTTCTCACCATATGGAACATTATCTACATCCGCATAAAATACATAATCAACCTCAGGCAGAGTTATCATAGCCTGATGAAGTAATGATAAGCCTCCTATACCTGAATCAAATATACCTATCTTCACGATTACCGCCTCCTGATATCCGTCATTGTTCTTTTGCATTTATTACATAATTACTCTCTGGTGCCTATTATAATCTGGTTGTCCACTCACTGCAATCCCATACGTCTGTTGCCAGACCATCATAGAACTCAGGTTCATGGCATACCATAAGAATACTTCCCTTGTACTCAAGAAGTGCTCTCTTAAGCTCATCCTTTGCATCTACATCAAGATGGTTAGTAGGCTCATCAAGTACAAGTATGTTAGACTCCCTGTTTATAAGCTTACAAAGTCTTACCTTAGCCTGTTCACCACCGCTTAATACTCTTACCTTGCTTTCGATGTGCTTAGTTGTAAGACCACATTTGGCAAGTGCTGACCTTACTTCATACTGTGTAAAGCCAGGAAACTCCTGCCATATTTCCTCTAAGCATGTAGTATCTATATCTGGTGCCATCTCCTGCTCAAAGTAACCTATCTCAAGATAATCGCCTCTTACAGCTTCTCCAGATATAGGCTTGATAATACCAAGCAGACTCTTTAAAAGAGTAGACTTTCCTATACCATTAGCACCTGTAAGTACAATCTTCTTTCCTCTCTCCATCTCGAAATTGAGCGGCTTTGAGAGCGGTTCGTCATAACCTATTACAAGGTCCTTAGTTGTAAATATATACTTTCCCGGTGTTCTTGCAACCTTGAAGTTAAACTCAGGCTTTGGCTTCTTTTCAGCAAGCTCTATCATGTCCATATTATCAAGTCTTTTCTGTCTTGACATAGCCATATTTCTTGTAGCAACTCTTGCCTTATTTCTTGCAACGAAATCCTTAAGGTCAGCTATTTCCTTCTGCTGCTTATCATATGCAGCCTTCTGCTGTGCCTGCTTCATCTCATATACTTCCATAAACTTATAATAGTCGCCGACATAGCGGTTAAGTTCATGATTATCCATATGATATATAATGTTGATAACACAGTTAAGAAAAGGAATATCGTGGGATATAAGTATAAATGCATTCTCATAATCCAGAAGATATCTTTTCAGCCAGTCGATATGCTCTTTGTCAAGATAATTAGTAGGCTCATCAAGAAGCAGAATATCCGGCTTTTCTAATAAAAGCTTGCCTAAAAGTACCTTTGTTCTCTGTCCGCCACTGAGGTCTGTAACGTCTTTATCAAGTCCTAAGTCAAGCAGTCCTAAGGCTCTCGCAACCTCCTCAACCTTTGCATCTATCATATAGAAGTCGTGGTTAGTCAGAAGATCCTGTATAGTACCAAGCTCCTCCATATACGCTTCCATCTGTGCATCATCGGCATCCACCATCTTATCGCATATCTCATTCATACGCTCTTCCATAACAAAAAGGTCATCGAACGCCTGTCTCATAACAGAGCCTATGGTCATTCCCTTTTCAAGCACCGAGTGCTGGTCAAGATAACCTATCTTTATGTTCTTTGCCCACTCTATCTTACCTTCATCGGGCATAAGCTTTCCTGTTATTATATTCATAAATGTGGACTTTCCCTCACCATTGGCTCCAACAAGCCCTATATGCTCGCCCTTTAATAATCTGAACGACACATCATCAAATATCGCCCTGTCACCAAAGCCATGTGTAAGATGTTCTACATTTAATAAACTCATATATAATCTCCATTCTTTTTATGTTATTCTTATCCTGCCTAAGACTTCAAAAAGCTCCTTTTCTGCATATACAGATGAAAAAGGAGCTTCTGTTCTTAATTATAATCTTATAAATCGCGTGTCTGGAACTTTCTGTAATATACCTTTAATGAATCCTTTGACACCTTTATCTTCTTTAACTGGATACCCCCCATCAGGAACTCCTGTGGGATATTGTTAATAAAATACTTCTGCAGCATAGCCTTAAGCTGCATATTCTTAGACCTCTGCATAGCCACAAGTATAAATACCAGCGCAAATATAATAAGCTTACCCCACACTCCTGTTGAAGCCCACAGTACAAGTGCAATGTTCGTAGAAAATGTAAATATTATAAATGTAAATATTACACTGAATATAACAGTGTATATATATGTCTTAACCCACTCAACAAGGCTTAACATTTTTAATTGATATATAAACTTATGATAATTCCTTGATTCCTCAAAAGTTATAGGCATCTCATATACTTCCATAAGGCACCTCCTGCAAAAATAAAAATCTTTAATAGATTATATCGCTGAAATGCCATATTATCAAGCCTCTAAACATTATAAATACCTGCATTTTCTTAAAAAAAACTAAATTCTTCCTGCTTTAATAATCACTAAGTATTTCCTCTACATATTTTATTGATATTTCCAGATAATTTGATATTTCATATTCTGGCACGCCATTGTCGTGAAGAATAAATATCAGCTCCTCTATTGTTGTACCTTTTCTACGTTCTACTAATATAAAGTGTTTTACCTGTGCCTCATTCACTCATATCACCTCCGCATTAATGAATACTCTTTCGTTATATTTATTTATTATGCATTAAGACCACTCAGACGAAGTATATCTTCAAGCATATACACTCTGTTAAATGGGAATGAAAAATAATAACCGTCTGCTACATCCTTCGTTTTTTCTATAACATCTACGGCAAGCTTTATTCCTGCCTCTTCACCTTCTTTTTTAGTCATATCTGCACGGTATCTTGAAAGAACCTCATCTGTAACATCTATTCCTGCCATCTCATTTTTCATAAATGTGGCATTTTTAAGACTTACAAGCGGCATAATTCCACACAGTATACGCGCGCCCGTTTCTTTCTTTATAGTATGTATTCTTTCTATATCCTCATCTGAGAATACAGGCTGTGTCATAAAAAATGTAGCACCTGCTGCCATCTTCTTCTTAACACGCCCTATCTCTATATCAAGACGCTTCCTGCCCTGATTAATAGCTCCTCCATACGTAACAGGTTCTGATGTAAACTGTTCCTCATTCATATCATCTATTATATTCATAAGCCCTACAGAATCAAAGTTAAATACACTCTTTACACTGCTTCTTATCATCTGTGGTATAGGGTCACCCGTAATAACCAGAAAGTTATTAATATCATTAATATGTGCCCCTAAAAGCTGTGAACGTATAGCAATCGCATTCTTGTCACGGCAGCACAGATGCGGCATAACGCACATTCCTGTCTGCCTTGATACCTTTGCAGCTATAAGTATTGAGTCAGCTCTTGTTCTTCCTGACGGCGAATCAGGAAATGTAAGCACATCAACTCCCTTTTCCTTAAGATAATGTGCTGCATCCATAAGCTTGTCTGCATTACTGTCAAAAGGTGGTGCAAGCTCAACTGCTATAAGCTTCTTTCCATCCTTTCCGCTGTAAAATGCGCTATCAGTAACCGACTTCTTCTCATCTTCACCATAAGTCTTATCACTGTTTACAGTAAGCTTATCCAAACTTTCTGATAACTGTGATATTCTTCTTATATAATCAGGAGTTGTTCCACAGCAGCCACCTGCGATATCAGCTCCTGCCTTTATTATGTCACATACTTTCTGTGAATAATATTCTACATTCCTGTCTGAGAACACCATTCGTCCGCTTACGATATTAGGATACCCGGCATTAGGAAGTGCTGTAAAGAACTTATCTGTGTACTTTCTCTCCCTTTCTACGAACTGTTCCATATGTGCAGGTCCTATTCCACAATTAAAACCGACCGCATCTATTCTCTCAATTCCATCAGCAGCAGATATAAGCTTTCTTGCACTAAGTCCTGAATTACTGTAGCCAAACTGACTTATAGCGAACTGTACGATAACGAAAGCGCCGTCAGGCACAGCATTAATAGCAGGTATGATATTAGAAAGGTCTGAAAATGTTTCAAATACATATACCTCAGTCTTTTCCTCTCCAAATGCCTTTACTATCTGGACATATTCATCCTCAACCACCTGCTTGTCAAACATATTATCATTCGGTATAGGTCCTATATCTGCTGCGATATACACCTCTCTGCCAGACTGTGCCACCGCTTCTTTCGCATTAGCGACAGCCGCCCTGATATTACTTCTTACACCATCTATGTCTGTGTCAAGATTAATCGTATTACTTGCAAATGTATTTGTTCTTATAAGCTTTGCGCCAGCATCTATATATTCTTTATGAACACGTATAACCCTGTCCTTATTATCAATGTTACTCTTTTCTGGAAGCTCCCTTGTATCATACAGACCTGCATAATAAGTCCCGAAAGCTCCGTCTGTTATAAGCTTATTATCCTTAAGATAACATCTTATATCTTTCATATGTATCTATATCTCCAATCATATATAATAATGTTAAGGTCAAAAGATATTTCCCCTAACTAATGTACTGCGATTGCTGCACATTCTCCAACACATCATATAATTATTGTAAAATTATATACTATCTTAACCTATACTCCGCCTTTATTATACTAAATGGAGGCAATATGGTGTATTGCCCCCATAATTAAATTATACTTGTTAATGTTCAGATTAGCACAACCCTGCTCTGGACATTAACTAATATTTCTGATTACATCACAATATCTATTGCAGTTATACGGCTATTAATGTGTAAGGAAGAACATTAATAAGAACAATATAGCAATAACCCATGTAAATGCCTTAACTTCCTTAGCCTTACCTGAGAATACCTTGATAAGCACATAAGATATAAGACCAAATGCAATACCATAACTGATATTATATGCAAATGCCATAAATGCTATAGTAAGGAATGATGGAACTGCTACTGAAATATCCTTCCAGTCGATATTTGCAACTCCGCCCATCATAAGAACACCTACATATATAAGTGCTGCTGCTGTTGCACATCCAGGAATAAGTGCTGCTACCGGACTTAAGAACATTGCAACAAAGAAAAGACATCCTGTTGTAAATGAAGAAAGTCCTGTTCTTCCGCCTTCTGCAACACCAGATGATGACTCAACGAAAGTAGTAACAGTTGATGTACCACATATTGCGCCTACACATGTTGCAATAGCATCTGATAACATAGCCTTTTCAAAGTTAGGAACCTGTCCATCCTTATCTAGTAAGTCACCTCTTGCACATGCACCGTATAAAGTACCAAGAGTATCAAACATATCTACCATACAGAAGGCAAGTGCTGTAGTTGCTATAATAAGTACGAGGTCTGCTGTAGTATGGTTAGAAAGATATCCTGAGAAATCAAAGCCCTGTGTGAATACCTTACCAAATGACATAGATGCCCACTCACCAAATGCTGTAAATGGGTTAAGTGTCATACCTTCAAAAAATCCATCATAAAATCCAGGAACTGTGAAACCTAATACATAATAAATAACTGTTCCTCCAAGAATACCCCAGAGCACTGAACCCTTAACGCTCTTAACTGTAAGTACTGCAATAATAACAATCGCAATAATAGTTACAAATCTAGGCATAATATCTGCCCATGTTGCATTACCGTTAAGTACGTTGAATGATGAAAGATTAACAAGTGTAGATTCATCATTAACAATAAGTCCTGCGTTCTGTAATCCAAGAAATGCTATAAAAAGACCAATACCAGCAGGGATAGCTTTTCTTACTGCATCTGGAATGGCTGAGAAGAGTCTTGCACGGATACCTGTTATTGTAAGAATTATGAAAACAATACCATCTAATAAAACAAGTACAAGTGCGTTCGCATAGCTGAGTCCGAAGTTAAAGCATGCTGTGTATACAAAGAATGCATTAAGCCCCATACCTGATGCTAAACCAAGTGGAAGATTAGCAAGGAATGACATTGCAAAAGTACCAACTACTGCTGATAAAGCTGTTGCAATGTAAATAGCATTATAAGATACTTCTGGTAATGCCGAGAACATACCTGCGTTGACCATGAGTATATAAGCCATCGCCATAAATGTTGTAACACCAGCAAGTACTTCGACTCTTACTGTAGAGCCATGCTCTTTTACTCTGAAAAACTTTTCCATTATTCAATTCTCCGTTTCTATTAGTGAATAAATATATTACGATTAATTATATCATACAGAACATAACCTGACTAGATTATTTTTTCAAAAATTCAATAGAAAATTAACCGTTATTAGTTATTTTAACATATCAAGATAATCCTCCATCATATATGCAAGCATAATATGGTTCGATACAACAGGGTCATCAAGATTAGTTATTATGTCTTCCTTTATAATACGCATACGGTTGTTAATAGTATTTCTATGACAGAACAGCTCATCTGCCACCTTCTGTATACTCCCCTTGTTCCTTTGCCTTTGGACCAGGAAGTATTATCTGCCCACATCAATATTACAAAAAAGGTACAACAAAGCCATCACACTCTCTGTGCAACTTCTTTGTTGTACCTTATGCCAATTATTATGCCATTTTTTATAATAAATGCAATATGCTAAAAAAACAAATATAATCATTTCAACTGTGCTGTCAGCACACCATCTGTTTGTATTAATGAAAATACATTTTCTGTGACAGAACGCCAAAATACCCCCTAAAAGTAGGATGTAAATAATCTATATTATGTTAGTATATATATGTGCTTACGAATATAACTTACTATTTATTAAGCATAATTTTTCATATAACCTGCTTAATTTTGTTCGTGAACGCAGGTTATTCTCCATAAAAAGTTATCTATGTATAAAAAAGAAAGCCTGTATAGCAGCTGGGGAGATCTGCTACATACGCTTTCTTTTTTATTTGCTCTTAATCCTTACTCAAACCAATACCTTATAATTATATTAATTCTCTCTTTATCTACATCAGCACTCACGAACCCGCGCTTTCGCACTCTTACGTCCTATTCCGCATTACTGTTCATTCGTTAAGCCGTCCAAAAAGCAAATGTCTGCTTCGCAGCCGCTTCCTTTTCTTTCGCGCTCATTATAATTATTCTGCCATTTCACCAATATTCTTAAGAACATCTTCAACGTTATAAGGCTTTGTGACAAACTTCTTAGCGCCTTCCTTTAACGCCTTGATAACTTTATTCTGCTGACCTGCTGCTGTAATCATTATAACATTGGCATCTGGGTCATAACCCATAATCTTCTCAAGACATTCGATACCATCCATATTAGGCATAGTTATATCAAGAGTAACAATGTCTGGCTGATACTGTTTATATGCAAGTTCTCCCTCAAGTCCATCAGATGCTTCTGCAACTATACAGTAACCTGCCTCTTCAAGAATATTTCTTAACATCATTCTTGATAAGCCTGAGTCGTCTACGATAAGGACTGTTGTCTTCTCACCTGTTACATCTATAGAGCCAGCCTTTACAGCCATCTTTCTTGTAACAGGCATCTGTCCGATAGTAACTTCGCTGTCAACTGCAATATATAATGATACCTCACTGCCATCGATATATATAGGTAATACATAGGCACTACCCTTTGCAATCTGATTCTCATATGAGAACTGAGGAAGAATTTCTATCTCTATATCCTCTGTAGATACTGCTGACGAAAAAAGACCATCTATACAGTTAACAAATTCACCAACAGCATCATAGCTCTCAAGTCCAAGAGAATATGAACCATTTTTAGAATATCCATCCGCTATCTTAAGGAAAGCTTTCTCATCATTCTTAACAGCAAAACCTATAACTGTATTAATAGCGCCTTCACATCTCTGCCCTGCAAATGCTCTGTAATCAAAGCTGCTTACATGCTCTATCTTTCCGATATAATAATTAGTTGTAACAAATCTTGTTATATTTCTTAATGCAAGTGCTGCAATTCTTGTAACGTATGGGTTAGATGCATATGCAAACATAGGAACAATCTTATCTATGTCTTCATTCTTAAGTGACTCTAACTCCTCTGGTGTAAAACCTATACTCTTTCTGAAGTCCTCAACATATTTGTCTATCTTACTCTGTTCTATACCTGTAACTTCTTCAAGCACCTGTATGAACTTCATATAAGGATTACCCTGCTTTGAAAGTAATGTATCAAGCTGTTCCTTTGTAATATATCCTTCCTCAACTGCAATATCACCAAATCTTGCATCCTTCTGTGTCTGAAGTATGTTGATTTCCTCTGCCTTCTCCTTTGTAAGAATACCCTCTGATACTGCTATAAGACCAAGCTTTGCTCTTGTCTGTTCCATCTTTGCAAGAATATCATCAAACTGTCCTTCATTAATAACATCGTTTTCAATAAGATACTTTCCAAATAACTGACTAAACATATCTACTCTCCTTAACAAAAATATTCACGTTATATCAATATCAGTCCGCTGATATTCTACAAAGGCAGATTATAGGGTTTTTTGTCTGATATTATATAATTTTAATATATTTTATCACATTTAATAAAAAAAATGAACAACTAATTTAAACTTTCAGTTAATCTAATGGACAAGTTATTCTGAACATTTCCTCTATAATGTGATGGAGAAGATTGGCAGTCTGTGTATCTGCAAGCTTATAATATATTTCTTTACCATCACGCCTGCTTACAATAAGTCCGCTTTTCTTAAGCAGCTTAAGATGGTGTGATACCGCAGGGTCACTCATATTCATAGCTGCTGCTATATTGCTTACACACTCCTCACAGTGACATAACAGCCATAATATACGTATTCTGCTTCCATCGCTAATCTGCTTGAACACATCTGCCACAATAGCACATTCGTCTACATCCGGCATCCTTTCAAGCACCTTTTCTATATTCTGCCCATGGTCGTGTGGAAGATTAACTCCTGACATACATTTATCCATCCTTATATATAAAAAGTAGTATTGGTTTACAGACCCTCTCCAGAGTCTTTATATTATCTGTCTAATATAGATTAATTCGTTAAAATCTGCTTCTAACGCCATATTTTTCTTATATAACAATATAAGTGCCAAAATATACTTTGACACTTATAAATCATAACATATTTTCTTATTTTATACGACATCAATTCCCGTATACAGGACATTTACAGCATTG
>FR886341.1:29527-31982 GCA_000436535.1 Eubacterium sp. CAG:252 | reverse complement strand
TGTGGAATATGAACCTTAATCCTTGTATACAAGACATCTTGTAGCATTAAGTACCGCGAGCACCATAACTCCTACATCTGCAAATATCGCTATCCACATATTTGCAATACCAATAGCACCTAAGAACAGGCATACAAACTTTACAGCAAGTGCAAACACAATGTTCTGGTGTACTATTCTTAATGTCTTTCTTGATATATTCATGGCTGTTGCAATCTTGGCAGGGTCATCATCCATAAGTACAATGTCTGCTGCCTCAATAGCCGCATCTGAACCAAGTGCACCCATTGCTATACCAATATCCGCTCTTGAAAGTACTGGCGCATCATTAATTCCGTCACCGACAAATGCAAGCACTTCATTTTTATCCTTACTGCTAAGAAGCTTTTCAACCTCCTCAACCTTATCGGCCGGAAGGAGCTCACTCTTAACAACATCTATGCCAAGTTCACCACCGACTGCATCAGCCACCTTCTTAGCATCACCAGTAAGCATAACAACCTTGCTTACTCCTGCCTTCTTTAGTGACCTGACAGCCTGTGCAGATGTTGGCTTAACCACATCTGATATAATTATGCAGCCTGCATATGTACCATCAACCGCAACATAGACAAGCGTTCCTATTGCACTGTCAACCTCTGCTGCCGTAGAAGAAACATCAATGTTAAACTGCTTCATAAGCTTTATGTTTCCGGCAAGAACCTTTCTTCCTTCTACATCAGCACTTATACCGTGTCCGCTTATCTCTTCTATATCAGATACAATGCCTGTATCTGTATCATTGCCGTAAGCATTTCTTATGCTCTTACTTATAGGATGTGTAGAATAACTCTCTGCGTATGCTGCCAGCTTAAGAAGTTCATCCTTCTTATATGAATTAGCAGTCTTTACATCTGTAACCTCAAATACACCCTTTGTCAGAGTTCCCGTCTTATCACATACGATATACTTTGTCTTTGAAAGGATTTCAAGGTAGTTAGAACCCTTTATAAGTATACCTCTTGAAGATGCACCGCCTATTCCTCCAAAGAAACTTAAAGGAATAGATATAACAAGCGCACACGGACAGCTTATTACAAGAGTTGTAAGTGCTCTTATAAGCCACTTTGACCATTCTGCCGGATTACCCATAATAAGATTAACAAGTGGTGGTAGCACTGCAAGCACAAGTGCGCCTATACATACAGCTGGTGTATATATCTTTGCAAATCTTGTTATGAAATTCTCTGAACGGGACTTCTTCATACTTGAATTTTCAACAAGGTCAAGTATCTTCGATACTGTAGAGTCACCAAACTCCTTGTTAGTCTTAATCTTAAGAAGTCCTGTAAGATTAACACATCCACTTATGACCTCATCACCCTCTTTAGCACCTCTTGGTACACTCTCACCTGTAAGAGCACTTGTGTTAAGTGTTGAGCTGCCTTCTACTATAACACCATCAATAGGTATCTTCTCGCCGGGCTTTACAATAATAATTGTGCCTATTTCAACATCATCCGGGTCAACCTGCTCTATCTTACCGTCTTCTTCGATATTGGCATAGTCAGGTCTTATATCCATAAGCGAAGTAATATTCTTTCTGCTCTTTCCTACCGCATAACTCTGGAACAGCTCACCTATCTGGTAGAAAAGCATAACCGCTGTGCCCTCGACATATTCACCAAGTGCTATTGCACCTACAGTTGCTATTGCCATAAGAAAGTTTTCATCAAAAACTTCTCCGTTAAATATTCCGTGTATAGCTTTCTTCACTATATCATATCCAATAACAAAGTATGGTACAAGGAAAGCAACAAGTTCAATATACTTATTGACTGTCACAAAATGAAACAATAGCTTTAAGGCAGCAATCAATACTGCCGCTATTATAATTCGTATAAGCACTTTCTTCTGCTTCTTAGTCATATGAACCACTTCCTTTCATCATTAAACTCATATTCCGCCAACATAATCCATAACAGATTAGTCTGTAGCTTAATAAGTTACTTCTTATAAGAATATCTCACAGTCAGATTCAACCTTCTTACAGTTCTTTAATACATCCTGCATAACTGCTGATGCATCAGCTCCGTCCTCAAACTCAACCTTCATCTTCTGTGTCATAAATGATACTGTAGCATCCTTAACACCACTTGTCTTCTTAGCTGCATCCTCCATCTTTAAAGCACAGTTAGCACAATCAACCTCAATACCATAAGTCTTCTTCATAATAATCACCCGCATATAATACTTATATGCTTATCCTTTCTTTGATAATCACTTAAAAATGTTTTTATCAGGTTTCATTTAAGAACCATCTCTTTATATAAACATTTAAACAAATGTTTAAGTGTTTGTCAATACATAAATGCTAATTTTTGTATCTGTTAATGATTATATTTATCTTTACGACTATAAATACATACTTTTGTCTATTTAGGTTCTAAACCTTACCACCACCCTTTACAAAGAA
>FR886341.1:0-29434 GCA_000436535.1 Eubacterium sp. CAG:252 | reverse complement strand
TGCCACAATAAAAACAGCCACAACAGCATTATCTCATATAGATAACACCATTATGGCTATTCATTATCGTCCGTCTGTCAAAAATTAATCCTACTTTAATTCCTTAAGATATTCCATAAAATTCTGCTTATTCTCCAGTGCCGTAGTTGTTGGACGTCCCAAGTCATCCCTTGCGCCTATTGAACACTTAACCTCTATAAAACTAAGCTCGTCTGCATTTTTAGCTGCCTCAAGAGCCTTATCAAGCTCATCAAAAGTACCTGCACTTGTAACATTTGCATATCCACAAGCCTTAGCTATTGCAGCAACATCTATATCCGAAGCCACCGTAGGCATGCCTCCGACCGTTTCATGCGCGCCGTTATTAATAACTATATGTACAAGATTATGTGGTGCATTTGCACCTATTACCGCCATAGCCCCCATATGCATAAGCACTGCTCCATCCCCGTCAATACACCATACCTTTGTATCCGGCTTATTGACAGCTACTCCAAGCGCTATAGATGAACTGTGTCCCATTGAACCTACTGTAAGAAAATCATACTTATGACTTTGTCCATTGGCAACACGCGTTTCAAATAACTCACGGCTTGCCTTTCCTGTCGTTGATATAATAGGGTCTTCTCCTGCTGCACTGACAATATGCTTTATTATATCTTCTCTTAACATACTGTTATCATTCTCGTATACAACCTTTTCATCATACTTAAGTGCGCCCTTTCGTATGACAAATGCAACATCCTTTCCTAATGCAAGCTCCTTACGGAACTCATCCATAGCTGCCTCTACTTCTTCATCTGTTGTATCAGTTCCTATGACGTATGACTTAATCCCCATATCATCAAGAAGCTTTATAGTAACCTCTCCCTGATATATATGCTGTGGCTCATCATGTATGCCTGGTTCACCTCTCCAGCCTATCACAAAAACTACTGGTATTGCATATACCTTATCATTTAAAAGTGAAGCAACCGGATTAATTATATTTCCCTCTCCACTATTCTGCATATATACAACAGGAACTTTTCCTGTGGCAAGATGATAACCAGCGGCAAGAGCTGTACAATTTCCCTCATTAGCCGCTATTATGTGATGTTTCTTATCAATTCCGTATGTATTAATAAGATAATTACACAGCGCCTTAAGCTGTGAGTCAGGAACTCCTGTATAAAAATCAGAACCTATTATTTCAACTAACTTTTCAACCTTCATACTTCCCTCCACTATAATTCATCAATAAGTGTTATAATATCTTTTATAGGCATAAGTCTGTCATCGACCTCCTTAGCTCTGTGGTAGCGGAGAATATCCTCTGCTGTCTGTCTCATAGCTGGAAATGCGCTTCGTGTAAGCTGGTTGGCATATATAACTATGTTCACGCCGTGTGCTGCAAGCTCATCCTCTGTGATAACATTGTACGAAGATGGCACTACAACTATCGGAGTATTGGCATCCTTCTTACGGAACTCATCACAGAACTCAAGTATTTCTGTAGGGTCTTTCTTACGGCTGTGTATCATAATTCCATCTGCGCCTGCTTTAACAAATGCAAACGCCCTTGTAAGTGCATCTTCCATCCCTTTCTCAAGAATAAGGCTCTCTATTCTTGCAATAATCATAAAGTCATCAGTAAGCTGTGCCTTCTTGCCTGCTGCAATCTTTGCGCTGAAGTCCTCAATAGAATCCTGTGTCTGTTCAACCTCATTACCAAACAGTGAATTCTTCTTAAGTCCTTTTTTATCCTCAATAATAATAGCTGAAACGCCCATTCGTTCAAGTGTTCTTACATTGTATACAAAATGCTCTGTAAGTCCGCCTGTATCACCATCAAGAATTATTGGTTTAGTAGTAACTTCCATAATATCATCGATTGTGCGCAGACGTGATGACATATCCACAAGTTCAATATCCGGCTTTCCTTTGGCCGTACTGTCACACAGTGAACTTACCCACATAGCATCAAACTGGTCAAGTCTGCCATTCTCCTCGACAACAGTCTTCTCTGCTATAAGACCTGTAAGACCGCTGTGTGCCTCTATTGTCTTAACAACCGGACACATTTTTATAAGCTGCTTTAAACGCTTTCTTCTATACTCAGGCATAGCAAGCTTTTCCTTTAATGTAGAGTCTATTTTTCTTACTTTTTCATTGTATGTATATGGAACTTCTATAAGTTCTCCGCCATATTCTGATAAAAGCGAAAGCACATTTTCACGTATAACAGACTCTGCGCCCTCTCTCCAGTTATCTCCATGAACTACATAATCAGGCTTTAACTTCTTAATCACATCATCATACATAATAGTATTCTGTACAATGACTTCGTCAACCCCTTCTAACTCCTGATACATCTTAATTCTCTCATCGAATGATATAGTTGGAAAGCGGTTATATCTGATTAATGCCTCATCTGAAAGTGCTCCAACTACCACTCTTCCATACTTATGCGCCTGCTCTATTATATTAAGATGTCCTTCATGTATAACATCTGTACAAAAACATGTATATACTGTTTTCATTATTTTACTGTCTCCTTTGTTCATTTTACTTTCGTCTCCTAATTTTATACTATTCCCTTAAGCCTCATTGTAATGTACCGGTATCGCTATATTATTGGCTTCAAGTGCTTCTTTAAACACCTTAAAAAATGCTGTTATATCATCTTCATCAATAGCACCAAGCGCACACAGTCGGAATGTATTAGTAGTGCTTATCTTACCCGGATATATTGTAAATCCGCGCTCATAACAATAATCGTGTACTTTATCAAAGTCCCAGTTAACGTCATCCGGATATATGGCTGAAACAACAAGCCCAGCCTGCCATTCTCTTTTAATCACATCTTTAAAGCCAAGTTCATCCAGCCCTTTATGTATAGCCTCGAAAACGCGTGTATGGCGTGCCCACTTTGCTTCCTCACCCTCTGCCCAGTATTCCTTAAGAGCCTGAATAACAGAATATATAGTCTGTACTGGAGGTGTAAAGTGCATCTGCCCTGTCTTTTCAAAGAAATCATACTGCATATAAAGGTTGCAGTAATATGAACGCTTAGGATAATCCTTAGACTTTTCGATAATCTCCCTTTTTCCTACAATATAGGAAAGTCCGGTCATAGCCATAAGTCCCTTCTGCGCCGAAGCCATACAGAAATCAATATTGTCCTTATTAACGTCTATTGGTCTCATCGCATATGTCGATGTTGTATCCACAGAAAATACCGCACCGTACTTATGTGCAATAGCACCTATTTGACGTATAGGATTAAGTATTCCTGTTCCTGTTTCATTATGTGTTGTGTGAACAAGTGCAATATCAGGATTACTTTTAAGTGTCTGTTCAACTACTGAAAGGTCTGGAAGCTCGTCTATAGGAAATTCAAGATTAATATAATCAAGTCCGTAATACTGACATATCTCTACTGCCCTTGTACTGTAAGCACCATTATTGATAACAAGAACCTTCTTTCCCTCCGGAAGTAATGAGTTCATACATACGTCAATATTAATAGTTCCTGAACCTGTAAATAATACTGCTGTATACTCATCTGTATCACCGTGGACGATTTTAACCAGGTCCTCACGAAGTCCCTTCATAAGTGAGACAAATTCTTTCTCTCTTGGACATATATCAGGAACCACCTGCGCCATCTTAACCGTATCTGTTGTTGTTGATGGACCCGGATTAAGCAAAATATTGCGTTTAATGTTATTCATACATCCTATCCTCCTTGTAAATACCGTTTGTTCATAATTTAAAAGTGTTGTTCATTTCACTCAAGATGATACACTATATTAAACATATTTGCAATATATTTCTTAACATTTCTTAATTTATTTTTTACATTGTTCTTAAATTTTCTTTACTTATATTACATATTTTAGCTTAGGAAGGTGTGTATGTTTATTTTTAAGAAATCACTTACCTATTATTGAACATTTTAACATTTAATTTTTATATGTTGAATTGGTTGGCTTATGACATACTAAAAATAAAAAAGCCACAACAGCATTATCTTTCCCGATAACACCATTATGGCTGTAATCCTTTACCTTATTATCCTGCGTTCATTAATACAACAGCACCTGAACACTCCGTTTTACTTCATAACATCAATCTTACCAAGCTTCTTCTGGCTTAAGTTCTTTATCTCTGAAACAAGCTCATTAGATACATTAACAATTCTGTCTGTAGATGACTTGCAGCTAACCATTACATTTTCAAGATTCTTCATATTCTCACTTGTAATTCTTCCGCTTTCAGCGTTCTGCTCTGCGAACTCTGCAAGATTATCAACTCCTGCAGCTATATTATTCTTATGTTCTTCAAGGTCATCAACCTCACCGGCAATACCGCCGACAGCGCCTCCAACCCTGTTAATCTCAGAATTAAGAGTACCAAATATGGCTTCTGTATCCTTTATCTTGGCATCCTGCTTTTCAAATGCTTCTGATACCTTCTTTGCAGTTTCAACACTTATATTAGAATTCTCTATAAGGTCATTGACAATCTGGTTAATGTGCTCTGTTGACTCTCTTGACTGGTCGGCAAGCTCTCTTATCTGCTCAGCAACAACTGCGAAGCCTCTTCCGTTTTCGCCAGCTCTTGCAGCCTCTATACTTGCATTAAGTGCTAAAAGGTTAGTCTGGTTAGATATACCAGCTATAATCTCTGTAACCTTTCTAATCTCCTGTGCTGACTCATTCGTACGTGCAGTTTCCTTGCTGACCTCATCCATAGCATGACCGCTTTCTTCACTAATCTGGATAAGTTCCTTCATAATATCAGCGGCTCTGTCGTTACATTCTGTAACTGTATCAATGCTTTCCTTAAGGTCTTCGATATTCTTATGGATATTATCAACTGCCTTGCTTATAGCATCTGTCTTTACTTTAATATTCTCAACCTTTTCAGCCTCAATCTCTGTATTGCCTGTAATCGTGTCTACCGCCGAATTAGTATTATTTACAACATCCTGCATGGAAGTAAACATTTTAACGAACTCGTCAGAAACCTGTTCAAGCTCTCCGGTTGCTTTTCTTATAGCTGATATGGTATTGGTAAAACCACCAAATGTACTCTGGATATTACGCACCATTTCACCCATATCATCATTTCTTGCGGATAACTTTTCAAGCTTTCCAGCTATCTTTTCGTTACCCTTATCTTCCATAGATACACCTGTTATAGCTGCCTTTATCGGAATAATAATCGTCCTTATAAGACTGATAATGCCAAAAAGAATTACTCCGAATACTACAATCATAAGAATAAATGCAACTAATACATCTATAACTCCATTACTCAATAATACAAAAATAATAATCATAGCAGCAAACACTGGTATAAGCAATAATACTGCTGCCATAATAAGCTTTCTGCTAATATTAGCTTTATCTTCCATAACATCCTCCATTCCAGAAAAATATCTTTAACTTAATGTTTATTATTATACAACATTTCTCTGATAAAATCATTCTTATATTGTCATTTTATGACATATTTCGTTGATTTTTTGTCATTCAACTTTCATTCATAATACTATACAATTTAAAATATTACATATAAGATGCTATTTTGTTACTCAGTTAACATATCTGCTCTCAAAAAGCGATGCAGGATACGGCTTGCCAAAAAGATAACCCTGAATATAATCAGCTCCCAGCTTTCTTAATGTTCTTAAGTCATCAGATGTTTCAACACCCTCTATGCATAGCTTAAGTCCAAGGCTGTGTGCCATATCGATAATATCTGTCATAAGCTCATAATCATACTTGTTCTTTAATGCCTTTAATGTAAATGACCTGTCTATCTTAATATAATTAGGCTTTAAGTCACTTAAACAATGAAGATTAGAATATCCAGTTCCAAAATCATCAAGAAGCACATACACTCCGTTATCCTTAAGTCTGCTCCACAACTGTGTAAAGTGTGTATTAGAGTCAAGGTATCCGCTCTCTGTAAGCTCTATTCCTATACACGAAGGCTCAAGTGCGTACTTTTTTATAACTGACATAATATCTGAAAACACATCACTCTTCATAACCTGTATGTAAGATATATTCACATTAACCCTGAAGCCTTTCACTTTCTCATTCCATATACTGCACTGTCTTGCCGACTGTTCAAGTATCCACTTTCCGGCAGGTATGATAAGACCTGTTTCCTCAAGCAGTGGTATGAACTCTACAGGTGACACAAACTCCCTCTCATCAGAGTCTTCTTTTTTCATTGAAAATCTCATAAGTGCCTCAGCACCTGTAAGCATATATGTATTAGCATCCACTATCGGCTGATAGAACACCTCAAAACCCTCAAAATCATTATTGACTGCATTGTGAAGTGCCTTGCTTATATATCTTTTTCTCTTATATCTGCTATAGTCTTCTTCGTTATATATATAATAATTATTTCTTCCGTTATCTTTTGCCATCTTTAAGGCAAATTCTGACACTTTTATATAGTTTTCAGTTTCCCTTGTTATATTTTTAGTATCAATAATTCCTGCTGACAGTGTATACACAATATCGTACTTATTATCTTCTATAAATTCATTGACACGCTTCTTGCAGTTAAAATATATGTCAACAGCCTCATCTATACTGCCGCCATCAAAATCTACCACTATAAACTCATCTGCGCCGGCCTTAAACAGGCTCTGGTTTTCTTTAATGCACTCAAGGATACAATCGGAAGTTCTTTTTAATATAAAATCGCCATAACTTGTACCGAAGTTTGCATTGATTGCAATGAACTTATCTATACCTATTCTTATCATAAAGCCTGTTGGAATACTGTCACCGCATTTTTCCTTCATATAATCCGCAAGTGCGTATTCGCCAAGAAGACCGCTCACATTATCAGCCTCCGGCTTAAGACCTATCTCATTGATACAGCCTACAAGATAGTGCGGCTCTTTATTATCATCATACAGAACCGTACCCCTGCAGTTAATCCATACAGGATTATGGTTTCTGTCAAGCCATCTGTACTTCATATTGTGAAATTCTTTTCCACCCGCCTTGATTATGCCTATTTCTTCTGTAAGCCTGGCAATATCATGTGGATACACAAACTCCTTATGCTTTTTTGTTGCATCATAGAACTTATCTGATGGCAGAAGGAATCTGTCCATCGCATGTTCTGATATAATATAGTAATCTTCTTTTAAGTCAAACACATATATGTAATCATTCATACATGGATTGAGTATTTCAATAGCTTTCTCTACCTGTTCCTTTGATATATTTAATACACTATTCTGCATACGCATCCGTCCTTCCATATATCAGCTTTAAGTATCTTAACTAATTCACTTAATATAATAATCTGATATAGCTACCTCTGCCGACCGGCAGCCTTCACCTCTTTAATATCTAATAAGATACATTTTTGTCAAATAAATGTCAAATATAAGTTGGAATTTTATTATTTTTATGATACTATTTATTCAGCTTTTAGAAGGTAGGAACGGCTTATGAATAATAATATTAATACTCCTGATAATAACAGCATGGATTATGAACCAGAAGCACATACTGGCGATGTATCTGAGATAAAGTCATACACAACAGCGCAGATAACTGAAGAAATGAATATGTTAGCCTGCTCTTTTGATGTTGTAAGACTTGTCAATCCTTATGAATGTCGTATTGTCAGGACTTTAGATAATACTCCAGCTGATAATAATGATGAATGTGATAACTGTTTTGATGTATGGAGTGTTCCATATCAGTGTGCAAACTGCACCTCTGCAAGGGCTATGCTTACAAAGCACACACAGTCAAAGCTTGAAACAACTGACGATGACATATTTCAGGTAACTTCACGTCCTGTCATAGTTGACGGCGCACCACTTGTACTTGAGATAGTCAAGCATTTTTCTTATACATATAACAGGTACAATTCAGCTTCTGAAAGAAAGAAGCTTGTAAGTACAATAAAGACTCTTAACAGCCAGTTACTGTTAGATAAAGAAACTGATGCTTACAACCGTGATTATCTTGCTGAGCATATTCCTAATCTTTTCTATAATGCAAAGAAAACCCACCAGACTAACACTGCTCTTATACATATAGAGCATTTATATGATATAACACAGAACGAAGGCAGTATGGCAGCCTCTGGAATAATATGCAGCCTGTACTCATTATTAAAGCAGATATTCCATGATGAAACGGATACAGAAATGTTATTTGTTAGATACAGCCCTGATACTTTCTTTGTTCTTGAAAGCAGCCTTAACTATGATAACTTTAAGAAACGTATTATGTGCCTTCCGCTGGAAGCTTCTCCTAAGCACCTTCTTTTTAATAACAAAAGACTTCCCTTAGATATTTCCATCGCCTGTGCAGATCTTGGCAATGAAGATATTAATAGTGAAGAGGAACTGTTTGAAATATTGAAGACACGTATGGAGAAGGTTGAAGTATAATAAGACTTTTGCCCCCCGACATCATAATATAAGCCATTACAAATATATAAGGCAACAATAAATAGAGGAACTACAATTATATAGATTGACAAAATTATCTTATATGTTATAATTTAAAACAATATTAGTAATCATTACTATTTTTTTATTATATAATATTCAATTATAGACAACAGAACACTTATGAATATTATATAGAATACACCTGATAAGTACTTTAGCGCATATCATGCTTATCAGTTATGAATAAAAAGTGCGCAGAAATGAGGATTAATTATGTCAGATACATTTATATCAGAGTCAATTAAGTACATAGGTGCAGATGATACTACTCTTGACCTTTTTGAAAGCCAGTATCAGGTGCCTAACGGAGTGTCTTACAACTCATATGTAATTCTTGATGAAAAAGTAGCTGTTATGGACACAATAGATGCAAGAAAATCAGATGAATGGTTTGCTAATCTTTCAGATGCTCTCGGTGAAAGAACTATTGATTATATAGTTATCTCCCACCTTGAACCAGACCATGCAGCCAATATAAAGGCTGTTGCAGATAAGTATCCTGCTGCAAAGCTTGTTCTTAGCACAAAGGCAAAGGCTATGCTTCCTCAGTTCTTTACTATAGATAATCTTGATGAAAGATGCATTACTGTTGCAGATGGACAGGAATTATCATTAGGAACCCACAATCTTAAATTTATTATGGCACCTATGGTTCACTGGCCAGAGGTTATGTTAGAATATGAAACAACTGAAAAAGTACTCTTCTCTGCCGATGCATTTGGCAAGTTCGGTGCTTTAAGCGCTGATGAAGACTGGACATGCGAAGCAAGAAGATATTACTTTAATATCGTAGGAAAGTATGGCGCACCTGTACAGACTCTTTTAAAGAAGGCAGCAGGACTTGATATTAAGACTATATGCCCTCTTCATGGTCCTATTCTTAAAGAAAACCTTGACTTTTACATAGGAAAGTATCTTACATGGAGCAGTTATGAGCCAGAGGATGAGGGAGTACTTGTAGCATGTGCTTCTATCCACGGCAACACTAAGGCAACAGCCGAAAAGATGGTTGATATTCTTAAAGAAAATGGATTTGCCAAGGTAGCATTTACAGACCTTACAAGAGATGATATGGCAGAAGCCATCGAAGACTCTTTCCGTTACAGCAGACTTATCGTGGCAGCAGCTTCCTATGACGGCGGTGTATTCCCTCCTATGGAGGACTTCATCAACAGACTTTCACACAAGGCTTACCAGAACCGTAAGGTTGGAATTATTGAAAATGGTTCATGGGCACCTACTGCCGGCAAGTGGATGAAGACAGCATTTGAAGGAATGAAGAATATAACTATATGCGGCGATACAGTAACTATCAAGTCTACTATGAAAGATGAAGATATTGCCAATATGACTAAGCTTGCAGAAGCTATTAAGTAAAACACATTAAACATATTAAAAGGCATAAAACACATACCTATGATAATTAATTCACTTAATAATCATATATTTGTGTTTATGCCTTTTTTATAAAAACAATTTTATATAGCATTCTTAATATTTTCATTGATAAAAATGTTATTTAATTATATGATATGCCCTTATCAAATGCCAGTTTCCTGAAACAATGTATAAAGTAAGCTATCTCTGCCACTGCTGTTATTATCCATGAGCATGGGTATAACAGGAACAATGAAGGTATTGTGTGGAAATATGCAAATATTGTATATACCCACGCTACCCTGAACACGCACGAACCTATGATAACAACTATTGTTGGCACTATTGTCTTTCCAAGTCCTCTTGATGCCGCTATCGTACAGTCCATAAATGAAGACAAGGCATATGAAAAGCCCATAATCATAATTCTCTGCATACCTGCATCAACTACCTCAGATTCACTTGTAAACAATGAAAGGAACTGTCTTCCAAATATTATAAGAAGTCCTCCAAGCACAGCCGCTGCAAAGAAAGCATAAGCCATACTTATAAGGTAGCTCTTTAACATACGTTTCTTGTTATGTGCTCCCATATTCTGCCCCATAAAGCTTGAGCAGGCTGTATAGAACGCCATCATAACATTATATATAAGTGTATCTGCATTGGCAGCAGCAGCATTTCCCGATACCATAACCGCACTGAAAGAATTAACTCCTGTCTGTATAAAAAGATTAGCCATAGCAAATATTGCATTCTGAATACCCGCTGGAATTCCAAGCATAAGTATAACCTTCGATACTCCCGGATAGAACCTTAACTCATTTATCCTTAATCTGCATACATCAGCATCTTTTCTTCTTAACAGATTAACCACCACAAGTATTGCTGATATATACTGGGCTGTTATACTTGCAAATGCGACACCATCCTCAGCCATACCTATTCCTATAACAAATATAAGATTAAGGCAGACATTGACAATACCTGCAAATGTGAGGTATATAAGAGGCTTCTTTGTATCACCGCTTGCACTCATAACAGCATTACCAAAGTTATATACAGCCATTGCCGGCATACCAAACGCATATATCCTGAAATAAAGGACAGCACCGTCTATAAGCTCAGACTTTGTATTCATAAGTGAAAGGAAAAACTTTGCTCCAGCTATACAAAGCACCATAGCCGTAAATCCCACAAAAAGACATAAAAGAAATGATGTATGGATAGTTTTTCGTACATTTTCCCTCTGACCTGCACCAAGCTGCTGTGCAGCTCTTACATTGACACCACAGCCCATACCTATAAGAAAGCCTGTAAACAGTGTTACAAGAAGCGATGTTGAACCAACTGCTCCAAGTGCTTCATAACTTGAAAACTTACCTACAACGGCAACATCCGACATATTAAATAACACTTCAAGTATCTGTGCAAGCATAAGCGGAATACTAAACTTAAGTATCTTTATCGGAATTGAACCTGTTGTCATATCCATACTTGCTGTCGTACTTTTATCCCTTTTACTCATATGTGTATGTCCTTTCATTATCTTACTGTTTTTCTTTGCGCTGATTATCTCAACGGTTAATGAATATAACACACATTTTTGTTAATTTCAATTACTTTAAATACTTTATTACCTGTGCGGCTGCGTTAGCTCCGTCTGCGGCTGCTGTTATAACCTGTCTTAACTCCTTTGTTCTTACATCACCCGCAACATACAGTCCCTTAGCAGATGTAACACAGTCTTCTCCTGCTACTACATAGCCTGTATTATCAAGCTTGACAACGCCTTTAAGAATATCTGTTTCCGGTTCCATACCAATAGCCACAAAAAGACCATTTGCCTTTATTACACTGCCATCGCTAAGAACAACTTGCTCAAGCTTCTTTTCACCCTTAAGTGCCTGTATTGTAACACCGGTAACTATATGGACATTATCGCAGCTTCTAAGCTTTTCAAGCGTAACTGCATCACCTCTGAACTCATCTCTTCTGTGGACTATATATACATCTGCACATATATCTGAAAGGTAAAGTGCATCGCCAAGTGCGCTGTTTCCGCCACCTGCTACAATTACACTCTTATCCTTAAAAAATGCGCCATCACATACAGCACAGTACGATACACCTTTTCCTATAAACTGCTCTTCTTCCTTTATTCCCAAATGTCTGTGATGACTTCCTGTTGCATATATAACAGTTCTTGCAAGCTTGTAAGTATCATGTGAAAGTTCCAATTTCCATAAAGATGACTCACCAGATACAGATATATTTTCATCCTCTGTACCATCTAAAGCTTTAATTGCCGACACTTCCCCCTCTTCTATAGTAATTCCAAGTAACTCAGCGTGGTTTCTAAAGCTTTCACCAAGGTCAAAGCCGCTGACTGCCGGTATTCCAAGGTAATTATCAACCTTATCACTGTATGCAATCTGTCCTGCGCCCATATATTCCTTCTCTATAACAAGAGTATCAAGTCCTGCTCTTTTAGTATATATAGCGGCTGACAGTCCTGCCGGACCGCTTCCTACTATAATTACATCTAAAATATTATTATGTCCACTCATTGTATACACCTCTCTCCTAATCTGTAACTTCCTTATTATAAATTATAATGATGTCAGGGTCAAAAATCCCCAACTATGATACTTACGTATTGTTGTGTGCTGCGCACTCCCACAATCCGCTCCAATATTCGCATATTGTAGGACTATCATCCCACTTTTATGCTCATATTGGAGCGGGTCACAAGGTCATTCACTCACCTATAAGCAAGCTCATGTGGGTTTATATCTTTTGACCCTGGTATCATTATATAATCTGCATAAAATTTAATTTTATTCTATATTAAAAAAGGAACGAAGTTCCCTGCACAGGCATATCACTCCGTTCCTTTTTCTGCCACGGCTCTGGCTTATATAATTACATACCACTAAATAATATGTAAATCTTCTTTTTCTGATACATTTCCTTCTATATGGAATGAGTTAAGTACTGGCTCATCTATATTCATAAGTGAAAGTATCATATAGCTTGCCTTACTGTCGTATGCAAGTCTTTTATCCTCCTCAGATGGTCTTGAAGGAGACTCTGGATGTGAGTGCCAGTTTCCAAGAGGAACCAAGCCATTTGCTCTCATATCCTTTACTGCTGCAAGCTGTTCCTTAGGGTCCATTGAAAAATGCTCATTAGAGTGGTCAATATTAGTTAAAAGATATACCTTTTTAACGTGCTTATCTCCGTCTTCTATTGTTCCACCAATAAGTCCGCAGGCCTCCTCTGGAAGATTTTTCTTTGCATATTCAAGTATAGTATCATAATCGCTTTTATTAAATGTAATCACCTTGTGACACCTCCTGATTTCATATATATAGAATTAGTGGTCTTCACAAACTACCTGTTCATAATCAATAAGCTCTGTTATAGTTGGGTGCTTGCCACATACTGCACAGCCATCTGTGTTAGATGGAAGCTTAATCTTATGGAATTCCTGTGTTATAGCATCGTATGTAAGAAGATATCCTGTAAGCAAGTCACCTACACCAAGGATATACTTAATAGCCTCCATAGCCTGAAGACTTCCGATAACACCACCCATAGCTCCGATAACACCTGCCTGCTTGCATGTAGGTACTGCATCCTTTGGTGGTGGGTTCTTAAATACACATCTGTAGCATGGTCCTTCTCCAGGAACATAAGTCATAAGCTGACCCTTAAATCTGATAATACCAGCATGTGAAAATGGCTTCTTAGCCATAACACATGCATCATTGATAAGGAACTTAGCTGGGAAATTATCTGTACCATCAATAACGAAGTCATAGTCCTTGATGATATCCATAATATTCTCACTTGTTATGAATTCTCTGTATGTATTAACTGTAACATCCGGGTTCATAGCATTCATAGTTTCCTTTGCTGACTGAACCTTTGCCTTGCCTACATCTGCTGTCTGGTGAATAATCTGTCTCTGAAGGTTGCTAAGGTCAACCTCATCTGCATCTGCAATACCGATTGTTCCTACACCGGCTGCTGCAAGATACATAGCTGCTGGTGCACCAAGTCCGCCTGCACCTATTATAAGTACTTTAGCGTTAAGTAACTTCTTCTGTCCTTTAGCGCCAACTTCTTTTAAAATGATATGACGCGAATAACGTTCTATCTGCTCGTCTGTTAAAGCCATATAAATTCTCCTTTAATGATTTATTTTATTATCTCTGTCCGCCACCCATAAAGTATAAGAATTCAACATTATCTCCATCTTTTAACTGATATGTTTCCTTCTGGTCGCCAGGGATGAATTCCTCATTGATTGAAACTGTTACATACTCTGGTGTTTCTACATTTTCAATTTCAAAAAGCTTTGGAAGTGTAATTCCATCTTCATATTCTTTCTTTACTCCTGATACTGTTAACTGCATATTCTACCTCTTTCCTGCCATATGGCATATTTACTTAATAAAATGTCAGACTTTCTTTCATTGCATCATTATTAATTAATGTAAATTATATTACTACAAGCCATTCTTTAACAAACATCTTATGCATTAGCCTCTATAAAGCTTACAAGCTCATCCTTCTTGAATATGCCCGTATGTCTTGCCTTTTCTTCTCCACCATTGAATAATACAAGTGTTGGTACTGCGCTTACTTCATACTTTTCTGCGGCATCTGCATCAAAGTTGATATTAACTTTGAATACTGCGAGCTCACCAGCCTTCTCATCTTCTACCGTTCCGATTACAGGTGCTAATCTCTTGCATGGAACACAACTGTCAGAATAGAAGTCAACAAGTACTGGAAGTGGATTGTTTAATACTTTTTCATCAAAATCCTGTAACTTAATTCTCTCTGCCATACTATCTCCTTTCTGCATATCATATACTAATAAGAGCTTTTGTATTTTATTACTCTTCTACCTTTTTAACAATAAGTGTATAAGTTTCATCCTCATTATTAACAAGCTTAAGTATCTGATGTCCCTCTTCCTTCATACTTCTTGGAACATTAGCTACCGGTTCACCATCATTCATACGGATAGCGATTACCTCGCCGTCATCAAGCTCATCAATAGCAACCTTTGCCTTAACAAATGTGAGTGGGCATACCTTATCAGTTATATCAACTGTATCATCAATCTTAATTCCTTCGATTTCCATAATCAATCTCCCTTCATTATGTATATTACTTACCCTCGTAAGCTTCTCTTATAACCTTTCTGAACTCATCCTCACCTAATCTCTGTAATGTAAGTCTGAATCTTTCTCCAGCATTGGCATTCTTTTCAAAGAAGCCTATAGCTGCATCTGTAACTCTGAAAAGTGTTTCTTCATCTGTGATAAGTGGAAGAAGCTGTTCACCCTTATATATCTGATTACCAAAAAGTCCACCAAATGATACGATAAATCCGCTCTTTCCTTCCCAGGCCTCTGTAGGACACGACTTAACACAGCGTCCACAGTTATTACACTTTGTTCTGTCTATAGTAACTGTATTATTAGCACAGCTTATAGCACCCATTCGGCAGGCCTTCTCACATACACCACAGTTGATACATTTGTCTTCAACCCATGTGACATCCATACCGCCCTTGATACCGATATCATTCTCTTCTGCCTTAAGACAGTTGTTCTGACATCCGGTAACACCGAACTTAAACTTATGTGGAAGTTCTCTTCCGAAGTAATGCTCATCAAGCTTCTTTGCTATATCATATGAGTCTATACAACCGCTAGGACAGACTGCATTACCCTGACATGCTGTAACTGTTCTTACTCTTGGTCCGCATACACCCGGCTTAACCCCGCCTTCTGCAAGCTCCGCTCTTACTTCTTCTATATTATCAAAATTAATGAAAGGAATTTCAACACCCTGTCTTGATGTCATATGTACATAACCTTTTCCGTACTTATCTGCAACATCAGCGACAGCTCTGATATTCTCTGATGTAAGATTACCACCTACAACCTGAATTCTGAGTGAGAAGTATCCTTTCTGTTTCTGTCTCATAAATCCGCCTTTTTTAAGTGCTGAATAATCAATCTTAGCCATATTTTCCTCCATCTCACCCGCTTATCATAAACAACGGGTATTCACAATGTAATATAATAATCTCAAGTGTCTGTAATCCCGACACTCATTACTGCTGTATGAATTCTACTGCCTGTGTGAAGTCCTCAATAAGGTCTTCGATATCCTCTATTCCCACACTGATTCTTACAAGATCATCAAACACTCCTGCGATTTTCTTTTCTTCCTCAGTACTGTGAGCGCTTATAGTTGAACCCGGATGAATTACAAGTGTCTTAGTATCTCCTATATTAGATACATTAAGCGGAAGCTTAAGTGCATTGATAAACTTAAATGCATTTTCCTTGCTGCCAGTTCTTATAGTAATTATTCCACCGTAACCATTGTTAAGCTCTTTATCTGCTATAGCGTGGAATTCGCTGCTCTTAAGTCCCGGATAATTAACATTAAGAAAGCTGTAATTAGTATCAAGATACTCTGCAAGCTTTAATGCATTATCTGTTATACGCTCCATTCTAAGACCTAAAGTTTCGATACCAAGTATATTATAGAAAGCATTCTGTGGAGATAAACAGGCTCCTGTGTTTCTATATATACCATTTCTTAACTTGGCTGTGTAAGCATATGGCCCAAACTTGGCATATTCTTTCATACCCGGATATTTTACACTATCCCACTTAAAATTACCAGAATCAGTTATAACTCCGCTGATAGAATTACTGTTTCCATTCACATACTTTGATGTTGAATTCACAACTATGTCAGCTCCGTACTCTATTGGCTTTATAAGATATGCTGTAGCCACTGTGTTATCAACGATAAGTGGAACGCCTGCCTTATGTGCTGTCTCTGAAAGAAGCTTAATATCAGTAACATCCAGTCTAGGGTTTCCTATAGTTTCTGCGAAATATAATCTTGTATTATCATTCGTAGCAGCCTCAAACTGTTCTATATTGTTATTCTCAACATAATGAGTCTTAATTCCAAAGTTCTCTAAGTCCCTGAATAAGTCGATACTGCCGCCATAAAGACTTGCGCTGCATACTATCTCATCGCCGCTTCTTAATATATTAGTAAATGCATTAGTGATAGCTGCCATACCTGACGCACATGACACACTTGCGATACCGCCTTCAAGAGCTGTCATTCTTCTTTCAAATGCATCAACAGTTGGATTGCTTATTCTGCTATATGAAAAGCCCGGTGCTTTATTATTAAATATCTTCTCAAGAGTCTCAGCGCTGGCATGTTCAAATGCACTTGACTGATATACAGGTGTCTGTGTCGCTCCTGTCTTCTTATCCCCTCTGAAATCTCCGTGAAGTAATGCTGTATTAAATCTCATATCTTCATCTCCAATCGCATAAACTATAAACCTACTTGTTTAATATGGATTAGATTGTAATACCTGTGGAAACATTTGTCAATACCTAATTCATATAAAATTGGTATGTAAATGTGTTTTTATTGAAACAAGGCATAAATACGGGAATAATGCGGATTACTTCTTATTATATGATGTAAGTGTCAAAAGTATAAAAAGTCGTTTCTGCTTGCAGAAAAAGACTTTTTTACTTGGGACACGCTAAACACCGAAAACGGAATAAAATGTCGTGAATACGGCATTTTATGAAAGTTTGAGGTGTTTAAGGATTGCGTGAATTGCATAGCAATGTAGCAATCCTGATACATCAGTGAGTGGCAAAAGTCCACAACTATGATACCTACGGATTGAAAATCGCTTAATCTTGTGATAATCTTTTAAAGTATCGCCATGCACTATGTATGAATAACGTAAGCACACTAACCCCTCTCCATCCATACGTGCACCAGATACATATTAATATAATTAAGGATTATACACAATGACAGACACAATAATCAATAAACATAATGAAAATAAGAATACTGCCGGTAATATCACCAAACGCCGCAGACATCCTGTATACACTATTATTGCACTTACAGCCTTACTCATTATATCTGCATTTTTAAGCATAATGCTTGGAAGTGTGCAGCTTAAACCAGCCGATATAATGCGCTGTCTTACAGGAAGTGATAAGTCATCTGTCACCTACGTGCTTATAATGAACATACGTCTTCCTAGAATGATTGGTGCCATAGTTGCAGGTATGGGACTGTCTGTGGCAGGTGTTATACTTCAGAGCGTTATGAATAATGCACTTGCAAGCCCTAATACCATTGGTGTGAATTCAGGCGCCGGTTTTTTTGTTATGCTGTCTATGATATTGTTTCCACATTCCGCAAATGCTTCCTCCTTCGCTGCATTTGTGGGCGCACTGCTGACTACATTATGTATATACGCACTCGCCTACTTTGCTGACAGTTCAAGGACAACTATCGTACTTGCCGGTATTACCGTATCATCGTTTCTTAATGCCGGTATTAACACTATTAAGCTTATAAATGCTGACATATCAATTAATCTTACTTCCTTTTTAATGGGTTCACTGTCAGGACTTACTATGAATAAGCTTATTCTACCATGTACTGGAGTTATAATTGCAATTATCATTACTATGTTTTTTGCACGACCCCTTAATATACTTTCACTCGGTGATGACTATGCACGCTCACTTGGACTTAATGTCAATATCACACGATTTGCACTGCTTGTACTTTCAAGCATAATGGCTGGTTTTGTAGTAAGCTATGCAGGACTTTTAAGCTTTATCGGACTTATCGTGCCACATATATGCCGCAATCTTTTTGGAAGTGATGCAAGGCTGCTCCTTCCAACAAGTGTGCTGCTTGGCGCATCATTTGTACTCATATGCGATATTATAGGAAGACTGTTAGCCGCACCATTTGAACTGCCTGCAGGAATAATTATGGCTTTTATCGGCGGTCCGTTCTTTATGTATCTGCTGCTTAGAAAGAAAGGAGGAAGAAGAGTTAATGCTTAGCTTTGAAAACGTAGATGTATCAGTTTCAGGAACTCATATACTAAAGAATATCAATGTAAAATTTAATAAAGGCGAAATCACTACTATCATAGGACCCAATGGCTGTGGAAAGACTACTCTTCTCTCCTGCCTTAACTCAAGCGCCAAAGTGACAGCCGGACACATAATGATAGATGGAACTGACTTTTTAAGCCTTCCATTAAAAGAACGTGCCAAAAAGGTTGCTTTCCTGCCACAGGTACGCACGGTCATACCTGTACTACCTGTAAAAACTCTTGTTGAACACGGACGTTTTCCTTATCTTGGCTTTACACGAAGGAAATCCAAAGAGGATATTGACATTGTAAACAGGTCTATGGAATTCACACATGTAACCCCTTATTCTGACGACAACGCCGACACTTTATCCGGCGGTATACGCCAGCGTGTGTTTTTTTCAATGATACTTGCGCAGGACAGCCAGATTATCGTTATGGACGAACCTGTAACTTATCTTGACCTAGAGGGAAAACGGACATTTTTTGATATGGTTAAAAAGCTAAGGGAGTCTGGAAAGACTATTATTCTTGTACTTCACGAGCTTTCAGATGCCATAAGAATATCGGATAACATCATTATTATGAATAACAGACAGATAGCAGCAGAAGGCACTCCTGAGGAATGTCTTAACAGGCATATTATAGAAGATATATTCCACACTACTTATAAGAAATTCTCGGATGAGGATGGGGATTATTATATTTTCCTGTAATGATATAAATGGGTACGATTATATACTTTCCTGCTTTGCGCATTTTTAATACACCTATTTATAATCCCGCTATCAATAATATAACTACTTAAGCTTTGCTCCAAATTCCTGCCCATATAATCTTCACTATATGGACACTCATCATTATCTGATATAATACGCAGATACACAAAAAGCACTTACCATACCAGTAAGTGCTTCCAGTGCAGTCGGCGGGACTTGAACCCGCACCCAAGCAATATGGACTAGATCCTTAGTCTAGCGCGTATGCCAATTCCGCCACGACTGCTTGCTCATATGTATTCATATGTTTTGTATCGGTCACCCGACTTGATTATAATACACTATGCACAAACATTTGTCCAGCACTTTTTTAAAATTTTTTGTATTTTTTTAGAATATACCACCATTCAGAACCATGCTGCGCATTTCCCCGACTGGCTCTGAACACATTGCATGTAAATATACCTATTCGCTTATTTATTGCAATACCCTGCAATCATATCAATAAGCACATCCATATCCAGCGGCTTTGCCATATGTGCATTCATTCCTGCATTGATACATTCCTTTGCATCCTCCTCAAAGGCATTGGCGGTCATAGCTATTATCGGTATTGTTACGGCATCCTTTCTGTCCATGGCTCTTATGCGCTTAGCTGCTGATATACCATCAAGATTAGGCATCATAACATCCATAAGAATAGCATCGTAACTTCCTTCCGCACTATTGGCAAACTCATTAACCACCTGCTGTCCGTCACACGCAACTTTAACCTCTGCGCCTTCATCCTTAAGAATGGTCTCAACAATCTCTGCATTAAGCTTATTATCCTCAGCAAGAAGAAGTCTGACACCTCTTATATCCGTTGTTGCATTTTCTTTTTCTTCCTTTTCCTCTTCTATATCCGGTGTAATATCAGCTATCTTAAAAGGAATTCTTATAGTAAATTCTGAACCGGCACCCTTTTTACTTGCAACATCAATAGTTCCATCCATCTTATCCACAAGTGTCTTAACTATAGACATACCAAGTCCCGTACCCTGATAAACGCTCCGGGCATCGGATTTTTCCTGTACAAAGGGTTCAAATATATGACTTAAAAACTCCTCACTCATTCCAATACCTGTATCATGTATAATCCATTGATATGTAACTACATCATCCTCTACGCCTATACATCTGAAATGCGTTTCCACAACTCCGCCAACATTATTATATTTAATACAGTTACCATATATATTAAGAAATATCTGCCGTAAATGAAGTGGACTTGCATAGACATATTTATA
The DNA here is from genome assembly GCA_000436535.1 of Eubacterium sp. CAG:252. GTDB lineage: Bacteria > Bacillota > Clostridia > Lachnospirales > Lachnospiraceae > Lachnospira. Next base: position 8,560 of record FR886341.1, on the reverse strand, counting down.
CTGATATGACTCATCATTATCAGGCATTCTGTCATATTTAAGATTAACCCCTGCCTCAGATGCCCTCTGTTCGACTATTGTAATAACATCTTTTACAAGCTGTCTTAGGTCAACCACTTCATTAGAAAGCTCTATATTGCCATCCTCCAGCTTACTCATCTGTAATATATCATTAATAAGTGATAAAAGATGATTTGCAGCGACTGACATTTTCTTCCTGTTAGCATTAATCAGTTCTGTATCCTCCATATGTTTCTCATCTATCTTTAGAAGACCTATTATTCCATTAAGAGGCGTTCTTATATCATGAGTCATACGCGACAGAAAGTCCGATTTTGCTGCATTGGCTTTTTCCTCTCTCCTGATAGACTCCTCAAGCTGCTTATTCTTCTCTTCAAGTTCTAATGCATACTGACGTTGAATCCTATGCTGTTCCATCTCATATGCCTGTGCTGTCCTTGCCCTTATTGCGTTAAATGCAAGAGCAACCATAATATATATAGCAACTGTATACAGAATATGCCGCGGCGCTGTCCTGAATACATTCCGCTCTGGCATATATATGTACACATAATAATCTCTTCCCCGGACCATAACTCCAAAATTATACCCAGATGATGATGAATCACTTTTTGCTACTATAAGTTTATTACTTACATTTTTATCTTTTATATTATTAAGTATGGCGTAATTGTCTACCTTTTCACTTACCATAGCCTTGTTATTAGATGCTATTATTTTATTACCACTTGCAACAACTATATTGCCATCTTCCTTGTCATCATATCCTGTAAGAACATGTTCAAACGACAGATTATAATTATAAACATATTCTTCCGAAGTATGATAGTATACAACAACTATACCTTCATTCTGTGGCATACCACATGCCGCAAGGTCTATATACGAACCATCCTCACAATCTATCCGTGTTGAATAGGTTTTACTTACATTTTCTGACACATCTATTAAAGAAGCGCTGTCAAGATGCTCATCAAGATATTCAGCCCCAAGTCCATCTGTATAATACTGTGCGCTAAGTTTCCCCTCTTTATCAAGAAAGATGACTGCCGTAACATAACATTCCTGCGTATTTCTTTTAAGGAATTCCTCACTATATATATCACTGCCGCCATTATATTCCAGTTCATATGCAATATTACGGTTTATCTGCTGTGCGCTCTCTATCATACGCATAAGACTCTTTGTTTCTGAGGCAAGATTAAGTCTTGTAAAACTATTGCAGCGCTCATTTATATATTTTGCAGTATAAGAAAGGCTTTTCTGTGTGGATGACATATCTGAGTCCACTGCAATAACGGTCACAATAGATAATGTCAGTATACCTATAAGCATCTCTATGCACCATATATGTATATTTTTTATTTTATCAATATGTTTATTTTCCATAACCATCCACCTCCAGATACTTATCAGCATCATCAAGATATGTACTGATTATAGCTTTTTCTGTTCCATCATTCCTCATCTGCTCAAGTACTTGTGTAAGCTGTATGTCAAGTCCGCGGTTATCATTCTTATCAAATGCAACTCCAAGACTTGTAACCATAAGTGTTTCATCAAGTATACGGAACTGCATATCATAATCCTTCATATACTGCCTTATTGCTGTTTCGTGTGCTGCTAGTGCATCTGCATATCCCTTGCTTAAAAATGGATATATAAGCTCTCTATTCTGTAATGCTATCAGTGAACGTATCTTAGGAATTCTATCATCCTCCCTGTCAAGAAATATTTCCTCAGGCTTAGTTGTTGTCTGGACAGCCACTGTCTTATCCTCCAAGTCTGCCAGCGTATATATGTCACTTTCAACACTTACAGCTACAACTTCACAGCTCACCATATATGGACCAGCCCAGTTGTATTCATTCTCTCTTCCATCCATGCTGAAGCTCCCCCATACGCAGTCGACACTTCCATCTGCCAGAAGATTTTTCTTATCCTCCCAGTCTATAGATACAAACACAGCCTTATATCCCATTCTTCTGAACGCTTCTTTAGCCAGTTCTACATCAATACCTATAGGACTTCCATCAGCATTTACAAAATTAAATGGCGGGTAATTATCACTTCCTACAATAATTTCTTGTAATCCTTCATTCTGGTCATTATTGCTAATACCCGTGTTGTATGTACATCCACTTAATGTCAGTGCAAATGCACTTATAAGGCATAATAACGCCAGTATTTTTTTAAAACTATTCATTGACATCCCCTCTTTAGATTACTTTATTATACTATAATACTTTTTTTCAATGATTGCTAATTAATTCTTAACAAATTATAAATTATGTGCTATCATATTACAAATGTTTTTGATATTTGGTATTTTATGAAGAAAAGGTTATTGTCTGGTATGAAAAAGAGAATATTACGACTTATTAATTATATATTTGTAATAGCCATTCTCTTTGGCGGTATGTGCCTTGATAAGGTTGAGGCATATTCCAGTGATATGTTCGCAGATGATGTCACTGCCGGCTTTGTATCAGTTAATTCTGAAAATAATAGACTTTCTTCTGATTATAAGAACTCTATAGGTTTTTACAGTTCTTATGATGACTGTAAGGTTTTTGCTACACCTCAGCCATCTATTAATGACTCAAGACCTTGTACTTCGCAGATGTTAGGTAATCCTAACTCTAATATTTCTGAAAGCGCATCAATAAGAACCGGTGTGCGCTATACAGCCAAAATTAATGCTCTTATTATGTCTGACTGCTCTGATGGCATAAGTAACTGCGAGCATTATTTCACATATAATAAATCTATGGAAAATCTTTTTTCCATCCAGACAATCGTTGTCGATTATATCCACAATACGGACGGTGAAAAATAAGCTGATTCTATAACTATGCCCAAAAGCGGGTTAAAGTTATCAGTTTATCATATCTATACAAGTTTATTTTATTGATTGGTATACATAAAGGTATTATTATTCATTTCGCACATTTATTAATGTCTGTGATAGTACATAACACTGCCACTCTATCTAATTACATTATAGATTACAACCATAAGTTAAGTACTATCACTATCAGACATTACTATCTACTTGTATGCCGGCATTAAAGCTATAAAGCCACCAATACAGGCAGGATGGCTTTTAAGATATAAGCTTGTATAGATGTATATCTGCAGATGAGGCGTTGTTATATTCTTTATATTATTCTTATTCAAGGTTTACTATCCCCTGTAATCATATGGGAGTTTGAGGTATTAGAGGATTGCGCAGATTGCATAGCAATATAGCAATCCGAATACATCAGTTAGAGGTAAACAACTGACAATTAAATAAAAGAGCATAATATTATGCTCAGAAGTGAGGATTATTATGAATATATTAACATATATAGCTATAGCTATTGGTGGCATTGTCGCTGTTGGTTCTACTTTAAGTATCACACTTGGAATTTTTGGAACTATCATCTACAAAATCATACGCTCAGCTAAATATAAGATATCTTTATTTGACTAATTGATGCAGATTTAACTAATTATTGTGTTGCAGGCTGTGATTATAAACAACTGGCATATAAAGCATAATCAGTTAATAATGCAGCGTTATTGTGCATATTTTTACAGCCTGCGGAATGGAGTTTATATGGCAGGAAATATAACTGTTGCTATTGTTATAATACTTATTATCGGTGGAATTATATTCGGCTGCTGGGTCGACAGGGCTGATACTAAGATAGCCGACAGGAAAAATGAAGCAGCCTCTGATAAGCAGACGGCTGGTAAATAACAGATATTAATACTGGGTATCGCAGAAAAACATTATTTATATAGTATACAATTAATTGTTATATCCGTTAATATGTATACTATATGAATAAATTTCCTGCGATGTCCTTATTTTATTAATGCTCTTTGTATACACTACAGTACATAGTGACATCGCCACTTAATAAGTTATATACATTATTGATATTTTTACTTAATTATTAACAGCTTTATGCATCTGAAGTCTGGCTTTTATTTTTCCAAGCATACTAGACAGATACATTTCGATATTGTACGATATATTTATCAGAAAGATATGAAATCAATCTATGATAAATATGCCTATGCTGATATTGATTATGAAGTAATTGAATTAGTTAGTATAATTACTGATAATCATAAGTTACTTAATCTATATAACAACCAAAACAGGAGGTAATATTATGTGCAATGCTTTTAAGGAATTAGAGGCTGAATGGATGGAACGCGGCATTAAACAGAGCAACCAGCAGGCTATTATTTCTATGCTTGAATTTGGAATTACAAAAGAACAGATAATAACAAGATATACTAAAGAAGAACTTGAAAATGCAGAGGCTGCTATGGTAGTATCAACAATGAATAATTTATAATTATTTTTCTTCTGTACTTATTACATCATATTTCTGAAATCTAAATATTGTTAGAATTGTAAATATCACTATTAATATGCAACAAACAATAACCGAACATTCAATCTTGACCACAGAATTACTGCTTCTATACACCATAGACATATTTCCAAGTACATACCAGCTCGGAATATATATTGCTAATATATTATAGGCAACAATAAATGCTATAACAATAACTCTGTTTATATACATATTAAAATATACTTGCAATACTGCCATCATAACACTATATAGTAATGGATATATATACGTACCAATATTTATCCTCCTATCACTATTCATATTTTGAAACAATTCATAATGAACCTCTGTGCTAATATATCCCTTACCGAATGAATATAATACAATTACAGCTATTATAACTACATACACTAAAACTATCTTTATGAAAATATCACATATCTGCCTTATAATATAATCAGTTCTTTTTTCCGACTTAATAAGTTTGTATAAATCTTTATAAGAAGAATAATTAAAAGGCTTTAAGGATATTATAGCACATATGATCGTTAAAGCGACAGCCTCTTATTTGCTTTATTCTACAAACACAATCATTACTTTTCATTCCTGTCAATCTTTAAATCTTTGTAATATTGCATTGGAGTAACACCATATTCTTTCTTAAATGCTCTAAAAAAATGATTATACCCTCCAAATCCACCAAGCTCATATACCTCATGAATACTTTTCCCCTGCTCTATATAATGGCGGCATAAATCAAGTTTGCTCTTTACAATGTATGAATGAGGTGTCTCACCTGTCAATTTTTTAAACTCTCTTACTATATGATAACGGCTTATATAAAATTCATTTTCCAAGCGCTCCAACGAGATATCTTCTGTCAAATGTTCTCTGATATAAATAAAAATATCATCCATTACAACGTGTTTTTTCTTCTTCGTCTTGATCTGTACATCATCCTGAACAGATGAGCGAAGTGCAAGTACAAGAATCATAGTTAATAGGCTTTTCTCGTATAATGAGTGGGCAAATTTAGGCGGCTCATTATTCATCGAATAGAGCTTTTTTGATATATTCTTTATAAGCATAGCCGATTCAGTCTCAGAATGAACAATCTTAACTTGATACGGAACAAAATCAAACGCTTCATCAAGTCTTGTTTCTTCATCTGACAATTTCCTTAAAAGTTCTCCACCTATATAAAGAACATAAACTTCAAGAGGATACTTATTTTTACGATATTCAAGCTTTACTTTATTACCTGGCTTAATAAATATCAAATCCTCCATAGTACATACAATATTATCGTCCTCCTGGTGCATATACCCTATACCACCAGCTATAAATACAATTGTATAGCTCTCCTTTTGCCCAAAGCTTCGCTGGGCACTATCCAATATTTTCAAATATTCCATTTTGTAGCCTTGCTTTTTCATATGTCTATTTTGTACACTTTCCTATTATATTTTTTGTTCATTTCGTCAAAATATACAATATATCAATTTTTCGTAGTTTGCAAGCAATATTTGTATATGGATATCAGCATAACCCCAATATAATAAGATTGTAGCTACTAAAACAATATAAATGTTTGGAGGTAAATTATCATGAAAGAAACAAGACCTTTTTCCATGAAGGACAAAATTGGTTACACTCTTGGCGATTTGGGATGTTGCTGTACTGAGCAGTTCCGTGCCATGTATCTTGCTATTTTTTATACACTGGTATTAAAAGTTAATCCAGTACACGTAGGAATCCTTATGCTTGTTACAAAGTTTTGGGATGCTATAAATGACCCTTTAATTGGTGCACTTGTTGATAGCCACAAAAACAAAGGAAAAGGAAAATTTATTCCTTGGATTAAATTCTTTGCTTTTCCAACTGCAGTACTCTGTATATTAGGATTTGTTAACGTAAACAATTTCGCTTATGGTGCACGTATTGCTTATATGTTCATTACATATATTGTTTACGAAATTATGTACACATGTGTCAACGTTCCATTTGGTAGTCTTTCAAGTGTAATGACTGATGATGTTAACCAACGTACTGACCTTTCTCGTTTCAGAAGTCTTGGCGGTACAATTTTTATGACAGTTATCGTTATTGTTGGACCATTATTCTTATATAAAGATAACCAGCCAGTACCTAGCCATTTCCTTATTATGTCAGCAATCTGTGCAGTTATTGGATTAATCTGTCTTATGTTTACATCTCATTGGTGTAAAGAGCGTATTATTACAGAGCCAGTTGTTGAGAAAAAAGAAAAGTTTAACTACTTCCAGGTAATTAAAGATATTACTAAAAACAAAGCATTACTCGGAGTTATGTTATCAAGCTTTATCGGTATTGTTGGAGCAGGTATGGTTAACGGATTAAATACTTATTTATTCCGCGATTATTTTGGAAATGTTGCCATCATGGCAGTTTCAGGTATGTTAAGTGTACTCTGGTCACTTATTGCATTCGTAGGCACAAAATTTGTTGCTAAGAAATTTGGAAAGAAAGAATGGATTATGTACAGTGCAACTTTCTCAGTTGTTGTTTATGCTATTTTATTCTTCTTCCCACTTGAAAATCCTATGCTCTTTATTATCATCAACGGAATCTGCTATCTTGGAGTAAGTGGTTTCCAAGTATTAGTTTGGGCACTTGTAAATGATGCAATTGATTATCAAGAACTTCAGACAGGAAAACGTAATGAAGGAATTGTATATTCGGCATATACATTCTTCCGTAAACTTGCTAATGCTGTATCAGGAAGTATGAGTAGTTTTGCACTTGCAATTGCTGGATTCCAGGTTAATGAAGCTGTCCAGAATGAAGCATTCTCAGGACATCTTTGGAAAACATATACAGGTTTATATGTTGTAGGATATTTATTAGCTGTTCTGGTATTAAAATTTATCTACCCTCTTACAAAAGAGAAAACAGCTGAAATGTTACAGGATTTAGCTGACAAGCGAAATGCTACTACTGCAGAATAAAATTAGAAAGTGAGGTATTTTAAATTGACAAAACAAGTAGAAATCACAAACCGTGATGGACACATCTTACGCGGAATAGTTAACATTCCAGAAGATGGCACAAGATTTCCTGCTATTGTAAATGTACATGGCTTTACAGGGAATAAAAGCGGTTACAAAAGTATTTATACGCACACAGCCAGATTATTAGCTGAACATGGATTTGCCAGTGTCCGTTTTGATTTATACGGAAATGGTGAAAGTGATGGTGAATTCGAGGACATGACCTTTACAGGTATCCTACACGATATCGAGGATATTATAAACTGGACTAAAACACAAGATTTTGCCAATCCAGATAAGATTATCTTATCTGGTCAGAGTATGGGAGGATACGCAGCTGCTACTGCCGCTCCTATTGTTAATCCTTATGCTCTCATGCTTATGTGTCCAGGTGCTGGAATGTGGTTTGGATGTAAGGATCGTGCTGAAGCCATGGAAGCTAAGGGAATCACCAAGGCCGATATTGAAGGACTCACTTTCCCAACATCTTTTAATCATGATTTATTTAATTATGAGCCATTCTCGTCAGCAGAAGGATACAACGGACCAGTCCTCCTTATAAGAGGAACTGCAGATGATTTGGTAGATGATGCAACATGCCATAGATATGAGTCACTTTACAATGGAAAATGCAATTATAAAACAATTGAAGGCGCTAACCACAATTTTGCCAGTGCTTTTGCAAGAGCAGAATTAGACAAATTAATGTTAGAGTTTTTAACACCACTTAAATAGTATATTCAATTTGAAAGGAAGTATGAACAATGAAATTATTAGAGTCTATAAAAGTTGGAAATATTGAGTTTAAAAACCGTATTATGTTCCCACCACTTACAACAGGATATGAGGAAAAAGATGGTTCAATTGGAGAACAAAGTTTTCGTTTTTACGAGCGTCTCGCAAAAGGCGGTGTCGGATATATAGTAATTGGAGATGTTGCACCACTTCCAACATTCTCTCCTACACCAAAGCTTTATTCACCTGAGCAGGTTCAAAGCTTCAAAAAACTTGCTGACGCATGTCATGAAAATGGTGCAAAGCTTGGAATTCAGTTATTCCATCCTGACTACAATGTTAAAGCTTTAAACGATATGTTTCATCAGGGCAAAATGCAGGAAGCAAGAGCTAAACTTCACCATGATATGCAGC
>FR886340.1:66254-153211 GCA_000436535.1 Eubacterium sp. CAG:252 | reverse complement strand
AAAACAGCAGACCACAGCCCCCAACGCCTGCAATCTGCCATTTTTATATTACATATTACATTTATTTTATCACTAATTAAGATTAAACAATGGTCTGTAAGCTATCTGCAATGATGCATAACCTATCGCCTTACTGCCATCTATAGCCACTATTCCAAGTGTAAGCGTTCCATTCGCCATCTTGTCTTTCATCTCTGAAAGAACATCAGCTGTCATATTACTGCTGCACACGCCTCTTGTATCCCACAGTGTAAGAGAATAAAGTCTTCCGCAGTATACGCCGCCATTAGAAAGCTTTTCTGTGAACACATTACCATCCCTGTCAAGATAACCTATTCGTAAGTCAGTTCCCTCTGTGTATACACCATCACCATCTCTGTCCCAGTACAGATATGATTCTTTTACCTGACCGGCATTAGATATTATATCCGCATCCGTTACTGTATACTTTATGGTAAGACTGTCTGTATTAGGTCTTTGTCTGTAATATATCGCATAATTATTCCCATCAATCTGCTCAGCATCCTCATATTCGACCTGAGGTGCATTGTTACCCGCAAGAAGCGCTCTTACAAATGTGTTGACAAACAGCTCCATCTCATCGCCTTCACTGTCAATCATACTATGTCCGGCACTTGTATAAGTAACATTACCTATAGAATATGCATAATAATTATTAACTGCATCCTGTCCGGTATAGTCAAAGTACTTTGCGGACTCACCACCATTGCCTGCCAGTGTATACCATACAACAACATCCTCTGCATCCTGCTTTGCCTCAAGGTCAAGCTGGTAATACTGCGCATGTGTATCACTTACAGATATCACCGGTGTACTTGACAATGTATATGGATACTCTGTTATCTGACCTGAGTTAAGCTGCTTAACTCTGTTTGTAACCCTTGTGCTTCCAGTTGCACTGATACCATCATATATTGAATAATACAGTGTCTTCTTACCTGACTTGTAAGAGTCTAGCTTAAGCTTAAGAACATCAGTAAGTGAGAAGCCACTCTTCATGCCAATCACATCCTTAAACTTTCTTGTAAAGCTGTTAATCTCATTTTCATTAGAAGCTGCCGATGAACTGCTTCCTTTCTTATACGACATACTATCGTGTGTATACAGAACTGAATTGCCAGCCTCTATATATTCATACAAAGCATCATTAGCCTTATCACTAAGATTCTTTGATGAATCAGATGAATCATTACCATAATTATCACTAAAGCCTAGTACAATCATAGAAAACTGGTTAAGATAATCACTATTTTCCTCTATTTCCTTATTTAACCCGCTCTTCTTAACCTTGACTATATCAACTGAAAGTCCTGTGACAGATGTTGTCCTTTCAAATGTATTGGTAAATGCATCACCTGTAAGGTTAATATGTGCCGTTTCACTGTCATTTTCAACCTGAAGCACCTTTATAGTCTTTGTTGCAGTTCCTGCTGATATTGCAAATGCTCCCTCAGAATTCTTAACAGCTCCTGTTGTTACATCTGTAACTTCGACTCTCCACTTTATATATCCTCTGAGAGTCTTAGGGAGTGGTATGGCAACATCAAAGCTTCCACCATTCACAAGCACCCCTAATATATTACCATTGGCATCTGTAGCTGCTCCAGAACCACTTTTTTCATAATATATAAGTTCATTCTTCTCACCACTGTAATTCTCTGCAAAGATACTGTCATTATTTCTGTCAACATATATCTTAACCCTGTAAGAGCCATTACCTGAAAGGCTTCCTGTAAAATGCATATCTGGAAGACTTGTATTGGCTACTGTTCCATCTGCCGACAGATTACCATTACTTAAAGACTTCTCACTATAGTCACTTATACGGCTGCCACCTATCGATGGACCAATATTGACATATGGCTTATCAACATAATACAAAGTCTTAGATATAAGCTTGTACGCTTCACTGCCCCTTGTATTAACGTGGACTATATTGGACTTTGCATAAGATATCTCACTTACAAGCCTCTTCTTTAAGCTTACAGCCTGTACATCCTTAAGATTAGTACAGTCCCCATCAACAACTGACTCAAGATTATAATATATGCCATCATCAAGAACCAGCGGCATACCTACAACCACATACTGATACAGCTTTTCATAAGCCTTATGCGTTATATCATTACCTGTAAGAGTATAGTCATTAAGCTTCATTTCTGCATCATAAGGTGTCTTATATATATCCGTATTAAACCTGTCATAATCATATGCACCAACAATAACCACATCATAATCTGAACGGATGTCCTTATTAAGTCCATCAAATGCAGTCATTGAATAACAGTCTACTGTAATATTAGACTTTATATCGTTATACTGCTTTGCAGCTATTCCAAACCATGAAGCTATTGCTTTCTTTCCATCGTCATTATTATACCTTGAAAAACCTGCTGGCTCTATCTCCAATACTTTTATAGAATTAATATTAGTATTAGTGTATACGCCAAGAATATATTCTATAGCATCAGCCGGATGAAGTTCTCCATTACTTCCATTCTTATTATATGCATCATCAAATGTTGTTCCCTTATAATCTCTTCCACTTCCATCGGTTGTGTTAACCTTATCACTTGTAAATGAAGAAGTCATCGAGTTACTTCCATCAAATACAAACAACGATGGATTAACAAAGTACTTGCCTATGGCATTAGAGTTATAATATGGATATCCGCTGTCAGCATAGCATGGATAACCGTCCTTATAGTCCTGTACACGGGTCGCATAAGACTCTCCATCCCTGTCCTGTGTAGAAACAGCAAAGTTATTGCCATAATTTAAGAACATATTGGCTGAAAACTTTATCTCATCATTTGTCCTCTTATAATAAAGATGAATTTGATTATTCTCTATCCTGATACTCCCCTTAGTTCCGTAATAATTACCGTTATCCTCCTTTACCTTTGCAAAGTCAGATATAAGCACATCCGGGTCAATAGCCGTAAACAATATACCTATCTTGTTAAGGTTCATACCATTATCGCCATCCTGTCTTGCAGTAGAGTCGAATATAACCTTCTTCTCACCCTTAGCATATGACAGAAGCAGATACAGAGCCTCATCTGCATCAAAGTCACCACAGTCATTATTTCTTAAGTAAGACCACGCACCTACACTGCTATTATGTATATAATTATATATATCTATACCAAATGTATTGTGGCTGTGGCCGCTTATGTATACAAGGTCTGCATTTTTAAGGTCAGACATTGTAACATCTGCAAGCTTCTTAACAGATAAGTTCATCTTATTATCCATATCATAATTATCAAATATCATCGCTCCAAATATATTACGATATGGTATTTCCTTGCCATCCTTTGTTATAACAACCTTAAGATTACTCCACTTTCCATTAAGCTTCGTCTTAATATCTGCACTTGATATTGTGCTTATATTTTCAGTGATAGTTCCATCAGGAAACTTATATCCTATTCTGTATGGTGTATTCATCAACAGACCATTATTGTTAGTAAATGTCTGATACTTAATTACATTATCCCTGAATGTGCCATCTGTAATATCAGAAGGTGCCTTTGCCATAAGGTCAGTAAACTTAATCGCACCCTCGCTATCCCCCATAAGGATACCTATCTCATCATATGCCTCATGTGGTGCAATCATAAGGATATTCATCTTATTAGAGGAGGTATATGTTTTTCCATTAATCACGACCTCATCGGCAACGACATAATTCTGGTCGTCAGCATGTATATTCTTAATATATCCACCAGCCGCTACACAGCCAGCTATTATCACTGCCAGCAGCGCATATACATAATATGATTTCTTAATATGCCCTTTTATCTTCTTCATATCAGTATTCCTCCCGTATTATACAACATATGATTATCGAAGTTCCTATCCTGATTATAACAAATGCTCCTTAATTACTGACATACTGGCTTATATCACTCATCTGGCAGTCCTTCACCTTAGTTATCGTACTGCCTGAACCATCTGTCTTTACAACCTTTATATCGTCAGTCATATCATTTCCATAAAGAGAGTTTCTTAAAGATATTTCCCTTGTTACCTCACGGCTTACGTTCTGGTTTGACAGCTTTACCTGCGCTTTCACCTTAATATTAGGTGATATAATAACAACCTTTCTTGTACTGACAGGGTCAGCAGGAGAAGCTGTTGGCTGTTCGACCTCTCCCTCGGATACACATTTTCCATTAAGCTTTATGGAAAATTCCTCGACATGCTCACATGCCACACTCACATTGGAGGTATCAAGTGGATGTTCTCCCAAAGGATAAAAGTCATTGGAAAAGTACAGTATCTTCGCTGCCTTATCCCATATATAACCATAATACCTTGAATTATCGACCTGTGAGTATTCTGTTAAGTAATAATCATAGCCGGATGATGTACTTCCGCTCTGATACATAATGAGCATATCAGCCTCCATTACATCATTTTCTATCTGGTTAAGCGCTATATCCGCATCACTCTGAAGCTGCGCCGATACCGTCTGCTTTGTAAATGTATGCACTGAATTCTGTATAAGCATTGTCAGTGCTGAAAGCACAATACCACCAACAGCAAGTGCAATAAGCAGCTCAACCAAAGAAAAGCCTTTATTATTATTTTTGTCCATGATATTGCTCTCTCCTTATTAATAGTTTAAATGTCTGAAATAACACTGTCACTCTGTGATATATCAGAAATGTCCTAACTCTATGAAAGTGTAATCTTTCCTGTACTGTACCATACAGTGACATCATATGAACGGCTTCCACGGCTTACTGTGATAACAGCCTTAAGATTATTAGCTACATCCAGCTTATCCGATGCTAAAGCACCTCCATTTACAGTAAATAAGCCTATCCTTCCGTTGCTTCTTGTATATGCTATAGCAGCCTTCTTTCCAGTATCCACACTGTATGTAACCGGAGTATCAACAGAATTCTTATAATCTGATATAGTCACTGTATAGCCTTTTCCTATAACTTTGCTGTCAGTTTCCTCATTATCTTTATAAGTAACTATCCTGTAGGTATCATCTGAATCCTTTTCAATCTCAAGCCTCCAGTCGGCATTGACTGTAAGTGTCTGTGAACGCAGACTGTTAAGCTGTGTATACACATAATTACCAGCTTTCTTTACATTGCCGCCTGTAATAACTGATATTCCTATCGCCGAGCCACCTATCATAACAGCCATAATAGCGATAACAACAAGCAGTTCAACAAGTGTAAAGCCACCATCCAGTTGTTTTGCAGCTTGTTTTTTATATTTTTCATACAATCCGCATCGTTCCAGCCTTTTAGTTTGTTGCTGGTTCTGTAGACGATGCTGTAGCTTCGACAGAATCATCGCGTTTCCTCCAATTAGCAACTGTTATCATATCCTTATATGTCATATTCTGTACATCAAGGAAACCACTGTTATTACCATCCTCAAGCGGATTCCATACCTTGAATATCTCTGCATACTTCTGGTCTGTCTTTATAATATCTGTTATATCAGAAAGGCCGTTAACTGTTACATTATCCTCAATAGTAATAGTTCCACCCGCTATAATAGTTCCAGAGAAGTTCTTCTTTACAATAACATCACCAGAGGCAACTATAATTCCGCCATTATAATCCCTGAAACTATAAGTTATATCTCTCCTGTTTGAAAGGGCTACATCCTCATCACTTATAATAAGCGGGTCAGCACCCGTATTGCCATTATCATAAGCTGAAAGCACATAACCTGCATAACCGCCTGTAAGCCTGTTATTAACAGGTCCTAACTTACCCTCTGTATATGCCTTAAAGCCGCTGTCTGATATCATATTGACATATACATCCTCTGAATATGCGCTAAGATTAGGATACATCTGTCCGACAAGTGCATCTGTCATATATCCTGAATCTGTTATCTCATAAAGTGTCTTGCAAAGCACATTAAATCTTGCAGAAAGATTATCATAATCCCTCTTAAAGTTATAGCTGTTAGAAGCACCGCCAGTAGATGCCACATAGGAGAGATTCATCTTTCCACTTGAAGATGAGGCTGATAACATAGTAGTCTTTGAATAGACCTCACCTGAACCTACTGTAAGCACACTGTTCATACTGCTTGCATTAAGTGTCATCTGTGTCTTAAGCTTCTCTCTCTGCTCCTTATAAAGCTTCTTAGTGTCGTCCGTCTTTCCATCAAGAAGCCCGTTAAACTCATCATCATCAAATATAGCCCTTACATAAGATGCTGCTGACTCCTCATTCTTAAACCTCAGATAATAGAAATCTCTCACAGGGTCGCCTTCTATTTTGATAGTCTTCTTAACATAGAGATTACCACCATCATCCGCTCCGAGATACTTATATCCAAAGAAATTATTTTCATTAATATCAACTGTAACCGCTGTATCAAGCATTACCGGATTACTTCCGCCCATAAGTGAAGCAGGAACAAGATATATCTCCTGGTCGCCTATAAATGATACTGACTCACCTGTATCATACCCTTCTGGCACACTGACACCATTGCCGTTACTTGCAAGTGAAAGATAATCAACATAGGCACGTCCTGCAACCATAAGCTTATTAAGTCCTGTAAGATTAAGACTTGAATTCTTGCTATTAATAATAATAGCACTGCTTGGATTCAGTCTTTCTGTGCCGTTGACACTCACATAACCATAACCATAATAATTACCTGAAAGACTTACATTACTGCCATTACCATTAAGCTCCAAATCATCCTTTACATAAGTATCAGAAGAACCACTTACATTGATAGTCGAACCCGATGACGAAGCTGCTGCATCCGCAGTTTTTAAGTTCTCACACCATATTTTACTGTCACTTCCTGCTGTGAACATTCCATTCTCAACAACGATATTACCGCTTGTCGCAAGAAGATTGCCGCCATTTATATTCGCACTACCACCAGCATTTACCTTAAAGCCATTCTTATAGCCTGCAAATGCATTGCCATTGAGTGTAAAGTTAGATGACGATGCCACTGATATGCCCTTATTTCCTATAATTGCATACTTAACAAAAGAGTCGAGATTAAGCTTCTTTGAGTCCGTTATATTAACAAGCTCATCTGGTATACCCATACTCATATCAAATGTGATATATGAATAATATCCTGCTTCTGTAAGATACTTTACAAGACAGTTATTAATGTTTACTGTATAATAAAACACCTTATCACTTGCAGAACTTACCTTGCTCACAACCTGAATATTATCCACTGATTCTATACTTAAAGTCGGATTACCCTCCGCATCCTTGTGGGTATCTTCTATACATTTATTAAGAGCATCTGCAACTCCAATTCCTTCTACTGTATTACCTGCCCTTACAAATGTGCCCTCCTGCTTCTTGCTTACATAATCACTGTAAGTATGCTTAATTCCCTCAAAATCACTGTCCTTTATAAAACCAAGCTTATTAAGTATTCTGTGTGCATAATTAAGTCTTAAGTTCTCGTTGCAGGTTATATTGTCAACCGTCATATTGCCTGCCGCTGTACTCTCTACAACTTCAGCTATCTCATCCTGATATGCCTTATTAAAGCAGTCTGCTGACACCTGTCCCATCGCAACATACACTTCATTGACAGCATCCTCAGATGTATAGAAAGTCTTAGTTGACTGCTTGTCTGCAACCTTCATCTTAAGATTCATAATCGTAGAAGAAGTAACTACTGTGGCAAGAATCATAATAAATGATAACATTATAAGCACGATAACCATAGTCGAACCATTATTATTACGCTTTACTTTTCTCCTTATCTTTTCAGCCATCAGATGTTCCTCCCTTTATTCTATCCAACCTTTGTTGTAACAACCTGTGCCATAGGCTCTGTTTCATCGCCATAATATACCTTGACAGTCATCGTATATAAAAGGCTCTTGCTTGATATTCCATTATTGCCTGAGCCATTATTGTCAGGGTCTTTATAGGTTTCCCACTTATATATATTAGAGAATATACTTACAGGACCTGAAGCTGTTGAACCACTTCCTCCATATGAACCGCTTGTACCAAGGCTTACAGTGCCTTTAGTAACCATATCCATAACATTTCCATTGATAGTAAGACTTACATTAGCCCTGTTTAATGCCATCTTTATATTATCATTATTCTCATTTCTTGAAGTCTGCTGTATGATAAATACATTACAGCCGTCATACTTTACATATGCTTCATTGCTGTAATCATAAGTTATATTAATCTTGTCCGATGAATAATACTTGCTTCCATCGCCATCAACTGTTGTGTGCGAATATCTGTCATAAGGTGCATAGAATACATACACATCCTTAAGATTATTAGCAAGAGTTGTTGATATCCTGTATGAATTACTTCCACTTGCTGCAGCCCTGAAATAGTTGTTTGGATATACTATAGGGTCTGGCTTGTATACATCTGCCTCATTATTATTATATCTGTACTCAAAGCTGACCGTAACTCTCTGATAATAGGCATCTATACCATCATCAACTGCGCCTCCCGAAGCATTTTCTTCCGACTCGCTGTGCTTTACCTCAACCTTGATATTCGTAACCTTTTTTATATTAGTCCTATCAAAACCAGCTGTATACACCTCTGCAAACTTCTTCTCCGCCTGTGCATCATAGCTGTATAAGTCCTCTCTTAACACAAAGTTCTTAACTGAGTTGACATAAGAATTGATGTTGTTATTATAGTTCTTATCATCTTCATCACCAGCCTTATACCTGCCCGGCTCAAGCTCAGTGACAACCTTATAGTTCTCTCCATTCGCACCTGTTTTACTTTCTGTAAATATATAACTTCCGTTGCTGCCTTCTGTATACCTTCCATCATAGTCAGCAAGAATTTCGCTCATGCTTACCGACTTAAACTGCTCAACTATGTCAGCAGCTACAGTGTTAGCATTCTCTTCCTTTCTTGCCTTGTGGTTAATTCTTGCAGCATTGGTAAATGAACTAAGCACCGGTACTGACAGAATAGCAAGCACAGCCATTGCAACAAGCACCTCTACAAGTGAGAAACCAGCATTATTCAGTTTTCCCAAAGGCTTATTACCGCCTGACCTCTTTATCCTACTCATCTGTCATTCTCCATTTTTACTATATATTGCACATTATCAGAATTAATGCTGTGTAATTCTATCTGCCACACCCTTTATTCACCAGGTTTAGCAAATATATTATCTGTTCCTGTCTTTAAGTCAAACTTAGGCTCTTCAAAGTTTCTGCCATCGCCGCTTACAGAGTACAGTGCAAGTGTCATAGTACCTGTGACCGCATCTGTTGACTCATTATAGGAAACTGTTATAGCTTCTATAGTGTTCTTCTTCTCATAATTATTGATAAATCCAAGAAAATTCTTCCATTGTGCGTAAGTACCCTCATAGGATACATTAATAGTTTCCTTGTATCCGATATTATTAGTGCTGTAGGCACTGCCTGAAGTATTAGATGGATTAGAAGAAGCCTTCTGTCCAAATGTATACACTGCAACAGGTTCTGAAAATGTAATACTCTTAACCCACACTCCTGTTGAACTCTCTATAGAGTTAAGGAACTGTAATGTTGCCGGCTGGCTTGTACCATTTTCAAATGTACTAAAAAGCTTGGATGACTCACTCTTTAATGTAAGTGTGTCAGACTCATACTTAGCCTTATTCTCATTTTTTGTTGTAAGGTCTTTTTTCTTCTTAGTAAGCTCTGTAACCTGCTTAGTTGATGTATCAAGCGCTGTTGACAGATTCTGGAAACCTACAAAGTAAGCAAGAAAGACGATAAGAAATGCAAATACATACACAAGCAGTTTTTTATCTTTTTCAGATATAGTAAGACTTTTCTTTAACTTTTCCTTCATTACTTATTACCTCCCTGCAAAGCACCTTTTATATCTCCGAATGAGCAGCTAAGAGAAAAGCTTAACTGGATAGTACCAGTGTTATCTCTGTTTTCTGTTTCATTAGATACTACAACATTGGATACTGTCGGTATTGACTGTAACTGTAATACAAGCATACCAAGTGATGACTTGCTTGAAGCTGTACCACTTATGGCAACATTGCCCGATGTAACACTCATACTTGTTATCACAACATCGCTTGGAACCTTGCTTTCAAGCTGGCTTACAAATGTATCAACAGAGTCATTGTTATTAGATGCCTGTGTCTTAAATGTCTTAACATCTGTATTCTCATCCTTAGCCTGATAATATTCATTAACAATATTTTCAATAGGCTCTAACTTCTTGACATCATTCTTAAGTGCTGCAACCTGAATATTAGAAAATATAAGCTGCACGCCCGGAACAAGCACTAAAAGAAGCGAAGCTGCAACCGCCGCAACTACTATAAGTGCCATACTCTTTCCGCTGTCCTTCTTCTTATCTTCTTCTATCTTCGTTAAAGATACAAAGTTTACAGGTGCTATAAGAGCGCCTATAGCTGCTGTATAAGATGTAAGCGAACTCTCGTCAACATATGTTCTCTTATCTGTAAGCACTCCGTCAAGGCTATCTATAGGAACAATCTCCATATTGAACTCATTGGACATTAACTTATTAAAGCCTCTGATAGTCGTTGCATTACCTATAAAATATATTTTCTCAATAGGAGTATTATTTCTTGATACATAATAATCAGTAATTCTGCTTATATTGCTGATAAGTGGTCTTACCGACTCTGTAATCTCATTGGAGTCAACTGACTTTCCAAGAAGATACTCTGTCTGTAACTTGCTGAGTGCCCCTGCATAATCAAGCTTGTACATATTCATAACAGTATTAACCATAAGTGACTTACCATAGTGAACACTTCTTTGAAGCTGCATAACCCCATTCTTAAATATGCTGACAAGTGTTGTATCCTCTTCTATAGATATAACAATACTTGTGCTCTTGTCTATCTGCTGCTTTACAAGCTGATAAACACTGTTTCCGGCATAATCGATATATGCGACCTTAAGTCCCATATCCTTTGCAAGTTCATAATATTTCTCAATTATCTTGGCAGGTGCTGCCACGACAACAACCTTTAACTTGCTTGTGCCCTCTTCTTCCACCTTTTCAAGTGGATAATACTGTACTATATAATCTTCTATTTTAACTGGAAAATATTCTGCTGCATTAGTTTCTATAATCTTGTCAATCTTGTTGCCCTTGACATCAGGAACTAATACATCCTTAGTTGCTATCTTATTAGATGATATTGTAAATACAACATCATTAGAATTCATACGATTATCGTCAAGTGCTGACTTAATAACTTTGGCAAGTTCTTTTACATCAAGAATATCGCCATCGCTATATACACCCTCAGGTGTTCCTACAGTCACTATCTTGTGAACTGTTGTGTTCTTAGCACCTTTCGTTGCTTCACACAACTTTATGTATTCACTGTTAATGCTTACGCTTATATACCTGCCATTAACTTTAACTGCCATAACGAAACAGTCTCCTCTCCCCAATCATTATTGTAATTATTACTATTAAAAATATAGTGTCAAGCCATATAAGTCTGCATTAACTTTTATAACAACACTATATACTAATTTATATATAACTCTGATAATTTACGTTTTCGGTGTTAAACGGCTCACAATGTAAAAAGTCTTATCGTGCAAGCACGAACAACTTTTTGCCCCTTACATCAGAATAACGATATGTACCAGTTAATTATATTCGTTCCAAAAAGCATGGCTATCGTAAGCCCTGCACACAGATATGGTCCGAAAGCTAATACTCTCTGCTTTCCACTGACCTTCATTCTTATAACATGTATGACTGCTCCCAATATACAGCCAAGAAAGAATGCAAGTATTACATTCTTATATCCCAGAAATAGTCCTGCCGCTGCCATAAGCTTTATATCTCCGCCTCCAAATGCATCGACTCCCTTAACGGCACGTCCTATAATAAGAAGTAAAAGCATAAAACCGCTTATACAAAAAAAGCCTATTAGATAATCTAATAGGTGTTCTCTGTCAAAAAGTATTCTTATTATACCGAGGACTCCTATTACTATATTAAGTGCGAACGGAATCTCCTGTGTTCTTTCATCAATAACTGATATGACAAGAAACATTGAAAAAACCAGACACATCAGACCAGATATTATATTCAGTCCATTCACTGCAAATATGATGACATACATAACACCATTAGCAGCCTCTATTATCGGGTACTGTGGTGATATCTTTGTCTTACAATAACGGCACTTTCCACCAAGTATCATGTAGCTCACCAGTGGTACTAAATCGTACCACTGGAGTCTGTGACCACATGACATACAATGCGAATTCTCCGTCGCTATATTCTCTTTTAATGGTAATCTATATATTAGTACGTTCAAAAAACTTCCTATTACAATTCCGTAGAGGAATATTATGACGTAGAGTATGAGTTCGTATTGCATATTTTTTCCTTATCATATTTATTATTTAGAAAGTAATTTCTGTGCATTGCCATCTGAATCTTTAGTATTTTTACAAGGAACAGCTGCACTTTCAGATGCACCAACATATGCTGATACAGCACCTTCACTTGATATTGTTACCTTTATTGCTGTTGTTCCAGCTGCTTTACTTTTCATACTAATAGATGATGGCATACTATCCTGTAATGCTTCCTGTAATTCTGTACCACCAGTTGCTGTACTATCTGCTGTTACAGTTATTTTCTTTGATGTAGAATCTGTACTGATTGTATATGTTCCACCATTTCCAACTTTATTATTTACATTTTCATCAGAAAGTGCTGTTACAACAGCGCCTCTAAGTGTATCAAGATTCTGTAAATCTGTAGATTCTCTTGATTTTTCAATATTCTTTACGAGTGTAGGAGCAAGTACACCAACGAGTACTGCCATGATTGCGATAACAACGATAAGTTCTACTAAAGAGAAACCTTTGTTACCAAGTCTTTTCTGTGTCTTTTTCATCTTCTTTATCTCCCTTTGATAATAATATATTTATATAATTCAGTATGACTACTAACATATCTCCTATATGTCTCCCGTATATTCATATAAGGGAATGTTATCACTGCCATACCAATCATATACGTAATCATAAGTACATATAAAATGTACTGTAACCAGCTTAGCCCAATGTGTTGTACAGCTGAATCATAGGCTGGTATATAGAAAGTATCAGCACTACTACTACTAACGCCATAACAACTATAATAGCTGGTTCCATAAGAGCTGTAAGTGTCTGTGTCTGCACCTCAACCTCTTCCTCATAGTAACCTGCTGAGTTAGTAAGCATTTCTTCTATATTACCAGTTTCCTCACCGATACCAACCATATGAACTATCATAGGTGGAAATATCTGTGTGGCTTTCAACTGGTTCGACAGCGGAAGTCCAAGTGCCACGCCACTTTTGGCTTTCATAAGCGCATCCTTAAAAAGTACATTTGTCATAGTTGAAGCTGATATGTCAAGTGCCTCTATCATCGGCATACCTGCCTGTAAAAGTGTGCTTAATGTTCTTGCAAAGCTTGCACACGCTGTCTTTGTCTGCAACACTCCGAATACAGGAATTTTGAGCTTAAGCTTGTCCACACTGTGTCTGCCTGCATCGGTCTTTACATACATTTTATATCCTACTACTATAGCTGCAATAACCGCTATTATTATGTACCAGTAATTCATAACCGCATTACTCATGGCAAGTACTGCCTTTGTCATAAATGGAAGCTCTGAGTCGAGGTCTTCAAACATCGAAACAAAGTTCGGTATAACAAATGTAAGCATAACTATGATAACACCGACCATAACTACTAACAGAACAATAGGATACATCATAGCCTTTTTAACTATGCCCTGTGTCTTAGCCTGCTTTTCAAACTGTATAGCCATACGGGTAAGTGCATTTTCAAGACTACCTGACGACTCACCGGCTTTAACCATATCTATAAGGATAGATGGAAATATACCTGAGTCCTGTCGCATAGAGTCTGATAATGTTTCACCTTTTTCAACACCCGACTGGGCATCCATAATAGCTTTCTTAAGGTCTTTATTCTCTGTCTGCTCAGCCAGCATCTCAAGAGCATTGACAACGCTTACACCTGCATTCAGTATACTTGCGAACTGCCTGCAGAACACGCTCATATCTCTTGGCTTGACTTTCTTCTTTGTCAGAAATGGAATTTCTATATCCTTATCAAGAGCACTCTGCTGCTTAATCGCCATAGGAGTAAGTCCTAACTCCTTAAGCTTTCTCGCTGCATCATCTCTTGTTTCTGCCTCTATCTGCCCTTTTTTATCCTTGCCATCCTTTGCAACTGCTGTGTATGAATATGTTTCCATAACAACCCCTCTTCAATAATGTGAATGTATTCATCAACTGACATATATTCTATTACTTTAGAATAGTTAATGCAATCATCTCTTATCCCCCATTTAAGAGGATGTGGTAACTTTAGTACTATCATCATAGTACCAAAGTATTAAATTGTACATATGTAATTGATTATGTTCTTCATTAAGTGCATTGTAACATATTTTTTATGAAAATTTAAGTGTTTTTTGTCACATTTCACAAATAATCATTTAATTTTTTCCAAACTTAAAGTAATTCTATGTTATTTTCTTTATTAAAGCTGGGTTAAAGGTCGTATATAATGCACAAATGCCATAGATTATAAGACTTTTATATATGGCATACTCTTACTCACGCATATATACCATTAAAACCTTATAACCTATGGCAACTTAATTGCAGCTTAATTGTAACTGACTTTACACACTATTCTCCAAGCAGCATTTTCTTTAATTCTTCTCTTTCGGCTTCTTTTACTCCTATTATGTCCATTGCTTCGTCTGCTGACTTTCCTAGATTGTTCATTACATTTTTCATAATATTCAATCTTTCTTCCAGCCCTTCTTTTCTTCCTTGCGCAAGACCTTCCCTTTTTCCTTCCTCACGTCCTTCTTCTCTCACTATATCCATATGCCCTTCTTCATCATACTCGAAAACGCTCACTGCAATCACCTCTTCTCTATGTTCTATAAAGAATTCTGACAGCACATCCTCCTTAATACATTCGTCCACCGCTTCTGTTACCGCTTCCTTTACGTCCATTTCATAAACATCCGTCTTATTACGTACCTTATTAACAAATGTCATATAATCCCTTAAAGACTTGCATCGGTTAAGTATGTCTGCATTTGCAAGTGCATTTTTAACAAAAACATCCTTACTTTCATCACCGATAATAGGCTCTTCCTTATCAGTCCTGCTGTCATTGTCACTCTCATATTCCGGATTAATATTAATGACAGTAACTATCAGCTCAAGCTCCGGATTATCCGTCTTCTGCTCAAACATATCTGACAGTCTCAATATCTTAACACGCTCCTTCATCTTCTCTTTTCCATTATAAAATGTGATAAAATGCGGTGTCGGTATCTTAAGCATACTCTTTCTGTGCAGGACATTATTCGGAAACAATTCAGCATAGATAATTGCTTTCGCAATATTAGTCTGTAAATAATTCTTAAGACTTACTAAGTATACTATGGTTATAGAATAGCACGTTGTGTATATTTTGTCAATAGAAAATATACGTATTAAAAAGGCATATATCCAATGAAGCCTCATCATTAATAAAGTCCTCATCAATATACGCCTTTTCTTCATTAAATTTAAAATCTGTTAATCATTTCTTCTTGTAAGCAATATAAGTCTTAATAACTGAAGTATAGATGTAACAAGTGCTGCCACATATGTGAGCGCTGCCGCTGTAAGAACCTTTCTTGCACCTGACAGCTCATTTCCTGAAAGCATATTTCTGCTACGTAGTGTCCTTAAAGCCCTTGCTGACGCATCAAACTCTACCGGAAGTGTCAGAAACTGGAATAATACAACAAGCGAAAATAACAGTACTCCTATCTGCATAAGTCCTGTTGCGCCAAATACAAGTCCAAGTAATATTATTGGCCATGAAAGTGATGAGCCGATATTAGCAAGTGGTATGACAACCGACCTTATTCTTATAGGAAAATAATCTTCATTATACTGCATGGCATGTCCACACTCATGTGCAGCAACACCAACTGCTGCTACTGTATTTACATCATACACGCTGTCTGAAAGTCTTAGTACGCCTTCTTTAGGTGAATAATGGTCTGTAAGATTACCGCTTACACGCTCTATTCTTACATCTGTTATACCTGCCGCCCTTAGTATCTCCTGTGCTGCCTGCGCGCCAGTCATATTTGTTCTATTATTGCCTTTGCTGTATCTGTTAAATGTCGACTTGACATTCATAGATGCTATGATACTTATAACCGCACCAATCAGCACAAGTATATATGTTGCATCATAAAAATAATACATATAATCATCCTCCCTGTTCCTTTTGTAATAGGTTATGTAATTGTTTTTATTTTACCATAAAATGTTTTTATGTAAATATATATGACATTTCTTTCACAATATGTTCATTTTATCTTTATAATTTCCATATGACATCTCATGCACAATCCGTACATTTTTTCATAAAATAAAGTGTGAATATCCTTAGGCATCCCCTGTTAAAAAGCAAACAAGAACTAATTATATTAACACATATTTATTAGACCTTTTATATAATATAAAAAACAAATTCCTTAAAATTTCACCCAGTATAAAACATCACAAAAAACGCATCCTAATTGCCCCAACATATTCACCTAAATAAAAATTCTCCACTAAAAGGAGGTCACCCCTATGAAAATGTTTGACTTAAAAAACAAGCAGGTCATCAACGAAGAAGACTGCCGTATACTAGGCTGTGTCATCGACATAGATTTTAACCCGTCCAATGGATGTATCAACTCTATTATTATCCCCGGTCCCGGCAAATTATGTGGTTTTCTTGGAAGAGAATTCGTGTATGTCATTCCATTTAAGTGTATCAAATCCATTGGCAAAGATATTGTTCTTGTAAATGTCTGCCTTGATAAACATAAAGAAAAATGCTAATATATACATATATTCAGTTCTTGAGATAATGATTGGAGGTTACTATGAAAGATAATTACGTTGCTTATGTGGGAACGTATACTCACGAAAGCAGTAAAGGTATACATATATACGATATGGATGTAGAGAAGGGACGTATATGTGAACGTGAAGAGGTATCTATCGATAACCCTTCTTATATAACTCTTTCACACGATAAGAGATTTCTTTATGCAATATGCGATCAGGGAGTATCATCCTATTCCATTATGGAGGATGGAAGCCTTGAGCTTATGAATGTTGTATCAATCAACGGTATGCGAGGCTGCCATATGTCTGTCACTAAAGCTAACAACTTCCTTGTTGTTTCTGGATATCACGATGGCAAGATTACTGTTATGCACATCAATGACGATGGTTCTGTTGGCGATATTGCCGATGAGGTATTTCACAAAGGTATTGGAAGCATCGCTGAGCGTAACTTCCGCCCACATGTAAGCAACACATGTTTCACTCCTGATGAAGACCTCTTATGCGCCTGCGACCTTGGAATTGACCAGATTAAGCTTTACGAGTTTAACCACAGAACCGGAAAGCTTAAGTTATTTGATATTATACGTTCACAGCAGGAATCAGCACCTAGAAAGATGATATTCTCCGAAGATGGAAAGTATGCTTATGTAGTGTGCGAATTAAAGAATTATATCAATGTATATTCTTATGATAAGAATTCTGATAAGGCTCGTTTTGAAATGATTCAGAACATTTTTACTGTAAGACGTGACCACAAGTCAAACAGCGCTGCCTCAGACATTATTTTTGCCAATGATGGCAACAACCTTATCTGTTCTAACGCAGGCGATAATACAGCTACTATATACTCTGTTGATAAAGAGTCAGGAAAGATTATTACTCTTAACTCACTTCCTGTAAGTGGCGACTACCCTAAGTATGTATGTATGTTCCCTGACAATAAGCACCTTATATCTATGAACAATGAAGGAAATTCCATAACAATATTTACTGTTGATTACAATAAAGGACTTATCGTTATGAACGGCAAGGAGCTTAAGATATCAAGACCTAATAATATGGTTATTAAAAAGTTATCTTAATCCCCTATTATTGTGTTAAAAGTGGGTTACTATTATGTACCCGGATTGCCACATTGATATGCAATTCACACAACTATCTTACACTCAGAACAGAAAAATGGTTCCATCCCCGTGCCATCTGGCATTGAGGTCTGGAACCATTTTTATTTTACATTTTATATTCTGACTACTGCTCGCTATACTTTTCCGCCTGATGCTTGATAAGCTCTGTATCATCAAAATAGTTAATCTTCATAGAAGCCTTAACCTCATTAAGAGTTTCTTCTGCAACTGCGTATGCCCTCTTAGTACCCTCCTGAAGAATATGATATACCTCTGGAATATTCTTTTCGTACTCATGTCTTCTATTTCTGATAGGCTCTAACTCTTTATTGATAACTTCTGTAAGGAACTTCTTAACCTTGACATCACCAAGTCCGCCTCTCATATAGTGTTCCTTAAGTTCATCAAGATTATTATATTCTGGAAGGAACTGTGCAAAATCTTCGTCTGTACAGAAAGCATCAAGATATGTAAATACTGTATTACCCTCTACCTTACCAGGGTCACTTACTTTGATATGGTCTGGGTCTGTATACATTCCTCTTACTTTTTCCTTAACAACATCTGCCGAGTCTGATAAGTAGATACAGTTACCAAGCGACTTGCTCATCTTAGCCTTTCCATCTGTACCCGGAAGTCTTAAGCATGCCTTATTATCAGGAAGCAGTATCTGTGGCTCAACTAATGTATCACCATATACTGAGTTAAACTTTCTTACTATTTCTCTTGTCTGCTCTATCATAGGCTCCTGATCTTCACCTACTGGTACTGTAGTCGCCTTAAATGCTGTTATATCAGCAGCCTGACTTATAGGATAACAGAAGAAACCTACAGGAATGCTTGCCTCAAAGTTACGCATCTGTATTTCAGACTTAACTGTCGGATTTCTCTGAAGTCTTGATACTGTAACAAGATTCATATAATAAAATGTAAGCTCTGTAAGCTGAGGTATCTGAGACTGGATAAATATATTCGACTTTGCAGGATCTAATCCTACTGAAAGATAATCAAGCGCAACCTCTATTATGTTCTGACGTACCTTTTCAGGATTATCTGCATTATCTGTGAGTGCCTGTGCATCCGCTATCATTATAAATATCTTTTCAAATTCACCTGAATTCTGAAGTTCTACTCTTCTCTTTAATGAACCGACATAATGTCCAAGGTGAAGCTTACCTGTCGGTCTGTCACCTGTTAATATTATTTTAGACATATTTATTACTCCTCCATTCTTATATCAATCCGCATATTCATATTATGATGTCAGGGTCAAAAGATATTTTGCCTCTGACACTGCACACTGTTATTATCCAACGTATGATTACAAACAGCATCGCTAATGTTTACAATTTTATCACATTTTTTTTTAAATAACAATTGAGAATTATGTAAAATAATAGTAATATATATGTGCATTAATAACAATATCAACATATGGAGGAACAATCGATGAAACATTTACTTAGTCCATTGGATTTAAGTGTCAGCGAGTTAGCAGATCTTCTAGATCTTGCAAGAGACATTTCTAAGGATCCTAAGAAGTACAGTCACGTATGTGATGGAAAGAAATTAGCAACTTTATTCTATGAACCTAGTACTAGAACCCGTCTTAGTTTTGAGGCAGCAATGCTCAATCTTGGGGGTTCTGTATTAGGTTTTTCTTCTGCTAACTCAAGTTCCGCTTCCAAAGGTGAAAGTGTATCAGATACTATCAGAGTTATATCATGCTATGCAGATATATGCGCTATGAGACATCCTAAAGAAGGTGCCCCTATGGTTGCTGCAAGCAAGTCTTCTATTCCTGTAATAAATGCAGGAGATGGCGGACACCAGCATCCAACCCAGACTCTTACTGACCTTATGACTATAAGGGAATTAAGAGGTTCACTTGACAACTTTACAATCGGTCTGTGTGGTGACTTAAAGTTCGGAAGAACTGTACACTCACTTATCAACTCACTTGTAAGATATAACAATGTTAAGTTTGTCCTTATATCACCTAAAGAATTAAGAGTACCTGATTATATAAGAGATGATGTTTTAGCCGCTAACAACGCAGAATTCGTTGAGGTAGAAAGCCTTGAAGAAGCTATGCCACAACTTGATATTCTTTATATGACACGTGTACAGAGAGAGCGTTTCTTCTCAGAAGACGAATATCTTCGTATGAAGGACTTCTATGTATTAGATGAAGCCAAGATGTCACTTGCAAAGGAGGATATGTATGTACTCCATCCTCTTCCTCGTGTAAATGAAATATCTGTTGAAGTTGATGACGATAAGCGAGCAGCCTACTTCAAGCAGGTACAATATGGTGTATATGTACGTATGGCACTTATTATGACACTTCTTGGTCTTAACAAATAACTAAGTCCTATTATCAGTCTTTAAGTATGCGTGCACACATACCGGACTTGTTATGCATAATTTCTTATTTTCAATTATAAATGTGCACAGAAGGAGTTTACTATGTTAAATGTAGGTCAGCTTAATGAGGGCTTTGTATTAGACCATATTGAAGCCGGAAAAGCTATGGATATATATAATTATCTTGGTCTTGGAAAGCTTGACTGCCAGGTTGCAATCATCAAGAATGCCCGTAGCAACAAAATGGGAAGAAAAGATATAATAAAAATCGAAGGTGGACTTGACCTCGTAGATCTTGATGTTATTGGTTTCATAGACCACAATATAACTGTTAATATCATAAAGAATGGTGAAATCGTTGGGAAGAAATCTCTTTCTCTTCCAAAGCAGATAACCAATGTAATCAGATGCAAGAATCCTAGATGTATAACATCTATAGAACAGGAACTTGACCAGGTATTCGTACTCTCTGACCCTGAAAAGCAGGTATATAGATGTAAGTACTGTGAAGAGAAGTATACTGGAAAGTAATATAATCTATATATTATAGAATATTTTTATATAAGCAATATATATTGCACCTAATTATAACAAAACGTGTTGAATGGAATTAACCCATCAACACGTTTTGTCCTATAACCCTAAAAAATATGGCTGTCACATCAATAAATGTTATACTGATGTAACAGCCTTTTTATTTATTAAACATTTTCAATATTATCTATAACTCTGCAATGTTGGTGTCTGGCTTATCTTAAGCGGTGTGCTTACACCCGGCGCTGTTGTAACCTTATATGTAACAGTTACAGGATTGCTTGGTGCTAACATAAACTCAACATTATAAGCTACTTCAAGTCCATGGTATTCATCCATATTCATAGTCATTGAATTACTTGTCTCAAAGTCACTTATTGTTCCGCCTGCTGGTGCAAACAGATGAAGATAACTTTCCACCTGACCATTATAATTACCTATGATATAATTACCAGCCCTGTACATATCATCTCTTGTGATATCGTTACTTACTGTAACAGTCACATCATATGTTCTGCTTCCGTCATCATTTATTGTAACATCATCACCAATCTGTGTGTCAAGGCTTACAAACCATCCGAGCTTACTTCCGTTAGCTCCACTAAAGAATACTCCTGCCTCAGGATTAGAAGGGTCATCATTAAGCGCACCTGAACAGCCAGCCGCTTTTACATAAGACTCTGCTGTCTCATCCTCCATCCACATAAGTATAGTACGGTCTTTTCCGCCATCTGTAAATATCTTTGAATAATCTGCTATTCTGTTTATATCAAAGTCATCTACAAGCTTACCCATAACAATTTTCGCAGTTTCTGCAAAAAGAGAATCAACATAATCATAAGCATTGCTTACCTTATAAGATGAGTTACTGCTAAGATACTTATAATAAAGGTCCTTCTGAAGCATCTGTGTTGCATTATCACCATTAAGCTCTGTTCCGTCTGAAAGTGTTACAGCTCCTGTATAAGCAAGCACTTTCTGTATGATTACAGGTGTAAGTGATATAACTCCGTCAATGTGTTCATCATTCTTGCTTTCATATGCCAATGCCCATATTTCCCCAACTCTTTCAAAGTCCGGTATATAGCAGGCATCTCTTGCATAGTCAAGCGAACCGCTGAACAGCAGATATTCTGTATCTGTTATATGTGCCTCTGTTGGAGGATTAACTGATATCATATCATATACCGTCTTAAAGTCATCTATTGTAAGAACACCGTCTTCTATCCTTATAGTTCCCATAGAACCTGGAAAACCACCAGACGCTCTTATCTCAGCTGAGTTCTGTGCAGCAAGAAGATATAACTTATCACTGCCGTCTCCTAAAAATGCCCTGAAAAGTGGAAGGTACTCTCCATTCTCCTTATAGGCTGCTGTGAGCTTTGTAAGCATCTGTGTATACTCTGATAACATTTCTGTCTTTCCTAAAGGAAGCTTAACAGTCTGCATCTTTGTTGTCATGCTTTCTATTCTTGGTTCTATATCCTCTAAAAGATTAAGATAAGCATTGATTGTGCTGACACTGAAACCATCACCAACCTTAAGTCCCTCTAACGGATACTCATCCATGACATCAAGTGCCGGCTTTAATATATTGTCAGATGCATCTTCTGCAACACTCACAAGTGTATTAACTGACTTAACATACTTCCCTGCAAAAGGTGCATGCGATACAGCCTTCCATACCGGACTTGACAATGTTCTGTCAAGCTTTCTGACTGTATTATCCAACTTAAGTGTGGCATTCTGTGCGCTTTCAACATCTCTTTCCTTAACGCCTGTCATAACAGCCTTAAGGTCAGTTTTTAATGTATTAGCTTCCGATAACATACTCTTTGCATCTGTTCCAAGTCTGAATATAAGCAGTCCAATAATTATTATTGGAACTAAAGCTATCGCAATATTTCTTGCTATCTTAAGCTTTTTATTTCGCCTTCTTCTGTCCATTCCTGAATTCATACTAATCTCCATTCTTACGCTTCTGCGCTTTCAGGGCTGTGTAACACATGTTTCGTGTAAAAAGCCATATATTCTATTATTCTATCTTGCCATCAAACATATATATGAGCAGCACTATAAGCCGGGTTATGTCCAGCCATCATCTGGCTGATGATAATCATCTATCTAGTCTTACTGTTACCAGTAAGCTCAAGCGACCTACCTAAAAGCACGACGGGCAGCCGTATCGCTTTATGTTTGGTCTTGCTTCGGATGGGGTTTACATAGCCAGCACTGTTACCAGTGCTGCGGTAGTCTCTTACGCTGCCTTTCCACCCTTACCAATAGAATTAACACTAAAGTGTTAATTCTATAACATCAGCAGCAAAACTGCTAATGTACATGCATCAGTAAAGTTAGTAATGTAAAGACATTAATAAATTCACCTTCTTGCTTTGGCGGTATATTTCTGTTGCACTAGCCTTGGAGTCACCTCCACCGGACGTTATCCGGCATCCTGCCCTGCGAAGCCCGGACTTTCCTCACCTGCGGTCTTTCGACACTTGCAGCCGCGATTATCTGTGCTACTCATATTAATAAACATTCAATAACTTTGACATACTACCACACGCAGGAAAGTATGTCAAAGTTATATTATGTGTTTTATAAAATTTTAATGTGTTGGTGTTACTTTATAAACATAGCATCACCAAAGCTGAAAAATCTATACTTTTCCTGAACTGCCACATCATATGCATGAAGAACATTTTCTCTTCCTGCAAGTGCAGAAACAAGCATAACAAGTGTAGATTCCGGAAGATGGAAGTTAGTTATAAGACAGTCTATCGCCTTGAACTTGTATCCCGGATATATAAATATCTCTGTCCATCCGCTCTTAACCGGTATATGACCATTTTCATCAGCTACCGACTCAAGAGTTCTTGTACTTGTAGTACCTACGGCTATGACCCTTCCGCCATTAGCCTTTGTTTCATTGATAATATCCGCAGCTTCCTTATCCACCTGATAAAATTCTGAATGCATATGATGTTCAAGAATGTTCTCAACTTTAACTGGTCTGAAAGTTCCAAGACCAACATGAAGTGTAACTCTTGCTATCTTAACTCCCATAGCCTGTATCTTATCAAGTAGTTTCTCTGTAAAATGAAGACCAGCTGTAGGCGCTGCCGCCGAACCCTCATGCTTTGCATATACAGTCTGGTATCTGTTCTTATCCTGAAGCTTATGTGTTATATATGGAGGAAGCGGCATCTGTCCTAATTCATCAAGTATCTCTTCAAATATACCATCATATGTAAACTGTATGAGCCTGTTTCCCTCTTCAACTATATCTATAATCTCACCTTTAAGCTTTCCACCGCCAAATACTATCTTAGCACCGACTTTGCACTTCTTACCAGGCTTTACAAGCACTTCCCATGTATCCTGTCTGTCTTCTAGTCTCTTAAGAAGAAGCACCTCTATGGCTGCACCTGTTTCTTCTTTCTCACCTATAAGACGGGCTGGTATAACCTTGGTATCATTGATAACAAGGCAGTCACCAGCCTTAAGATACTCTGTTATATCCCTGAATATCTTATGCTCTATTGCACCTGTATTCTTATCAAGCACCATAAGTCTTGAGCTTGAACGGTCTGAAAGTGGATCCTGTGCTATAAGCTCTTCTGGCAGGTCATAATAAAAATCATGTAAATCCATAATATTCCTCTAATTAGATTAATCTTTAATAGCTAAGAAAAAGTAAATGTCTGCTTTACAGCCACTTCCTTTTTCTTTGCGCTCTCTATGCACGAAGTTCTATTCCGGCATCACTTAAGTCCTTATATATATTTTCCATAACAGGAGTGATATCCTTATCCTCAAGTGTTCTGTCCTTTGCCCGGAATGAGATAGAGTATGCTACTGACTTGTAGCCATCCTTAATCTGGGCACCTTCGTATATATCGAATAACTTGTAGCTTTCAAGTATCTTTCCTGCACGTTTTTCAATAATCTTCTCGATATTGCCAACAAGAACTGACTTAGGCATAACCATACTTATATCTCTTGTTACTGCTGGGAACTTGGCAATTCCTGTAAACTTTGTATCAAAGCTTGCCATACCAGTTACAGTGACAAGGTCGATAACTGCAAGATATGTTCTCTCACCTAACGCATAATTGTCAGCTACATCTGGATGTACCTCACCGATATAACCTATCTTAGTTCCATCATATGTAACATTTGCCTGACGGCCTGGGTGAAGGAATGTAATTCCGGCTTCTGGGTCATATTCCGGCTTATCCTTCATTCCTATTCTTTCAAGGAACTCTTCCACAACACCCTTCATAGTAAAGAAATCAACTTCGCCAAATGCACCGAGTGTAAACATAACTCTCTCATCTGGAAGTTCATTCTTATCATCAGATGCCATATAAACCTTAGCTAATTCATATAACTTAACATTCTTGTTACGTCTGTTAAAGTTAGTAGAAAGCGATGTAAGCATACCATTTACTGGAAGTGTTCTCATAATAGAGAAGTCCTCACCAAGTGGGTTAGATATTACAACTGTCTTTCTGTATTCACTATCCTGTGCAAGCTTAAGCTTATCAAACACCTTAGGGCTTTCAAATGAATATGTCATAGCCTGTGAAAAACCTGTAAACTGTGCAACTTCACCTGCTACATCTTCGATACTTCTTTCAAATGTAATCTTACCCATAGTTGTAGAGCCCTTAGGGAGAGTTGTTGGAATATTATCGTATCCGAAAAATCTTGCAACCTCCTCAGCAATATCTGCATCTCTGTTAAGGTCCTGTCTGAATGTAGGTATTATAAGTTCATTAGCATCCTTATCATATTCAACTTCAAGTCTCTTGAAGTACTCAAGCATATCAGCTTCTGATACATCTGTTCCAAGAAGTGCATTGTACTTGGCTGGCTCGAAGGCTATTCTCTTCTTAGATACAGGATTAGGATATACATCAACTACTCCGCCAACCACTTCACCTGCGCCAAGCTGCTCTATAAGGTCACATGCCCTGTTCATAGCTTCAAGTGCAAGTTCTGGGTCAAGTCCCTTTTCAAACTTACCAGCAGCATCTGTTCTTAAGCCTATCTTCTTAGATGACTTTCTTATGTTAGTACCATCAAATGTAGCTGCCTCAAAAAGCATAGTCTTAACATCATCTGTTATCATAGAGTTCTCGCCACCCATGATACCTGCTAACCCTACAGCCTTGTCGCCATCGCATATAAGAAGTGCTTCTGAATCAAGAGTTCTTTCCTGTCCGTCAAGTGTAACGAACTTTTCACCCTCTGCTGCCTTTCTTACTACAATCTTCTTACCGGCAATAGTATCATAATCATAAGCATGCATAGGCTGTCCATATTCTGTCATAACATAGTTAGTTATATCTACTATGTTGTTGATAGGTCTGATACCTGCTGTCATAAGTCTTTGCTGCATCCACTTTGGTGATGGAGCAAGCTTTATATTCTTAATAACTCTTGCTGTATATCGCTTGCAAAGATCATCTGCTAAAACTTCAACCTTGATGTAATCATTAACATCTTCATTATTACCGACAACACATACTTCTGGTGGGTTGAAAGGCTTTCTGAAAGTAGCTGCTGCCTCTCTTGCTATACCAAGTATGCTGTAGCAGTCTACACGGTTGTTAGTAATCTCATATTCAAAAACTGTATCATCAAGTCCAAGATATGCCACTGCACTTGAACCAACAACTGCATCATCGCCGAATATATATATTCCATTCTCAGCAGCGTCTGGATAGAATTCTCTTGAAGAACCAAGTTCCTCTATAGAGCACATCATACCACAAGACTCAACGCCTCTTAACTTGCCCTTCTTAATCTTTATTCCGTCTTCTGGAAGTGGGCTTCCGTCATGTCCGCCTGCAACACGTCCTCCATCAAGAACCACCGGAACCTTCTGTCCGCTTGAACCTACTGGAATATTAGGTGCACCTGTAACTATCTGGACTGTTTCATCTCCGACATTTACCTGGCATACTACAAGCTTGTCAGCATCCGGATGTCTTTCTACTGAAACAATCTGTCCTACAACGATTTTCTCCAGATTTTTATCAAGCTCATTAAAACATTCTACCTTAGTACCTGAAAGAGTCATAGCATCTCTGAATTCCTGATTTGTACACTCTAAACCTGGAACAAGGTCCTTTATCCATTTAATAGATGTATCCATACTAATCTCCATTCCCGCCCATAAACTAAACAATCATAACCTTACAATCTGACTGTACCGGGCTTATTTACTTTATACGTATATACACGTTACACAAAATTCTGCACAGCTTACGTCAATATTTGAAACTGACATTAACTAGAACTGCTTTAAAAATCTTGTGTCATTTTCATATAATAATCTCATATCATCGATTTCATACTTAAGGAGTGCAACTCTCTCAAGACCAACACCAAATGCAAAGCCTGTGTACTTATCTTTATCAATTCCACACATTTCAAATACATGTGGGTGAACCATACCACAGCCAAGAATTTCAATCCAGCCCTCGCCCTTACAGAAACGGCATCCCTTGCCGCCACACTTAAAGCAGCTTACATCCATCTCAGCACTTGGCTCTGTGAATGGGAAGTGATGTGGTCTGAACTTAACCTTAGTATCTTCACCGAATAATTCCTTGGCAAACTCTGCAAGAGTTCCCTTAAGGTCTGCAAATGTGATATTCTCATCGATAACAAGACCTTCTACCTGATGGAAACAAGGTGAATGTGTTGCATCAACTTCATCAGCTCTATATACACGGCCAGGAGATATCATTCTTATAGGAAGCTTACCCTTCTCCATAACTCTTGCCTGAACTGGTGATGTCTGTGTTCTAAGAACAACCTCATCATTAATATAAAATGTATCCTGTTCATCCTTTGCTGGATGATTAGCAGGAATATTAAGCAGCTCAAAGTTGTAACGGTCATATTCAACTTCCGGACCTTCTACTACTTCATAGCCCATACCGATAAATATCTTTTCTATCTCTTCTCGTGCAAGAGTGTTAGGATGCTTATGTCCTAATTCTGCTTTCTTTGCAGGAAGTGTAACATCTATAACTTCTGCTTTCATCTGAAGTTCTCTCTTCTTTGCAGCAAGGTCTTTCT
This sequence comes from Eubacterium sp. CAG:252, assembly GCA_000436535.1. GTDB lineage: Bacteria > Bacillota > Clostridia > Lachnospirales > Lachnospiraceae > Lachnospira. Next base: position 125,118 of record FR886340.1, on the reverse strand, counting down.
TTGCAGCATCTAATACTTCCTCGATTGCCTGTCTTGTTTCATTAACAATCTGACCTACCTTAGGTCTGTCTTCTGGAGCTACCTCTTTCATACCCTTTAAGACTTCTGTGAGTTCACCCTTCTTTCCAAGAAAAGCTACTCTGATATCATTTAACTTTTCAAGAGAATCTGTTGCTTTAATCTGGGATAAAGCATTTTCTTTGATTGCATCAAGTTTCTCTTTCATCTTATCCTCCATTCTTGCACTGCACATCATATGTGAGTCATATTTCTTAATTAGGAATCTTAATCTCTTTTTACAAAAAGCCACTCTTAATTGTAACACAACTTATAGTTTTAGCAAGTACTATTTTGTGCCTTATATCCTGCCCTGCCCGATATACTGCATAATCTCTTTTTACAGATTTTTGCTATCTTTTATCATACATATCAAGAATCTGTAATGCTTCCTTTGCATATTCCGGATTTTTCTTTGTTATATTTTTTATATTATTTTTTGCATCCTCTATTCTATTCTCATTGTATTCTATCTGGTTTCTTAACTTCTGTCGTCTTATGGACAGATTATGCCTTACTTCAACCATTTCCTTTGGGTTAAGAATAGCTTTTACCTGTGCTATCCATATATGTGTATCTATAACCCCAAGTCTTCCTAGTATATTCATAAGGTCAGTTTCCGCATTGGTCAGGTTATTTGTAACCTCAAGTATTTTTTTCTGTTCTTCTTTCATCTCAATATATGCCTGATATTTCTGCTCCAGCTCATATGCATTTTTTATGTAATACTTGTTGCACTGGTAATCAAGCACATTGGCTGCATTGACATACTTTATCTTTATGCTGTTAAGAAGTGTGGTCGCCTTATTCAACTTAATCTCTGTTACACATACTTTTCTTTCTATTGTTTTAAGATAGGCAAATAACCCAAGTGCCATAATTCCTGCTAAAAATGCTATCGTTATAAATGTACCTACATTGTCCATATTGTCTGACATAGCCATAGCCGCCATAAACACTACAAACACACATATAAGAATTGCAAATATAATCTGTGCATACTTTTTAATACGAAGCTGTTTTTTTACAAGGTCTTTAGCTTCCATTCTGCACATTGAGCGCTCTGCCTTAACCATTCTTATATCCCTTGCAATAGCGTTTTTCTCATCTTCTGCCTTACGCATCTTTACTATTGCTTCCGGAAAATCATCTTCATAGGCTTCCATGTTCCTGTATGCCCTGTTTGACAATTTATTGTCGGGTGTTTTTAATATCCGCCTGTCAACTGACAGATTATCTACCATGTCTGCTGCCATTATGAGTTCTCTTTTTATATCATCAGGTGCACCTTCTATCCTTTGTATATCCTCATAGTAGTCTGTTACACTTTCATACTCAACTCGGGCATTCTCTATATATCTGGCTGCTTCCCCACATATATCACACTGGCTTTTTATAAAGCCGCCTACCTCGGTTCCCGTAAAGCCTTCTGTATCAACACTCTCTATATCATCATTTTCTGATATATCTTTACTGTATGCAGAATATACATCTTTACTTATATCTATATTTTCATCTGATTTTTTTTCATTCTTTTCTATATCTGCAATTTCAGCCTGTCTTTTTTTAGCCTGCTCTCTTATTCTGTTCTGTGATGGATTGACTCCTGATACACTATCCACCTTCTTAATAAGCGACTGTGCCTGCATACTGTTAAGAAGATTGTCATACTTCTCCTCTTCCCTCTGCACATCAGCCTGCTGCCTTCTTGTTTTTTCATCAAGACCTTTCGAACCATCTGGCTCTGTATTTTTTCCTGATATATTTCCAAATATATCTGCATAACCATCATCTTTTTTCTTATGTGGCTCTTTTTCGCCAAGCTCCAGACTCTTAATCATATCATTTATGGAACGTCTGCTTTTAGAGCCCGACTCATTGTCATACATAAGTTCTTCAAGGTCTTTTAAGTCATCATCTTTATCATAGCCGTTTTTTAACGCATCGAATATTCCCACCTGTTATATCACCTCGCAGTATATTTACAATAATCTTCTTTCCATGTATGCAGTATGTCTGCGACTGCCTTATGATAATATGCCACATCACCATGTTCTTTTCTTGCAACAAGCTGCTCAAGCTTTCTGTATTCATCCTGATACTTTGCATTATCGCTAAGGCTGTCTATACGTCTTCTTATAGCATATTCTTCTTCTGACACATCCTCTTTAACCGGTCTGTTCCTGGATGCAAGCTCATTTGCCGCCAGATAACTGTTATATGACTTTGAATACTGTCCTATCTCATACGCTGTCTTAAAGCTAAACGCAGCATCTTCGTATAAGAACATCCTTGCATATGCCACTCCAAGATTGTGATGTACTCCTGCCATAAATGCACCTGAAGCCTCTTTTGTATACTCTTTTATAATCTGTCTGTAGCAGTCTATTGCCTTATAATAATTCTTTCTGTCAAGATAAGTATCTGCCCTTGACCTTAAACGCTCATAGGAATTCTGGCTGTCAAGAGTGCTTAGCATTCCGCTTATCTCATCTATCTCACTTACTGAATAATAATCAACTGACTTAAGAATTGTTACAAGTATCATGGCAAGTCCTGCATTGTTTCTTCTTAACTCCTCAACTCTGCCAGCAAGTGGCACATCCTTAGTTTCATACCTCAGAAAATGTATAAGCTCATCACTTACAAAATCATTAGTTATTATATATATATTATTGTAAATATAGTAACACAATTCTTCCTCTGTATATAAATGTACATCTGAATAACTGACATACAAAGGATTAACAGCCACCTTATTCCTGCATAATATCATCGCACTCATACACTTGCCTCACTTAAGTCTATCTCATTAGTTATAATCCTGCCCGAAGAAGCAAACAACTCCCCAAAGCCTAAGTCTTCTACTGTAGCAACACATTTATCCTGTGATACAGCCTCTATGGTAAGCCTTATTCTTGTTGTTTTTCCCTCCCTGTAAGGGATACTGCTTATATCTATCACTTTATCCATAGCCTTTCCATCCGGCAGCATAATTCTTAATGTAAGCATAGTCATATCTTCTATGATAAAGTCAGCACTTCTTTTTGCCATATACCAGTCTGTTCCAAGCTTTATCATCCTGAATCTCATAGGCTTTCCCTGCTCTTTTATGTCAACCTCTATATTAGCCTTTATACAGCCATCAACAAGAAGATAAACATTATCAAATACTTTACCGCTTATCCGCTCATACGCTGCAAAACATGCACCTCTCACGTACAAATTCTGACCCATATATGCTTTTCTTCCGCTTACAAGTGCCTTTGCAAGTCCATCGTCAAGCCTTTCAACATCAAAGCCTGTACCTGTAAGATACACAGAAGATGCTGTATTGCCTTCAAAATACTGTGTAACATACTCTGTTATTCTGCGCCATTTTGTACTTTCGTTATCTTCGTCTAATATATACTGCTGTTCTTTCTGCTCCTGTATATATTGCGAATTATCGACAGTATTATAGAAAAGTCTGTAAGTATCAATCACCTTACCGTCATAATCCATAAGCGCAACTCCGGCCTTATACAGCTCTTTTCTCTGTGAATATGCATAATAGGCAAAGCTTTGTATTCTGCCTATTATCATATAATCATTTTTTCTTACTCCTGCCATATCAATCTGTCTGCTTATCTTGTCAAGTTCTTCCTTAGTATCTGAACCTGTAGTCACACACAGACTTTTAACACTGTCTACACCATACTTATTGCATATTCTTTTAACAGCATCATTTACGGACAATTCTTTAACATCCTCACAGGCAACAGGTGCATTAATCCTCATATCATAGACACAGGCCTGTTTTACTGCATTATCATATTCAATTCCTATTATCAGTCCTCTGCCTTCCATATGTTCCTCCATTAACACCTGATTAATCATCTTCTACATTTTTTCAAAAAGCTCATCTGTAATATAGTCCTCTGTGAGATAACTGTTCATAAGCTTCTTTAAAGTCACCATATCGTGAAGTTCTTCACTTACCAGACAGTCATTAATAGCATCAAATCTACCACCTGCATCCTCTGAGCTCACATCATCACAGAGCAGATTATATTCCTGACTCTTTTCATTATCTCCATATGTAAAGTAATATGTGACTTTATCATCATAAAACATAATAAGCCTGTGAGTAAATATTCCGCAGGCATCGCATTTCATAACGGCCGTTTCATATGTACGTTCATCATTGACACGATAATGAAGTTCCACCTTTCTATCCGGCATGCCATAATATTCTATGACAGTAACACCATATGCATTGTAAGGTATATTAAGAAATCCTTTAAACTTCTTATAGAAATCATAGACAAGCTCTTTTTCACACATTTCTGTCAGTATTGACTGTGCCATATTATTAATGTCCGATTTTTTCAATCTGTCAGTATTATCTGATATATCCTTAAGCCATGCAACATAACATAACAATGGAAGTCCTGTCTTATCCCTGTATGCATTTTCTATAACATTAAATGTCATAGGGTCAGCTTTTCTTTTTCTTATAACATAATTAAATGAATTATATGCCGCATATGCCTTTACTATCGTATTGCTTCCAGCCCTATTCTTATAATAATCGCCAAACACCTCTGCCAGTCTTCCAGAATACGCACCTGTAAACATCATCTGTGATATTATTCTTTCTGACAGTTCATCTGTTTTTACACTAAAGCTTTTGGCTGCTTTCCACACAGCATACATATCTGAGCTTGTTCCATTAAAGTTATGTACCATATACGCAAGCACTATCTCATTGTACAGATGATTTTTAAAAATATGCTCTGTTATGATATTCTTATATTCTTCGGTATTACCCGATGCCTCAAGCTCATGCACCATAAACATAAAAAGCTTTGGTGCCGAAACATACATATATCCATAATGGTCGATAAGCTGTCTTGCCTCATAATACATACCATAGTCAAGCAATATCTCAATAAGACCTGCACTGTCTTTTATCGACAGATTATAAGTATCTATTACTTTATATTCCTCAGTGAAACTTTCAGCATTATAATAATCCGCATAGAATTCTATCATCCACGAATTAAGTTTTTTCTTATATTCTTCTGATATGTCCTGTATTTTAAGTGCTTTTTTATATATATCAAGTGTATATATTTTATAAATACGTTTTCTCCTGTAGTAAGAGGCTTTATATATAAGCATATATTTGTCATCTATATTAAAACGGTCATAATCTGACATATCTTCCGGTTCGTCAAACACCTTTTCAAGCTCGTAGCCTACTGTATTTCTTCTTCTGCAGCCGTCTTCACATATAAATGCTATTGAACAGTCCTTAGTATACACAGGTATATACGTATCTTTTCCTGTAAGCTCATATATAACAGGCTCCTTAAGTTCGCCGTACTTTACAATAATCGCCTTGACATCACCATCAAAACACGTTATATGATACATAAACTTAAGTCTTGCAATAAATGCCGCCGTATCTTCCTTTACAAGCTGTGGTTTTATAAATTCACGGTACAGATACACAAGATATTCATCTATACGCTCTTGCTTTAGCTGCTCATACACATATAGCTCTATTATATGCTCATAAGATTCATATACATCCTTATACTGCTCTTTATTATACACAATATTGGCAAAAAGATATGATTTCCATGTATAATTAACACCCGAATCATATGTAAAGTACATAAGCACTATCTTTGGAAGTCTTATGCTTATATCCTTTCTTATACTTGCCATATAGAACTCATAAAGTCTTGTTATCCTTATACCACGAAGAACTGCTTTCTCATAATAGACAAAGCTGTCCTTATCCGTGATACCAGCCCTTATCATATGAACTATAAGCACCTCAAGCATACTGTCCTCATCAAACTGTTCATAAAGTCTTTTTAACAACTCTATGTGGGAACCTGTGGCGCTTCTCTCATTGCCTATAACAACTGCGGTCTGTTCTGCTAATCTCTTTGATATAATTCCATACTTTATACCTTCTGAGATAACCTGCACCTCAAACCTGTTCATAACCCTTAAAAGGTCAGGCTGTTCATTGTATATATTCAATGCCTCTATATACATAACAGGGCTTGTGCATCCATCATTAAATGCATCTTTTATTCTTATAAGCTTGATACTCTTATTATTCTCTATCTGTCCGTCTATATAGAATAATATCCATAACAGCTTCCATGTATCATATCCATTATCATAGTATCTTGTTACTATCTCTGACACATCCGATGTATACAGTGAATCTTTTCTTTCCAGCGTACTCACATAAAGATAAAGGCAGTACAGCTCAACATGATTATCAATATCTGCAAGTATCTTATCCTTTATACTTTCTAATATCTGTTTTCCGTCATATGCATTGCCAGCTATAAAGTCAAGTCCAGCCTGAAATATATCAAATATAATGTCCGATTTTTTCAATCCTCGTGCTCTTGAAAGCATTTTATCAGTATCAGATATCCACTGCTCACGGCTTATCTTTTTAATACGGAATGCCATATAAGCCTGTGTAAGTGCTATTCTTGCAGCCCTCAACTCCATTCTCACATCAAAGCCGCCATCATTGCTGTTCACATCTTCTTCATCTGCCGGCTGCTTTTCTTTAAATATGGCAAGTTCTATTACTTCCTTAACTCCGTGTGACTGCACACATATTGCCGTGTAATTATTACCATTGTGAAGCTTGTCATAATCTATGAAATATTCAAGCTCATACACATCACCAACGAAGTCATCCGATGTAACAGTGCCTCTTTTCATACTTATATAATCGGCAGCGCATTCAACATTAAGCTCTATATATCCCCAGCCGCTTTTTTCTATAACTATGCTGTCCTTCTCTCTTCCAGCCGCCAGACTGTAAGTTCTTAACGATGTATCAACACTGAATGTAAGTGCTGATTTTTTCTTAATCGCAATAAGGAATTCTTCCATGGACTCATATATATTATCACTGTCATAAAGACTGTCGTATAGATTAATAAGGCTCTCGTCACCATTAAGAAATATTCTCTTAAAGCTTTCTGACCTGTATATCATCGCAGCTTCATCCCTTGACTTCTGCACAAGGTTGGTGAAGTGGAAAAGGTCATCGCCCATGCCAAGACTTGTTTCCACCCTTTCCTTATAACCTCTTATTACATAAGCTATGTCCTTTTCACCTGCATCGCATACTATTGTAAACTTTCCTTCTATACACTCCTTATCCTCAAGCCTTCTTGCATCTACAGTGTAAGTTATATTACACTCGCTGCCTGTAAATGTCCTGTCCTTTATAGTCACCCTGCAGTCAGAAGAGTACACTAATCCCTTTATGACATCACTAGCCTGAATATGCAGTTGTTCTTCACTGTATGTTCCACATAGTACCTCTGCCACAACAGTTTCGTCCGGCTTTATGATATCCGGTGTGTCCATCTTAAACTTTCCTACTGAAAGGCGGTTAATATACTCCTTCATCAGTCTATGCCTCCGACCTGATTCTATCTAAATGTGACTTTATCTGTTTCTCATATCCATTATCTGTAGGCTCATAGAACACCTCGCCTACAAGAGCATCCGGAAGATATTGCTGTTCTACATAGTGATTAGGATAATCGTGCGCATACTTATATCCTATTCCATGTCCTAACTTTGCCGAACTCTTATAGTGTGCATCCTGCAAATGTGCCGGAACCGGCTGTGTCTTTGTTGTCTTTACCAGCTCTAAAGCCTTATCTACTGCCATATACGCTGCATTACTCTTAGGCGCACACGCAACATAAAGTGCCGCCTGCGAAAGAATTATCCGTGCCTCTGGCATACCTATGCGCTCTACTGCCTGTGCTGCGCTCACTGCAACGACAAGTGCATCAGGGTCAGCATTACCCACATCCTCACTCGCACATATCATAATTCTTCTTGCTATAAACTTTACATCCTCACCTGCATATAACATCTTTGCAAGATAATAACTTACCGCATCGGGGTCTGAGCCTCTCATGCTCTTTATAAATGCTGATATGGTATCGTAGTGGTTATCACCTGTTTTATCATACCTTACTGCACGTTTCTGTATACACTGTTCCGCAGTCTTTAAATCTATATGTATAATTCCATCCTCAGCCCTGTCAGTTGTTAGTATGCCAAGTTCTATTGCATTAAGCGCACTTCTGGCATCACCGTTTGATATATCTGAAAGAAACTCAAGTGCTTCATCACTTATGTCACCCTTGTAACTTCCCATTCCTCTTTCTTTATCGTATACTGCCCTCTTTAGTATCTCCTTTATATCATCCTTTGACAATGGCTTAAGCTCAAATATAACTGACCTTGATAATAAAGCCCCATTTACCTCAAAGTAAGGATTTTCCGTAGTTGCACCTATAAGTATAATAGTTCCGTCCTCAACAAAAGGCAGAAGATAATCCTGCTGTCCCTTATTAAACCTGTGTATCTCGTCTACAAAAAGTATTGTCTTTCTTGCATACATTCCAAGGTTATCTTTTGCCTTTGCAACGACATCCTCCATATCCTTCTTACCGGCTACAGTCGCATTAATCTGACAGAACTCTGCGCTTGTCGTGTTGGCTATAACCTTTGCAAGTGTTGTCTTTCCCGTTCCCGGAGGCCCATAAAATATGATTGAACTTAACTTATCAGCCTTGATTGCACGATACAGCAGCTTATCCTTACCAATAATATGCTGCTGTCCTACCACTTCATCAAGTGTCCTTGGTCTTAACCTCATAGCCAGAGGTGAGTCATTATCTTTATTACTTTCACGCATATAATCAAATAAGTCCATAAGCTGCCCTTTCTTTCAAAAATGTACTTTTTATCATATACTATAGCATATATCTACATTTTTTTAAAGACAGAACACAAAGCTTTTGCTGATTTTACGTATGCCGCCACCATTCAGCCAAACACCCCTGACTTAATGACTCTCCATACTGAGTCCTTATAATCCATAAGCTCAACACTCTCCGCTGCAACAAGTGGCACAGTTCCTATGAGATTATCTTTATAATAATAATTGATGACACCTATCTCATCGCCCTCACTCACAGGCGCATTTACAGTGTCTATAACACATTCTCTTCTTATATCCGCTGCATCATATTTACTAAGAAACATATATGAAAAATCTTTACTTTTGGCTACCTTCACTTCATTTTTCACGCCCGCATTTACATCTGCATACTCTGTGTCCGGTGCTTCCGTATCCTGATATATGCTACATACACTGAAACCATAGTTGAGCAGTGTTATCGCATCCTTAAACCTTACCTTGCTTGTCGGAGCTGCCATAACAACCGCTATAAGCTCTATTCCATCCTTCATTGCTGTTCCCGAAAGACAGCAGCCTGCCTTGCTTGTTGAACCTGTCTTAAGTCCTGTCGCATATGAATACTGTTTTATGAGCTTATTCGTGTTGGATAATGTAAAGTCCTTCTCACCATTTCTTGTTACGTGGGTTATATCCTCCATCCATATGTTGCTGAACTCCTTAACCTCCGGATGATTATTAATAAGCTCCCTGCTCATAAGCGCAACATCCCTTGCACTTGAGGTATGTCCGTCAGTATCCAGTCCGCAGCAGTTTACAAAATGTGTCTGCTCCATACCAAGCTGCTTCGCCTTTTCGTTCATCTTTTCAACAAATACGTCCTCAGAACCGCATATGTATTCTGACATGGCTACACAGGCATCATTAGCACTTGCCACCGCTATACACTTTATCATAGTCCTTACGCTCTGTATCTCTCCTTCTTCTAAAAACACCTGGCTGCCGCCCATTGAAGCTGCATATTCTGACACCGTGACAGGGTCTTCCATTTTTATCTGCCCGCTCTCAAGTGCCTCAAATATTAGTATGAGTGTCATTATCTTTGTTATGCTGGCAGGCGCAAGCTGCTTTGATGAATCTTTTTCATATATTACCTGTCCTGTTGCTGCTTCCATAAGTATTGCTGATGGGGTTTCAATATCCGGACCACTTGTGACTGTTTCTGCTTCATTAGCTGCTATGTCCGATTTTTTCAATCCTGTTAATTGGACAGCATCTATGATATCTGTCACTGCTGAAGCATTTACGGCTTTTGTACTGCCTGTAGTTCCTACAGCTTCTGTGGAATTTACATCCTTTGTAACCACTACAGCTTCTACAGCATTTACATCCTTTGTGACCCTGACAGCTTCTACAACTCCTGCGGCCTCTGCGGCTTTGATCGTCCTGCCAGTACAAAAAACAGGTCCTATGACAGTTGTTAAAACCATAATAACTACTGCCATAAGACCTGTTATCTTATATATGCCTCTATATTTCATACAAGCAACCTCTTGATATATTTACTACTTATATATGTTTTCCCTGCTGCTTATATTCTTATTATGAGTGCTTACTTACCTTTGTTGCCAACAAAAAATCTCTCAACGCTTCCTATCTGGTTCTGTGCTCTGCCCTTAAGATTGCAAGAATACAACTGTCCGTCTTTGGCATAGAAATATAATCTCTTTTTATAAAGACTTGTATTAGATGTATTTACCATATTCTCTGCTTCACATATTTCAACCGGCTTTGATGATGTATTCTTTATATAATGCTGTCTGCCATCTGCTATATATGTAAGCATTTCATCGGTATTTTTAATAAGCGAAAGACTTCCATCCCTTAATGAGTCAGCTATAAATGTTTTCTTTCCTTTCTCTGCCTTTACAAGCTGTGCGGCATCATTGATATATACCAGCTCCTCTTTATCCGGTATATACACCACATTTACACTTGTACCTGTATTCTCAAGAACATCCACGTCTGTTATCTCATCATTTTTAAACTTTGCATAAGATATTTTTTTGCTGCTTATCCAGTATATATAATCATTTTTCTTATCATAAATATATGTGAGGCTTGTACCTGTAATACCTCTAAGAAGAGTTGTTTTCACATTTTTTAATTCAACATAATAATTCTCACCGGACGACAGACTGTACATATATGACTCCACATCATCCGATGTATTAAGATGTTCTGCGCCTGACGAATACATACCTGATGTATCACTCAATGCTGCTACGTCATCGACATACATATCAACTTCTGTTGTTGTCTTCTTAACATAATCATACTGATACAGACGGCCATCATCGTTAAGAACGATTATTGTATTCTTATCACTATATACATATGACTGCTTAAGACTTCTTTCTATCGTTCTGACATCACATACGTAACCAGATGCATCTGACTTATCTTTCTTTATCTCTGCCATAGAAAGCATCTTGTTTCCTGTCTTTCCATTGTCATTGATAGTTTCTGTTTCTTCGTATATAACAGTTCCTTTGTCAGATATATAATATACATTGTGCGAATACTCATTTTCAACAACCTTCTTACATACATCCTCAGACCATATATAAAATGTATAATTTCCACTTTCTGTATTATAAACATCTGCGGCATAATAATCACCCTTAGGACTTGCCACCTTAAGTATGACATTGTCTCTGTCTATATCTGCAGGCCATTCCGGTGTGTAGAAGGTCACATCATCAAGCGCAAATACAGCATTATTGTTATCGCACACATATTTACTGTCAAGTGATGATACATCATATATCTTATTGCCATCGCTCATATATATATTATAGTCTTTTTTTATTGCTATATTTACAATCAGGACAACTGCCGCCACAGCAACAAGAATTGCCGCTATTATAATGCCTGCCTTTGTGTATGGTATGTGGGCTTTATCTGCTTTTCTTACACTTACAGATATGCCACCATTATCCTGTCTGTTATCATCAGAGCTGTTATTCTTCTGTTTTGCTGTTGCAGACTTTTTATTCTGCTGATTGTGGCTATTATTTTTGTTAATATTGGAATTATTGCTTTTATTACGATTCTTGTTGTTATTTTTATTGCCGTTTTTATCGTTTTTGTTATTATTTTTCCTAGTGTTTTTGTTATTATTTTTGTTATTGTTAATATCTGTATTATCATTACTGTTGCTATTTATACCACTGTTGTTATCATAAATTTTATTATTTCCATTGTTTTTATTGTTATTTCTTTTTTTATTCTTATCACGATTATTATTTATATTCCCTCTTTTTTTGCCATTTATGTTATTACTATTATTATCGTTATTGCCGCTAATATTTACATTTTCGTTATTACTGCTGTTGATATTATCGCTATTCTTACCGCCTTTATCAATCTGCTTTCCATTCTTAGCCTTTTCACCAACCGCCTTTAAAAGCTTATTTCCACTGGCCACGATTTTATCTTTTTCTGACTTAAGCTTGTCCGCAACCTCACCAAAATCAACCTTTGTTATATCAAATACACCTTCATCATAGTTTTTTGACTTCTGTGTATGGGTTTTCTTATTGGATGTATTATCATTGTCCGATACTTTATCCATATCATCATTATCTGTACTATCAGCTTTAAGCGCTTCTAATTCCTTAAGACGCGCCTGCTTTTCCTCATATGCTTTTCTTCTTGCCAGATAATCACTGTTATTAACCTTGATTACCGGTCCCTCACACTTAGGACACTGGCTGCCTTCATACTCTGTTCCACATTTAGCACATATCATATACTTTCTGCCCTATTCCTGTCTTTTCCTACTTTTATGATATTTTCTCCCACATATACTTTACGCAGGATTTATGTATATGTCACAAATCCTGCGTAAATGTATAATCTTACTGCTGTTATCCGGCAAATGCTTATACCGGAAATACACCTTTATCTCTCATTAAAATCTGAACTTATCCTCAAAATATGCCTTAAGATCTTCTATCTTAACTCTTTCCTGCTGCATAGTATCTCTGTCTCTTACTGTTACAGCATTATCCTCTTCAGAATCAAAGTCATATGTTATACAGAATGGAGTACCTATCTCATCCTGTCTTCTGTATCTCTTACCGATATTTCCTCTGTCATCAAACTCACAGTTATAGTACTTAGAAAGCTCTGCATATACCTTTTCTGCGCCTTCGTTAAGCTTCTTAGAAAGTGGTAATATACCTATCTTAACAGGTGCAAGTGCTGGATGGAAGTGAAGAACTGTTCTTACATCTCCACCTTCAAGCTCTTCTTCATCATAAGCTGAGCAAAGGAATGCAAGTGTAACTCTGTCTGCACCGAGTGATGGCTCGATAACATATGGAATATACTTCTCCTTAGCTTCATCATCAAAGTATGACATATCTTCGCCTGATACTGTCTGATGCTGTGTAAGGTCGTAGTCTGTTCTGTCTGCGATACCCCATAACTCACCCCATCCAAATGGGAATAAGAATTCGATATCTGTAGTACCCTTAGAATAAAAGCAGAGTTCTTCTGGTGAATGGTCTCTTGCTCTCATCTCATCTTCCTTGATACCAAGTGCCTTAAGCCAGTCTATGCAGTACTGTCTCCAGTAAGTAAACCATTCAAGGTCTGTTCCAGGCTTACAGAAGAATTCAAGTTCCATCTGCTCGAATTCTCTTGTTCTGAATGTAAAGTTACCAGGTGTAATCTCATTACGGAATGACTTACCTATCTGTCCAATACCAAAAGGTACTTTCTTTCTTGATGTTCTTTGTACATTCTTAAAGTTGACAAATATACCCTGTGCTGTTTCAGGTCTTAAGTATACTGTATTCTTAGCATCCTCTGTAACACCCTGAAATGTCTTAAACATAAGGTTAAACTGTCTTATATCTGTAAAGTTATGCTTTCCACATGTAGGACAGCATATATTCTTCTCATCGATGAAGTTCTTCATCTGCTCCTGAGTCCAGCCATCTACTGAACCGCCAAGATCATAATTATTCTCATCTGCCCAGTCTTCAATAAGCTTATCAGCTCTGAATCTTTCATGGCAATCCTTGCAATCCATAAGTGGATCTGAGAAACCGCCAAGATGTCCTGAAGCAACCCATGTCTGTGGATTCATAAGAATAGCACAGTCTACGCCAACATTATATGGGCTTTCCTGTACAAACTTCTGCCACCACGCCTTTTTAACATTGTTCTTAAGTTCTACGCCAAGATTGCCGTAATCCCATGTATTCGCAAGACCACCATATATCTCTGAACCTGGGTATACAAAACCTCTCGCCTTAGCTAAGGCAACTATCTTTTCCATTGTCTTTTCCATATTCTAGATTCCTCCTAAAGTTGCGGACTGTCATACACCTGGGTGGTGTTGCTATCCTCACAATAATCCTTTTAATTCTATACCATTCTTATATATATTTCAACCAGCAAACTCAAAAACCTTATAGTCCATAAACTAAAAAACATCTTAGTCCACACATAAGGCTTCATAAATATCTATGACTCCCATGGCCTGATTCTATATTCCGCACCTATCTTATCACATATTTTTCTGCACTCTTCTTCCTTTTCATGTGATATAGTTGTATCAACCGTAGTCATAACCACCTGGAGTCCGTTTTTTACGCACTCATTTGCAAAGCTTATCATAGCATCGAAGGTCTTATCACCAAATCTGCTTCTTACAAGCTTATGATACTCATCCTTATCCGGATCGTTAAGGCTTATTGATACAGTATCAATAAGTCCTGGCATTTCTGCTGCTATATCTCTTCCATTGATAAGATTACCTGCTCCGTTGGTGTTTATTCTTATAGGCTTGTTATATGTCTTTTTAACATATGCTGCCACCTCTCTTATTTTATCCCATGCTTCTGTAGGTTCACCAAAGCCACAGAATACAACCTCACCAAAATCATCCATGTTCCACTTATCAAACTCTGCAATAACCTCATTTACATCAGGTTCCCTTTCAAGCCACAGCCTGTCTGATTCACCTATTCTGTCCATAGTCTGTCTTAAACAGAATGTACATGCAAAAGGACATTTGTTAGTCATATTGACATATAGATTATTGTGTACCTTATATAATATTTCCATAATTATTTCATCCTCTTTTCTTATAAGCTATGAAAATTGCACATCTTAACATTGCACAATCTTGTCCATAAAAAAGCACTTACTATCTTAATGTAGTAAGAAGCTCTTCAAAACATACTCCGTCAGTGACCGGTATATCCAGCTCTATCGACTTTAATATGCATTTCTTTATAAACTGTGAAGCTTTCTTTACTGATGTATGAAAATCTACACCATTCACTGCATCAGCCGCCAGTATCGATGCAAATATATCTCCTGTTCCTGACCTTTGTGTTCCAACCTTCATAGTCTTTATCTCATAGCCTTCGCTTCCCTTTTCATAACAGTAGTTAGCTATATACCTGCCTCTTACTATTCCAGTTATAACTATCTTTGATGGTCCCATATCTGATAGTTTCTTTGCTATGCGAAAAAGCTCCCTGCCCGGACATTTTTCATCATATTCCTCATCTGTAAGTATACATGCCTCCGTAAGATTAGGTGTAAGTATATCTGCGTACTTTACAAGCTTCTTCATCTCTGTACATGTCTGCGTTGTGTATGTTGAATACAGCTTGCCATAATCACCCATAACCGGATCGACAAGTATAATATTTTCATCTGTTTTAAAGGTTTTAAAAAAATCTTCAACTATCTTTATCTGTCTGTGTGAACCAAGAAATCCCGAACATATCCCATCAAACTTAAGATTAAGTTTTTTCCATTCGGCAATATACGCCGGCATACTATCTGTAAAATCTTCAAAATAAAAGCTGTCAAATCCAGTATGATTCGACAAAACAGAAGTCGGGAGCGGACAGCACTGTACTTTAAGTGCTGATATAACAGGCAGCTCCACCGCTATGGAACATCTTCCGAATCCTGTATAATCATTGATTGCCGCTATCTTTTTCTGGTTGTTATGTCCCATATCAAGCCTCTTTTCTTTTTATATTGTCAGCATTTCTTTTGATTTAAACTTCTTATCAAACGTAACTGCAGCTATTCTTGATGTCACCATTCTTAATTCTGCCATAACCTCATCAGTCACAACAAATGTATACAGCTTATTAAGTGCCACCGTAACTATATACTGCAATGTATATAATGTAGATGGCTGCAGCTTAATACCATCCTTCACCTTTGAATGACAATCACTGCAGAACATGCCATTATATGTATACGAATATGTATCCAGCTTATCCTGTGAACCACAGCCCCGGCATGTAAAAAAGTCAGGACACTCACCGTTAATAGATATCATGCGAAGTTCATATATAAACCTTATAAGCTCGTTTGGTATAGACTTATTCGTAAGTGCTTTAAAAGACACATATAAAAGATTCAGCATCTGTGCGGCATCCAGATTCTCCTTACCATAATATTCTGCTATCTCTGCAAAGTAATATCCATACCACACACTATCAAGGTCACTTACAAGTTCCTCAAAGTAGTTCTTAACCTCTGCTTTGAATATAGTATAAGAATCCCTGCCACGGTAACATTCAAAGGTTCCGAATATAAATGGTCTTGTAACACCGATAAGATGACTGTTTGGTCTTCTAGCGCCTTTGGCAAATGCTGATATCTTACCAAGTTCTTTGCTAAGTATCACTATTCTTCTGTCATACTCACCCACAGGCATACTGGACAATATAAAACCTGTTACCTGTACAATATCAGCCACCTTATCTGTCTCCTTTCACAATCACACTGCTATATCATAATCTGATATTTTCAACTGGTAACATATCATCTGTTATCCTTTAAATCCTTCTTATCATATCCGTAGTTTTTGATAAGAATATCACTGTCACGCCATTCCTTCTTAACCTTAACCCACAGCTTAAGATTAACTTTATTTCCAAGCTGTTTTTCTATCTCGTAACGTGCGTTCGTTCCGATCTTTTTAAGCATTTCACCGCCCTTGCCTATGATAATGCCCTTGTGTGAATCCCTCTCACATATGATAGTAGCATCTATATCAGTTATAATACCTTTTGGCGACTTTCTGTCCTTAAATGTGTCAATAACTACTGCTATGCCATGAGGGATTTCTTCGTTAAGAGCATGAAGCGCTTTTTCCCTGATAAGCTCTGCAACTATCTGTCTCATAGGCTGGTCAGTCACTGTATCTTCATCATAAAACATCGGTCCGTAAGTAAGATACTTAAATATACTATCAACAAGGTCATCAACATTATTTCCGTTTCTTGCTGATACAGGAATAATCTCGTCAAAGTCAAGCTCCTTACTGTAACAGTCAATAACCGGAAGTATCTCTTCTTTCTTTACTGTATCCACTTTATTGATAACAAGTATCTTAGGCACTGACACTTTCTTTAACTTCTCAATAATGTGCTGCTCGCCCGCACCTATATATGTTGTAGGCTCTACTATAAAGCATATAACATCAACTTCATTGATAGTTTTCTCAGCAGCACCAACCATGTACTCACCAAGCTTGTTCTTAGCCTTGTGTATACCTGGTGTATCCACGAACACTATCTGTCCTCTCTTATCTGTATACACAGTCTGTATTCTGTTTCTTGTAGTCTGTGGCTTATTTGATGTTATAGCTATCTTCTGACCTATAATGTGGTTCATAAGTGTTGACTTACCGACATTAGGTCTTCCTATAAATGTTACAAAGCCCGACTTTACATTATCATTGCCAGAAGCAGCACCGCCGCTTATTCCACTGGCTTTAAGCATTTCATCTAAATTCATCCTGTACTCCAATCATATATTTATTACATAATGTTGGGGTCAAAAGCCCCCAACTATGAGCAAGCTCATATGGGTTTAGACCTTTTGACCCTGCTATCATTATATAAGCGGTTTCACCACATCAAACATATCTTTAGCTTCATTTATGGCTTTCTGTCCGCCTACCACGCACAGATAATCCTGCTTAACCGCTGCATCTATAAGTGGTGCAAGCTCCCTTATGCTCTCAACTGTTGCATCAAGCACCTGTGCCCTGTCTTTTCTTAACATATCCATAGTCGTGTTAGTCATATAGTGTGTAAATGACCTCATACCCTTAGCAGAAGGTGTAAGTGGAGAATCCATTTCTCCTATGGTTCCTATTATAAACTTAACCATATCCCTGCGGCTCACATTGAAATTCTTAACGTATTCTGCCGCACCTTCATATATTTCATTAGTCTTTGCAAGATTAGGATCCCTGTATGATACCATATAGAAATCTCCCTCTCTTGTAGAGCCACTCATGCACCCATAAGCACCACCCTTGACTCTTACATTAAGCCACAGATATTCATATGAGAATATAATCTTAAGTACCTTAAGCGCACCTGTATATTCATATCCTGCCTTAACAAAGTTACCACATCTTGCAACATACTGGACCTGTGAGGCCGCTGTGTAGGCAGTCTTTACATTAACAGGTGTATAATTTCTTTGTGCCACAACTGGCTTTTCATCGCCCATATCGTCTGATAACTTACTGTAAGCCTCTGAGAAAAGACTGTAACCTTCATCATCTGCTGTAAGACTTACAATAACATTTGCCTTGTTAAATATAATCTTTACAAGCTCTGAAAGCTTGACTGCTATATTTTCCTTATTATTATCAAATGTTTCATCAAGCTCCATGATAAACTGATATGCCTTATAACCCTTTAACATATCTGAATAATAAGCTGAAGCTGAAAACTGCGCACAGCCCTCAAGCATAGCTATGGAATGGCCTGAACCTGCCATAGTAGCCTCAAATCTTGACCTTATTCTTGCTATAATCTCTTTTAATCTCTTATAGTCTGTGAACTTAGTGTTATACATAATCTCTTTCATCATATCAAGAACGAAAGGAATTTTCTCATATAACGCCTTACCCTTAATCTCATACATAATACTGTTCTTGCTGAAGTCTGCCTTGTCTGTATACACAGCAGCACTAGAAGATATACCGCCACAGTTTATATTAATCTCATTCATAAGCTCTGGATAAGTAAAGTTCTTAGTATCCATAAGACCTAATACACTGCCAAGAAGTCCAAGATAAGGAATATCCTCATCACTGACACCCTGTGTATTAAACGAAAGAAGTATATAAGCTATCTTATTAGTGAAGAGGTTATGATGTACAACCTTCATTCCTGCAACATCTTTGACATCTATATACTGCTCTGCCGGCTCTCTTGATATATCAGACAGCTCAAGCATAGGAATTTTCTCAAGATTTTCTTCGCTTGATGGTGTGTCCTGATACTCCTTAAGTGCCTTTGTATCCTCCACCAAATCCTTAAGCTCATCCTCTGATAAAGTCTTTTTATATTCAAAAAGCTTCCTTGCTTCCTCTTCTTCCTTCTTCTTTTCAAGTCCATATTCAGGTACAAGATCTATAACTGACTTGTGGTTATTATTAAGAATATACTCATCTATAAGTTTTTCAAAGTATCCCTTCTTAGCATCCTCTTTCAGCTCTTTAAATGTATCACCGGCTTCTATGTGGATAAATGGCTTTGACTCATCATAC
This sequence comes from Eubacterium sp. CAG:252, assembly GCA_000436535.1. Classification (GTDB taxonomy): domain Bacteria; phylum Bacillota; class Clostridia; order Lachnospirales; family Lachnospiraceae; genus Lachnospira. The sequence goes on along the minus strand of FR886340.1, from coordinate 105,673 downwards.
AACCAGCTGTCCATCATAGTAAGATAATACATAAGTCCCTTAGGATATGGACCATAATCAGCTTCCCTGTACTTAAACTCATAATAGTTAATACCGGCAGCTATGGTTCTTTCATTGATACCATTCTTTACAAGGTCACTTAATACATCTTCTATTATCTTTACAAATGTATCCCTGTCCTTTTCATTGGCATTCTTTGCAATAATAGAATACACTGGCTGGTAAAGTGAAGTTTCAAAACTTGAATACACATCTGTGCTTATACCAGCATCTATAAGTGCCTGCTTAAGAGGTGCACCTGGTGTCATGACAAGTGCATAATCAAGTATCTGCATAGCAAGGTATAGCTTTGCATCAACAGAAGTACCAGTTACCACATTATATGAAAGATAAGTGTTGTCCTCTAACGGTTCATCGTCTGTTATAGCGTATGGCTTAGTTTCATATACAGGCTTGTCAAATGCTTTCTGAAGTGGAATATCTGCATGTATATCAACATCAGCTGCATCAAAGTCTGACAGATATTCTTCATCAAGATACTTAAGTCTTTCATCCACATCCATATCACCATACATATATATATAACTGTTAGATGGATGATAATATTCTTTATGATACTTTAAGAAATCCTCATACTTAAGTGTTGGGATAACCGCAGGGTCGCCGCCTGACTCATTGCAGTATACAGTATCAGGGAATAATGAGTTAAATGTATATCTTGAAAGCACATCATCTGCTGATGAAAATGCACCCTTCATCTCATTGAATACAACACCATTATACTTGATATCATCATCTACATTTTCAAGCTCATAGTGCCAGCCCTCCTGCTTGAATATCTCTTCCCTGTTATACATATCAGGATAAAATACGGCATCCATATATACATCCATAATATTCTTAAAATCCGCATCATTGCAGCTTGCAACAGGATATACTGTCTTGTCAGGATATGTCATTGCATTAAGAAATGTGTTAAGTGAGCCCTTGCATAACTCTACAAAAGGATCCTTAACCGGATACTTTCTTGAACCACACAGAGTCGAATGTTCTATAATATGCTGCATACCTGTGTCATCATAAGGAGGTGTCTTAAAACCTATGGAAAATACTTTGTTATTATCATCATTGGATATAACAACAACTCTTGCGCCTGACTTCTTATGTCTTAATATAAGACCGGCTGAATTCATATCCTTAAGCACTTCTGCCTTAACAAGTTCATATCTGCCTTCTGCACATATCATGTCCGATTTCTTCAATTCTTTTATTTTCTTTAATACATCAAAACTCATCTGCTGACCTCTCTGACTTATATTACTATTATCTTACCATCTGTTGACGTAACAACACAATAACATAACCTTGTATCCATGTTAAAGAATATCTCCATGACCAATAACTGTAAATCTTTACTTTGCTTTGCAAGCAGCACAATCATCTTAATATCATAGGTAAATGTTATTGTAAAAAAGGTAAGAGCTGTCTTTTTATACACTCTTACCACATTTTAACATATATATTCAATATTGTAATCTATTTTTAAAAATTTAAGATTTAAGCAGTTTACTTCTTATAAACTTCACTGGTACATATAACAGTACCTTGCTTTCATATATATTTCTCCATCAATACTATTGTATTATATTTATATCAGACTTTTCCTCTCTTAAGCTCCTGCTCCTCTCCGACGCCAATTCTTATAATAGTATTTTACTGCTGCATCCCATATCTACCACAAGCATCTTTATGTATCTGATACATATCTGTAGTATATAACATTTTTCCGTCAATAACCGTGCAGGGTACATTATGCAGCCAAAAAGGTATATTTTGCAAAAAAGAGAGATAACCATTATCATATTGTGAACTTATCACTAATGATTATAGTTATCTCTTATAAGCGGTTTGGCTGATTATACTTTGCGAGGCATTATTCCACCTCCTAATCCCAATATCAGGAGTAGCACCATATTTACCCAGCAGATATATTGGATGAAGTTCCTTTTCAACATGATTATTGGATGCTGTCTTTGCAAAGCTGCTCGTTCGTTAATGGTGCATGAAACCCCACAAGCTCAGATATACAACAAAACCTCCGCCTTAAACCTGGTATCATCATTACTGAACTTAACCGTCCCATTATATTTCGCAACGCATTTCCTGACATTAATCATGCCATATCCATGATTCTTAACCTCGTCCAGCTTCGTAGATATATACTTTCCATCAATAATATTCTGGTCATGTATGCAGCTATTAACAATGTTAATACGCAGCATCCCCATCCGATACTTTATGACAATATCTATCTTAGGTTCATCTGTCTTTAATGCATTCTCGATTGCATTATCAAGCAGATTGCCAAGTATAATATTCATATCATATGCAACAAGTTCTGCATCCTCTGGAACGGTTATCTTTCTTGTAACCTGTATATTATTCTTCAGCGCTTTGCTGCACATATAATTAAGAATACCATCCAGCGCTACATTGCCGGTTCCAATCATATTATCAAGTACACTGGCATCATCTGTCATATCCTGTATATACTGGTTTAACTGTCCATATTCCCCTTGTGCTGCCAGTATCTGGATTTCTTTTAAATGACGTTTCATATCATGCCTTAATTCACGTACCTCTCTGTCATTGGCTATACTGTTGCTTATCTGACACTCATATATATCCATCTGTTCCTTAAGCTTCATATTCTCCTGCTCATACTCGTAAGAATTAGTAACATACTCGAATAACTTGTATGACATTATATTCATCACAAGCAATGCACCACCCACGAACATAATTCCATCATGTGTCATGATAATATCACCAGCAATAATATACCATACCGATATACTTATCAAGGCAAGCACCAGAAGATATATCCAATGCCTGCCGAATCTGCCATGTGTCTTTACTTTATACATATTCTTAATTATAAGAATACACAGATACAATAACAACACGCTCACGAACTCACTGCTGGCACTTCCATTCTGAATAAGAATCGTGCCAGACATTATATAAGATGTTACAATATCACTGACACCGCACAGCGCCACATTCATGACTGATAATATGAGTTTCCTTATGATATCACCCTCATACGTATATACGATAAGATATATAATAATGAATTCTTCTATTATTCTTATATATAACGAATCAAATATAACATCCGTTGCAACAGCCGGCAAATACACGAACGCAACCGTAACCAGCAATGCCTTCTTATTCTTATTATCCAGAAATATATTAGAATAATCAATAGCAAGTATTATCCTGATTATTCTTATAAGCATAAATACTATTATAATTTGCACAATCAAACACCCAGTTTCAGAATTTTATCCGTTACATCAGCTTTATATCCTCTGCTGATACTAAGCTTAGTCCCATTATCCATAATTACATATTCAGGTCTGCATTCCCTTATATGTCTGTAATTAACAATATATGACTGTCCTATCTGTATGAAATATTCAGGAAGATTGTTAATCTCTTCCTTAATCTTTCCTACATATTCCCTGCTGGTTCCATCTGTCATAACCAGACGCATGTGCTTTCTTTCACTTTCCAGATACACTATATCTCCAACCAGTACCTTGTTAATCACCTTATTAACTCTGTATGCATAGAAACGTCTGTCCTCGTTATTAATCTGCAGCAAAGAACTTATCGTGTCACTGACCTGCTGCTGTCTGACAGGCTTTATAAGGAAATCATACGGATGAATATTAAACAGCTGCATGGCATAGCTTGTCTTATATGATATATATAAAATAGATAATGCTGAATCCTTAAGCTGTTCTCTTACATATCTGCCAATAGATATACCATTCATATCAGGCAGTTCAATATCAAGAAATAATATATCAAGAACAGTACCACCTTCAAGATCTTTTATCAGACTATCCCCTGATTCCCACATATATACATCTGCATAATCTTCACACTCAGCGAAATAATTATTGACATATTGTGATATCTCTTTGCATATACTGTATTCATCATCACATATCCCTATTCTATAAAACATTTCTGTTACCTGATTATTCCCTTCTATAGCACATACAGCACATCACTTTTCTTAAGCTTTATAATACCATTAATAGTTTCTGTCTTGCAAACAGTTAATCACAGGATTACAATATATCACTCTTCTTAAACTTTATATTGCCTGCTATCACTGATATTATGCCAAGTATTACTGACATAAGCAGCATTATATATATATTATGTCCTTTATACGCTAATATTGAGCTGCGCTCAGCCATTAACCAGTTACCGGGCAGAAGAATATTATTAGAAAATACTGATAGTCCCTCCATCATTATGATTATAACAAAGCTTAATACCGGTCCTGTATACAGACACAATGTCAACTGGAACAGCCCTATACTAACAGATATTATCCATGGAAATAACACCACATATACGAGCAGGCTGACTGACATGCCATTTACCATATCTGATGTCATAAGTGCTGTATCCTTAGGATACAGAATCCTGAATACTTCTGTATGGATACCTGACATTCCACCTTTGCCTATTATAGCAAAAATCATGGCTGAAAGATATATAAGAATATATACTATACTCACCGATACAGCTGTTGTAACACACTTACTCAGCCACCATACACTTTTCTTATTACTGTATACAAGAACATTCCTGCCTATACCCCTGCAGTCATTATACATATAATCCAGCACCATAATACCATTCATTATACACAGTGATATCCATACATACGGAATCTCCAGCTTGTTAATGTTCTGGGTAGTAACCCTCACACTTCCCCTTATCATATATAGTATATAATCATAGAAAGACACAACAAGTCCTGCATCCTTTATGGAAGGATTAACAGCAGCATAAGTATAGAACGTTATCATAAGTGCTGATATTATTCCTGCACACAGAAGTATGCGGTACTTGTTATGTATTACAGCCCTTCTTATATCACTTGTTACGAATCTCTTAATATCCATCCATCTGCCCTCTTAACATATACTCCACAATCTCATTCTTCACTACCGATTACCAGATATGGAACTTCTCCCTTATACTTATTACGGTCTTCAATTTCACACTTAACCACAAGATTGTCATTTATATACTCATCAGCTGCTACATAACATAATTTAATATTATTTTCCTGCTGATATTCCATTCTTATTACCCCTTTATCAGACATACTTTCAGATATTATCCCTCTTGGTTCCCCTACAGTTTTATAAACATTATCAATAAAATTACCTATCCTCATACTTTGAGGTGTCAGATTACAAGTCTTTTGCAGCATATTAGTCATATTGATTTCAACAACTACATAATGATATCCACTTGTGAAGTTATTATCCGAATCCAGTTCTGTCTTCTCCTCCTGTTTATAATAATCAATACTCATACCCGATGGAAGCTCCCTTGTAATATAGCTGTCTACGTATTCTATATTGTACTTGAAATCCAATGTTGGTGCTGATTTGCCAGTTATCTTTTCTGAATCATATTCCAGTATGTATGAATCACCTTTATTTAATAATACAACTTCATCTTTATATACAGGTTCTGTCTTAACTGTTGTCTTTTCCGTGCTACCTTTAGATATTATATTCTGTGTATCTTTTCTGAACACATCATTCAGATAACCTTTTTTATACCCCATAACAGCTGTAGATATAAACAGCAATATAAGTATTGCTGATATTATATAGCCTTTTATTCTGTTCTTCATATTCATACACGTTACCTCTTTTATCCCAGATTAACATAAACTACTGGTGTCTTATTAATCTGCAGCTTATATTTCCATTCCTGTGGTGTTTTCTTTTTATTAGCAGCAGCTCCTTTGTTTATAACATATGGAAATATATACTGATGTTCTCCTTCCTGCAGGCTTTGATGAAAGCTTCTGTACAGCTGAAGTCTTGTATTGTTACGCCATCCATTGTCTGATTCTATTGACCAGAATACTGTCCATTCGCCTTTTCTGTTACTTACCTTATATAGTTCATAATCATATATATTAATATCCGCATATATAAGAATTATATTTTCTATATTATCTATATCTTCCAGACTGTCTTCTGTATAAGGATACATGCTGACCAGTTCTTCAGGTGTAACACATTTATAAGAATCTATCCGCGCTGAAAAACCTGCATTTTCATAATCATATGTTTCCGACATTCCAAGCTCTGTCACACTTACATATTTACGGTATTTAATATTCACTATAACCGCACTCACAAGCATCGCTATATATATCATCACAATTATAACGATTATTATTCTCTTCCAATATTTCTTCATAATATTCTCATACCCCATACTAAATGCACCTAAAACGTATCCTTCTTATTAACCCTTGCTATATAAGAGACACCTATGATTATCACAAGAACAGCCAGTTCCATACATAAAGGCACTATATAATTACTCTTAAGCAGACCTATACGTGACATTGCCTCCATATATGGTCTGTTCAATGCACTGCCTATAACAAACTCTGCATAATATATAATAAAAGGTGAGAGCATAACTATTATTCCATTCGTCAGAATGTATGCAAATACAAAACTTATGCAGCCTATTACACCGAATACCAAAGCTTCAAGTATTATATATAAACAGGCACTTAAAAATGGTTTCATATAAAATAATCTTCCCAATCCGACATCTTGATGAACACCGTATGTAAAAGAGGCTATAGTAGGATGTTCTAATGGAAGAAACGCTGCTGTTGCTATAAACGACGTTGCAAGTATGATAAAAACAACCAGAAATCCTGTTATAAACTGTGTTATCAGCTTGCTTCCATAGTATAATTTCTTATCTGTCCTGCTTATGATGTTTCCAACATAGCATCCTTTAATATCAGAATATATAGTATATGAATATGGCACACTTATCAGAAGTGGGAATATAAGATGTAACATCTTATACATGGAACTGCAATTAGTCACCATCCATTTACAATAAATTCCTGGAAACTGATAAACAGTATCATTAACATATAAATAATAATATTTTCTTGTATTGTAAGCAACAGAGTATATATCCTTCGCTACAATCGCAAATCCTATAAGAAGGCATATGTAAAACCACTTATTTTTCAGTGCACGTTCTAATTCTATTTTTAAAAGTTTCTTCATAATGTTATTCACTCACACTCCTTTTCCAACACTTATATCTATATCTTTCCCCAGCTGCTGCACCATATTGCAGCCTTACATTCATTGTGTTTAATATCCTGCACACCTATATACTACACTTTTTATTGCCTCTTGTGTTCAACAAGGTATATTATGCACTCTAAAAGGTATATCTGGTAAATCATTTATAATATTGCCTCTTCTTAGAAAGAATCGCACCGGATATAACTAATGTCATACATACTGCCAACAGTATCAGTGTCTTGACGATAACCTTGCTCATGTAATACATCTGCATAACTTCCAGCTCCAGCCACATAACTCCATATCGGCTATAACAGCTATATGCACATATCAATATAACCACTATTATAACTGACCTTAACTTTCCTAACCGCATCTCACTTAACAGACCAATAATAGATACAAGCCATATCATCAATGCTCTTCTTATTATCATATTGAAGTATATACATATATCACTTATGCCTATATCCAATGGCAGTTTTCTTCTCATCGCCCTTATATAGAACATGCTTCCCCATTCTGACCAGTTATCATATACGCCAAGCAGTATATAAGCTGATATTATACTTACAACATACATGATAACGGCATCTGCCAGTGCTACTATCAGTGCAGATGCACATTGGTATATGAATATTCTTTTCTTGGAATTATATCTTATCAGTATATTAGGCTTGTTATCTATGTAAGTAAGTATCATTGTTTTAATAACACTTATACCTATATATAACATTGTTGAGACAGGCCAACTTATCAACAACATATCCTTAGCACATAATCCCGTTACCGATGCTGCTCTGAACACTCTTATATTCTCATACGTAAATGCGAATGAAACTAATGCCATTATCATAATCCATAGCAACGCTTTATTCCTATACTGGTATTTAAGAAACACAACTATCCCTCTCATCGTCATCCCCCATTGTGTATAATAATCTCCATTCCTGTGCATCTTTTTCATGTATCTTTTATATGCATAAACACTAATCACATATATGAATATACTATCATTAATAATTTATGTATTTTCATAATCATTGTCCTACAACATACTTATACTATACAGGTATTTTATAATTCTGTGTTGAAAAGGGTATAAGTTGTACGTTAAAAGGTATATTATGCATTATAATTCCATTTTTGAGTTGAAACTAAGGAAAAAATCTTAATAATGTGTGAATGAAAACATCTCATACAAAAAGGACTCCACATACCTGCCCAAACAGATACATGAAGTCCTCTTAAAATAACACTATTCAATTGTCATCTTAGCGATAATCTGAATTATGTAGCCTGAACTAATTACTTAGAACGGATTTCCTTAACTAAAGCAACTGCTTCTGCTGTCATTTCCTTAATCTTATCGAATTCTCCAGCCTTAACTAAGTCGCCCTTAACCATCCAAGAACCACCACAGCAGAAGATCTTATCGCATGATAAGAATTCTTCAAGGTTAGCTGTGTTAATACCACCTGTAGGCATGATTCTTACGTTAGTATAAGCTGCACACATAGCCTTGATCATCTTGATTCCGCCTGCTGCTGTAGCTGGGAAGAACTTAACTCTTGTAAGTCCTCTCTTAACTGCCTGAGCAAGTTCTGAAGGAGTTACGATACCTGGCATAACAGGAATGTTCTTAGAGATACAGTAATCTACGATTTCTGGATCAAAGCCTGGGCTTACGATAACTGATGCACCTGCTGCAACAGCTCTGTCAACCTGCTCTGTTGTAAGTACTGTACCTGCTGCAAGTACCATATCTGGATATGCTTCATGCATAAGACGGATAGATTCCTCAGCTGCTGCTGTACGGAATGTAACCTCTGCACAAGGAAGTCCACCTTCTACTAAAGCCTTTGCTAAAGGAAGTGCATCCTTTGAATCATTCAATACTACTACTGGAATTACTCCAAGTTCTTCAAACTTATCTGCTATATTACTCATTATAATAATAGCCCCTTTCTTTAATTATTCGACTGATACTTCTCAGTACATTAATTATATCACACTTCTTTTAAAACCACAACGAAATGATATATTTCGCTTGTATTTTTCTTAAAACGTGTTATTATTCAAAGCCACTGCGTATTTTCGATATGACATCTGGACATTAACACAAACATACAATATTTACTTGAAAAGTCCCTTTCTCTTAGGACGCTTATGTTCTTCACCTGTAAGAGTTTTTTCGTACTCAACAAGTGCCTCTTTCTGCGCTGCTGTAAGCTTAGTAGGTATATCAACTATAAGTGTGATATAATGATCGCCTCTTGTATCCTTATTTCTAAGTGTAGGCATACCTTTACCACGTAATCTTACTCTTGTGCCTGAGGCTGTACCCGGCTTAACCTCATACAGTACCTCACCATCTACAGTCTTAACCTTCACTTCTCCACCAAGTACGGCTGTAGGATAATCTATAACAACATCTGAGAATATATTATATCCATCTCTTTCAAATGCTGGGTCAGCGGATATCATAACAGCTACAAGAAGGTCGCCTCTTGGTCCGCCATTAGTTCCCGGCTCACCTTTACCCTGTATTCGTACACACTGACCGTTATCTATACCAGCCGGTATATTAACTTCGATAGTCTTCTTGCTGCTTATATATCCTGTACCATAACAGTCTGGACATTTTTCCTTGATTATCTTTCCTGTTCCGTGACAGTCTGGACAAGGCTGTACGCTCTGCATCATGCCAAGGAATGACTGCTGTGTCATAGTTACCTGGCCACGTCCGCCACACTTCTTACATGTTTCTGGACTTGTACCCGGCTTTGCACCTGTTCCGTGGCACTTTGTACACTCATCCTTAAGTGTTACATCTATCTTCTTCTTAGTTCCTGTTACAGATTCTGCAAATGTGATTCTGACATTTACTCTTAAGTCAGCGCCTCGTCTTGGTCCGTTGCTGTTACGTCCACGGCTTCCACCGCCGCCAAACATTCCGCCAAAGATATCTCCAAATATATCTCCCATATCGCCAAAGTCAAAGCCACCAAAGCCACCAGCTCCGCCAGCACCTCCTGCGCCACCATCAAAGGCTGCATGACCAAACTGGTCGTACTGTCTTCTCTTATCCGGGTCACTAAGTACAGCGTAAGCTTCTGATGCTTCCTTAAACTTTGCTTCTGCTTCCTTATCACCAGGATTCATATCAGGATGATACTTTTTAGCTAACTGTCTATATGCTTTCTTGATGGCTGCATCATCTGCATCCTTAGATACTCCAAGGACTTCATAATAATCTCTTTTTTCTGCCATATAGGTTCCGCCTTTCTATACCCGAAAGGAGTCAGGTCCCCTTATAGAGACCTGACTTCCTTTCTGATTTCATCTATAATGCATAACAAATTATAGATTCAATCATATATCACTTAATTATACTTCCTTATAGTCACCATCTACAACATCATCGCCATAAGGTGTGCTGCCGCCCTGTGCACCTGCATCAGAACCTGCACCTGCTCCCATATCAGGACCTGCGCCTGCTGCACCTGCACCCTGAGTAGCTTCATACATCTTAGCAAAAAGGTTCTGTGCTGATGTCATAAGCTTTTCCTTAGCTGCCTTGATTTCATCAACCTGGGCATCTGTCATATTCTCAGCATCTGTTGATTCAACAAGTGACTTAAGTGCGTTAAGGTCTGCCTCAACATTTGCCTTATCGTTAGCATCAAGCTTATCACCTGCTTCATCAAGAGCCTTCTGTGTCTGGAATACCATAGAGTCAGCTTCGTTACGAACTTCGATAGCTTCCTTACGCTTCTTATCCTGAGCTTCAAACTCAGCAGCTTCCTTAACAGCCTTATCGATATCTTCATCAGACATGTTAGAACCAGCTGTTATTGTGATGTGCTGTTCCTTACCTGTACCAAGATCCTTAGCTGATACATTAACGATACCATTTGCATCGATATCGAATGTAACTTCAATCTGAGGAACACCTCTTCTTGCTGGAGGTATACCATCAAGTCTGAACTGTCCAAGTGACTTGTTATCCTTGGCAAACTGTCTTTCGCCCTGTACTACGTTGATATCAACGGCTGTCTGGTTATCAGCAGCTGTAGAGAATATCTGACTCTTCTTTGTAGGAATAGTTGTATTTCTCTCGATAAGTCTTGTAGCAATACCACCCATAGTTTCAATAGAAAGTGAAAGTGGTGTTACATCAAGAAGAAGAATATCGCCAGCACCAGCATCGCCAGCAAGCTTACCACCCTGGATAGAAGCACCTATAGCAACACATTCATCTGGGTTAAGTGACTTGTTAGGCTCATGACCTGTTAACTGCTTTACTTTATCCTGTACAGCTGGGATTCTTGTAGAACCACCAACTAATAATACCTTTGAAAGTTCTGAAGCTGTAAGACCTGCATCTGAAAGTGCATTCTTAACTGGTTCAGCTGTCTTTTCTACTAAGTCATGTGTAAGTTCATCAAACTTAGCTCTTGTAAGTGTCATATCAAAATGCTTTGGACCCTCAGCTGTTGCTGTGATATATGGAAGGTTGATATTTGTCTGCATAGCACTTGATAATTCCTTCTTAGCCTGTTCAGCAGCAACCTTTAATCTCTGGAGTGCCATTGTATCCTTAGAAAGATCTATGCCTTCCTTAGCCTTGAAGTCCTCTAACATATACTGTGTAATAGCATTATCAAAGTCATCACCACCAAGTCTGTTGTTACCAGCTGTAGCAAGAACTTCGATTACACCGTCACCGATTTCAATGATAGATACATCGAATGTACCACCACCAAGGTCGTATACCATAATCTTCTGCTCATGTTCATTATCAAGACCATAAGCTAAAGCAGCTGCTGTAGGCTCGTTGATAATTCTCTTAACATCAAGACCTGCAATCTTACCTGCATCCTTAGTAGCCTGTCTCTGTGCATCGTTGAAGTAAGCTGGAACTGTGATAACAGCTTCTGAAACTGTTTCACCAAGATAGCTCTCAGCATCAGCCTTTAACTTCTGAAGAATCATAGCTGAGATTTCCTGTGGTGTATACTTCTTGCCATCAATATCTACTTTATAATCTGTACCCATATGTCTCTTAATTGAAGAGATTGTCTTGTCAGCATTAGTAACTGCCTGACGCTTAGCAGGGTCACCTACTAATCTTTCTCCGTTCTTTGTAAATGCGACTACTGATGGAGTTGTTCTGATACCCTCTGTGTTTGTAATAACAACTGGCTTACCACCTTCCATAACAGCTACGCATGAATTTGTTGTACCTAAATCTATACCAATAATCTTGCCCATAATTATCTTCCTTTCTGTGCCTTATACAGCACACTGTCAAAATATTAAATGTATGTGTTATTTGTAAGTCTTTCTGTCAAACCAGATTAACAGCTGACTTCATAATAACTATTACATATCTTGTTTATGGTAAAAGCTCAAACCTTATACACATCAACTACATATTCTGATGTATCGTTTCAGCCATGCTTATATATAAAACCTCTGCCATGCCTGTTAGTTAGCAACCTTTACCATGCTGTGGCGGATAACCACATCTCTATATGTGTAACCCTTCTCGAACTCTTCCACGATGATATTCTCACCCTGTGAATCATCCTCCACATGCATTACTGCATTATGGAAATCCGGGTTAAACTCAGAACCAAGTGCCTCTATCGGCTTAACCTGTAAGTCTTCAAGCATTTTCATAGTCTGCTTATAAACCATATCCATGCCTTTGGCAAATGGTGTCTGTAACTCTTCCTCTGTTACTGACTTAAAGCCTCGTTCAAAATTATCAACTATCGGAAGTAACTTCTTTATAACATCCGATGCTCCCATCTCAAACATTGCTGACTTTTCTTTGTCAGTACGCTTTCTGTAGTTGTCAAACTCAGCCATCTGACGCTTTAATCTGTCATTCAGATCTTCTATAACAGCGTCCTTCTGGTCCTTTTTATTATTATTTATATCAACTGTTTCCTCCGCTCCCTTCGCATCACTTGCGTTGAAAGACTGTCCGTCCTCCTTCACATCTGCGTCGGATGAGCCCTGAGTTTCTACAGTATCAGCGTCTTTATTATCTGTGTTAGCAGCATTGGCATCTGTTGTTGTATCAGCTGCTTCATTGTCTGCTTTCTTTATATCTTTTTCTTCAACATTATTCATGTTTTTTTCCTTCTTAGACACTTAACTCCTCACCTTTCTATGATTTCTTGAATACATCATCTAACTGCGTTCTCATATTCTTCAAGGTTTCTACAACCTTTTCATAATCCATACGCTTAGGTCCGATGATTCCGATTGTTCCTTTCATGCCATCCTGCAGCTCATATGTTGCTGTGACAACGCTGCAGTCTTTCATGGACTCAACCGGTGTTTCATTTCCTATATATACCTGAATCCCATGGTTAGAACTGCCATCGCTTTCCTGACCTGCTGCATCATCATCAACCACCAGGTCTGATAAGCTCTGTTTTTCTTCCAGGGCATATATAAGCTCACTTGCTTTAGTTGAATCACTAAGTTCTGGATACTTAAATATATTAGTAGCACCACTTGTGTATATCTTAAGATCATCTGCACTGTTTATGGTTTCTACTATTGCATCAAGAACCTCTTTGACAAGTTTAATATGTTCACCTGCCTGATTCTCCATCTTGGAAACAATACTTAAGTTCATCTGCTCAAGGGTAAGTCCTGTAAGTGTTGTGTTAAGAAGAATGTTAAGCTTTAACAGATTCTCCTGCGACAGATCCTCACTAACTGTTATAACCTTATTTCTTATAAGGTTACCCTCCATGACTATTACAGCTAATATCTTATCAGACTCAAGCTGTGACAGCTGTACGAACTTTAACTTGTTGCCTGTTACCTTAGGCGATGTTACCATAGTCGCATAATTCGTATCCTTGGCTAACACCTTGGCAACATTCTGAAGTAACTCTTCAACTCTCTCAACCTTTTCACCAAGAGCATCCTTCATGGTTGAAAGCTCTGCCTCCTTAGAAGCCATCTCACTTTCCCTTGATGCCACCTCAGTTTCCCTGTCTGTGATATTCTTTTCCTTTTCTGACATCATATCATCAACATAGAAACGGTAACCTTTATCTGTAGGTATTCTACCTGCTGAAGTATGTGGCTGTACTATATATCCAAGTTCTTCAAGGTCTGCCATCTCATTCCTGATAGTAGCTGAGCTAAGCTTCATGTCTGTAAACTTAGAGATTGTTCTTGAACCTACCGGTTCGCCAGTTTCCAGATAATTCTTAATGACTGCCTTAAGTATCTTTACTTTACGCTCATCAAGCTGTTCATCAAGTGCCATGACATAACCTCCTTTTTTTGTTGTTAGCACTCATTTATCTGGAGTGCTAATATCAACATAATTAAGGTATCACTTTGCAAGTGGTATGTCAACAACTAATTTGATTTTTTCTATAAATAAATTATAAACTTTATTAATGAACTATATTCGCATTAATCTTACTGTGTTATTTGACTATTCCTGTTGGTTCTAATCCTTCCCCCACCCTTGACAAAGAACCTTCCTGTTAATTAGCAATCACGCTATGCTCATTCATAAGCTATCAGATTGTTATAGTTTTGCATTAAAATATATAGTTTCTTTATATCTTAACTATTTATTATATACTAAACTATTCTCTATTATCTAACTAAAAAGGTCTGGCAATTTACTGCCAGACCCTTTTTCTTATCTATTCTATCATAATTATTCTGCTCTAATCCTTATCCTCTGGTAAAATCCAGAACCCATTATTCCTTATCAAGCCTGCACATAAATAAATACTTTTACACTACTTTATCTGCTAAACCGACCGGAAAGATAATGTTATCTTCGTAACTGCAGCATTTTCAGTTATGCTAATCAGATACCAAGAAACTTCTTAACTTCATTTGTCATCTCACTTACTTCGCATACTGTATTGTGAAGTACTGGAGCTGTTCTGATTTCTTCAATAGCATTAGGAACCTTTACCTTTGCAAGTTCGCTTAACTTGTCAACAAGTTCAAAGTCACCCATAGAAGCATACTTAGGGTCAATAGCCTCCATTACACTTCTTGTGAACTTATATGGGCTTGCTGTTGATGCTATGACTGTCTTAGTATCATCCTTAGTATCTGCTTTATACTTGTTGTAAACAGCTGCAGCTACTGCTGTGTGAGTATCTATAACGTATCCGCATGTTTCATAAAGTTCCTTTATAGTAGCAGCATCTTCTGCCTCTGTAGCATAGTTGCCATAGAAGTCTGAAAGCTGTGCCTTCATATCCTCTGTAATCTCATACTTGCCTGTTTCTTTAAGTGAAGCCATAAGTTCACTGTTCTTCTTAGCGCTGTTGCCTGCTATTCTATAGATAAGTCTTTCAAGGTTGCTTGAAATAAGAATATCCATAGATGGTGATGTTGTAAGAACAAAATCTCTGTTTCTGTCATATTCACCTGTTGTAAAGAAATCGTATAATACTTTATTCTCATTAGAAGCACATATAAGCTTATTAATAGGAAGTCCCATATTCTTAGCATAAAATGCAGCAAGAATATTTCCAAAGTTACCAGTAGGAACTACAGCATTAATCTTCTCGCCTTCCTTTATCTCACCATTGGCAAGAAGTCTTGCGTATGCATATACATAATATACAATCTGTGGCACAAGACGGCCTATATTGATTGAGTTAGCTGATGAGAACTGGAAGCCGGCATCATTCATAACCTTTTCAAGTTCCTTATTGCCAAATATATTCTTAACACCTGTCTGTGCATCATCGAAGTTACCTTTAATTCCGATTACGTGAGTGTTAGCGCCCTTCTGTGTAACCATCTGCTTCTCCTGAATAGGACTTACACCGTTCTTAGGATAGAATACAACAATTCTTGTTCCCGGAACATCTGCAAAACCTGCAAGAGCAGCTTTACCTGTATCTCCTGATGTTGCTGTAAGTATTACTATTTCATTTTTAACATCATTCTTCTTAGCTGATGTTGTAAGTAAGTGTGGTAATATAGATAAAGCCATATCTTTAAACGCAATAGTTGCGCCATGGAATAACTCTAAGAAATATGCACCCTCTGCCTTAACTAATGGTGCAATCTCCTCAGTATCAAACTTAGAATCATAAGCCTTATCGATACAGTTCTTTAATTCTTCTTCTGTGAAGTCATCAAGCATAAGCTTCATAACCTCGTAAGCAACTTCCTTATAAGACATCTTTGAAAGTTCTTCTAAGCTCTTATCTAATGAAGGAATTGATTCAGGTACAAATAATCCACCATCTGGAGCAAGTCCCTTTAATATAGCCTGTGAAGCTGTTACTCTTACACTATCATCCCTTGTACTTCTGTAAAATAAACTCATATCTTATTCCACCTTTTTATTTATTGGAGTGAACCCCGTCCGATTGTATACACCACCTGTATACATATAAAATAAATGTATATGTATATACCAGAAAACATCTGGCAAATCCGGCAGCAAAAACATCGTAAACCGAATTCCTGCTAAAAATACTTTAAACAGAAAACATTATACAACAGGAATGATATGAAAAACAATAGGTATATTGAATTATTGCTAATTTTATCTTATAATGTGTTATCGTTCAGAGCCATGCAAAATCTGATAGATACCCATAAAAATGCTTGCATTTTTATGGGTATTTAGCAGATTTTATATGGCGGATACGCCTCATCGAGAAAATGCGTAGCTTTTTCGAGACTGGCTCTGTACGATTACTTAAGTCATTCACAACCTGATAGGTACCCATAAAAAGGAGATTACAATATTGACTACAGGAGTTTATAACGCAACTAAAAAGGATGGTTCTGTATATTACAGAGTTTCTATAACATATAAAAATAAGCATATAAGCATAGGCAGCTATGACAGTGAGGAACTTGCTTCTATGGCATACATCACAGCCTGCGATATAATATCAAAGCCCGATATATATTATATTGATGCCGATCTTCACACAACATCCTATGAACTGCTTAAGGATTATCCTGTACCTTTTCCATATGCCAAGTTTATAAGTCTTATCAACTTCCGCGACAATGGCATATACATAAAAACTCCTATATACCTTTGCGATAAGTTATTCTTATATTTTCTTACACCGGAAACTACTCTTATCTTCTCAACAGATGACCTTTTTTATTATTCCCATCACACTATTATGTGCCGTGGTGGATACTACTTCGTCAACGATTATGGTATGCAGACAAGCATACTTGCAAGATTTGGCATACGAAACCACTCCGTCAAGGGAAAAGACTACATTTTCCGCAATGGTGATGAACACGATTTCCGCTATGAAAATGTATGTGTCATCAACAAATACAACGGAGTCAGCCATATTGAAAAAAACGGACGTATAATGTTCCAGAGCCGCATACACATCAATGGCGATTTTATAATAGGAACCTACAGCACCGAATACGAAGCTGCCATAGCCTACAACAAAGCTGCTGATATGTTAGAGCCCGTATTCCCTGTAGCCTACACAAGAAACTACATCGAAGACATATCCCACATCACATACGCCGCCACATATAACAATGTTAAAATATCAAGAAAATTGGTGGACTATATAAAGAAACTTTAATCAGTCAAGCCTATTATAATACATAAGCCATAAATACAACATTTTTCATAAATTACTAATAAAGAAAATACTCCCCTGCCAACCCCAGACATAGAATAAGCGGGTGCCTGCAGTGCTGACAGTGTGAGATGCACTTGAAGTTCAATTGTGAAAAGTCTTAGAAATATCCAATTGAAGCTTCTGGCATCGAATACCGTCAGTACTACAGGCACCCACTTATTATATGTCGTCCGTTCGTCAATACTTTTTATTTTCAGACCACATTATTTATTATTGATATAATTAACAAGTCCCTCAGCTTTAATAATCTTCTGCATAAACTCAGGGAACGCCTGACCCTGGAATGTCTGACCTGTTGTCTTGTCAGTAATAACACCGCTGTCAAAGTCGATAGCCACATCATCACCGGCATTAATAGCCTTTGCAGCCTCTGGACATTCAATAATAGGAAGACCTATATTAATTGAATTCCTGTAGAATATTCTTGCAAATGTCTCTGCAATAACACAGCTTACACCTGCTGCCTTGATAGCTATAGGCGCATGCTCTCTTGAAGAACCACATCCAAAGTTCTTGTTAGCAACAATAATGTCGCCTTTTTTTACATTTTTAACGAAATCCTTATCGATATCCTCCATACAGTGAGTAGCAAGCTCTGCTGGATCTGAAGAATTAAGATATCTTGCAGGAATGATAACGTCTGTATCTACATTATCGCCGAACTTAAAAACTCTTCCTTCTGCTTTCATATACTCCTCGATTCCTGTGCATTTATACACAATTATAATTATTAACTACTATCTGTCCATGCACTGCCTCAACGCAGCAATGTCCTGACAGATATTATAATCCAAGCTCAGATGGCTGGCTAATCTTACCTGTAACTGCACTTGCTGCTGCAACGGCAGGACTTGCAAGATAAATCTCAGAATCAACGTGACCCATACGTCCTACAAAGTTTCTGTTAGTTGTTGATACACATCTCTCGCCCTCAGCAAGAATACCCATATAACCACCAAGACATGGACCACATGTAGGTGTGCTGACAACTGCTCCAGCCTTTATAAATGTCTGTACAAGACCTTCTTCAATAGCCTGCATATATATCTTCTGAGTAGCAGGAATAACAATTACTCTTAATCCCTTTGCTACTTTTCTGCCTTCTAATATCTTAGCCGCACATCTTAAGTCGTCAATACGTCCGTTAGTACAAGAACCGATAACAACCTGGTCTATCTTTATATCATCTATAGAGTCAACTGTGTGTGTATTCTCTGGAAGATGTGGGAATGCAACTGTTGACTTGATTGTAGAGAGGTCTATATCATATACCTTCTCATACTCTGCATCATCATCTGCTGTGTACTCTACAAATGGTCTCTTTGAATGTTCCTTCATATATTCCCTTGCAAGGTCATCAACTGGGAAGATGCCATTCTTTCCACCAGCTTCAATAGCCATATTGGCAATAGTAAATCTGTCATCCATAGTAAGTGTTGATACACCCGGACCTGTGAATTCCATAGACTTGTAAAGTGCTCCATCAACACCTATCATACCAATAATGTGAAGAATAACATCCTTACCACTTACCCACTTATTTAACTTTCCTGTAAGATTAAACTTGATAGCTGAAGGTACTTTAAACCATGCCTTGCCTGTTGCCATACCTGCTGCCATATCTGTAGAACCAACACCTGTAGAAAATGCTCCAAGTGCTCCATATGTACATGTATGTGAATCAGCGCCTATGATAACATCACCTGCTACTGTAAGTCCCTGCTCTGGTAAAAGTGCATGCTCAATACCCATCTGGCCTACTTCAAAGTAATTAGTAATATCATGCTTTGCTGCAAATTCCCTCACACACTTACAGTGCTCTGCTGATTTAATATCCTTATTAGGAACAAAATGGTCTGGCACAAGTGCTATCTTATCCTTATCAAATACTGTCTTAACAGTCATCTTATCCATCTCATGGATAGCAACTGGAGATGTGATATCATTACCAAGGACAAGGTCTAAGTCTGCCTCAATCAACTGTCCTGCTTTAACTTCAGAAAGACCTGCATGTGCTGCAAGAATTTTCTGTGTCATAGTCATTCCCATTATATTATAAATCCTCCTTTATCCGCGAAGTATATATTTATGGTGTTATGTTTAAAAGTATTGCCTTTCAGACTCGGACAACTTTTTGGCACTGACACCATACTTATATATTTAATGCTTAATCTCATTTATTTTACAGTATATTTATACATATTGCAAGCTGGCATCACATACTACAGCTGTATTTGCCGTAATATATTACCATCTATACAAGTGAATACTTAAATGTTATATTGCCCTTTTCCACCGATACATCCGCATATGCACCACTTATAACCGGCATAGATGGTGGAAGGTGTCCTATATCGGCATCCATAATGACAGGAACATTGTGTCTGCCTGCAATTCCAAGTACTGCGCCATACTGGTCAAGCCCAATCATTTCCTGACCGAATACATAAGGTCTTCCTATGACAAATGCTTTGACATACTTAAACCAGCCAGCCTTTTCCATCTGCCACATAGCTCTTCTTATTGCAAATACATTGAGGTCGCAGCTTTCCAGAAACCAGATAATTCCGTCATTCTTATATTTTTCATTAAACTCATCAACATAGTCAAACTCTGTGCCAAGAAAATTAACAAGGCAGTCCATACAGCCTCCGACAACTCTTCCGCTTACATGTATGCCTGTACTTTCATCCATATCAGCTACAGGAGTTACACACTCTTTATCACCAACAAAGCATTTTAAAATCTTATTTTCTGTGAGATTATATTCTGGTGTAGGATTATCTTCACATTTTAAAGACTCCTTCTCCCACATATCATAGCCGCTCACTGTAAGCTTCTTTCCCATAAGAACATCCAGCGCATCTTTATGTGAGCTGTGAAGTGCATCTGCGCCAAATGCTGCTGCACATGGACCATATATGCTTGCTGTGTCCGCTATGGTATTAAGAAGAAATGTAAAGTTAGTGTTATCAGAATAACCCATAAACCACTTTGGCTTTGCCGCCTTTACCTTATTCCAGTCAACATACTCAAGTATCTCACACATAAGCTCCCCACCTCCGCACGATATAAGAATATCATTGCTGTCAGAGGCATACATATCAGTGAGTTCTTTGCCACACAACTGTGGTGTATTGCTTATTCCTATGCCCTGTGCCTCATATACATTAGGACCGTTTTCTATATTAAGCCCCATATTTTTTAACCTATCCTGTGCCTTTTTAAAGCCTGTAATATAAGGCTCCGTTGCACACCCAAACGAAGGTGCAACGAAGCCTACTGTACCGCCCTGCACAAGAAAATCCGGATATCTCATATTTATCTTCCTTTCTTTGCGCTTATATTATATATGCTTATGCATACTTTTTTAACTTTCCTATGGCATTAGTTCCTATAACTACATCGCAGTTCTCCTTAACCCACAGAACTCTCGCTTCCTTATCTGAATCCATTCTGCCATATTCACTTATAACATTACATATAGTTACATATCTGTCCTTAGAACATCTGCCCTTTTCAAGCACAAGATAATATGTTCCATTCTTCTTATAAAGGCTGTTGGCCACTCCCCATATCTTAGGGCATACCGCACACATATCCTCAAAGTCATCGAAGCTTTCAAATATGTATACAGCGAAGCCTACTGTCACAACCTTGCTTATATGCTTTCCATTGTTCTTATAAAGGTCATTCGGATTAATAGAGCTTCCTGCATTATCCGAATTCTTCATCTCCTCAAATATGTCCTTTATCTTGTCAAATGCAGTAAACTCTGCTGGCTTTGCCTCGCCTTTTGCATTCTTTATAACATTACCCTTTGTGTCATCCGGCTGTGATGAAAATGCTCTTGCAGCCTTTTCTCCAACCTGTCTTAACATATTGCCAAAGTCATCCTTTCCAGAAGATACTGTAAGTAATATAGAGTGGTCCGGTTGTGGTGCAAGCTGAAGTGACATAACTCCACCGTTCATCTCTACATCTATGCTTTTGGAAGCCTCCTCCATAACAACCTCCAGAAGACTATGTATCTTATCTGTATCATTTCTAAAAAAATCATCAAGTGTTATATTGTTATCCTCTAAATCTTCCTCAAAAAGCAGACATTGAAACTTATTGTCATCTATCTTTTTAAATTCCATATATCATATTCCTCTATTCTTCATTATAATCTGATATTACAGACCATTTTATATTATCATACTTTTTCAGTAAGGTCAAAGCTTCTGGATTATATTTATTATATTTTTGATATAATATCAGAGACCAGATTAGTAATAACCGTTTTGGGACTATTTACATCACCACTATTACTCCTGTGAAGACTCCTATCATGATTATATATACATGCATCCACCCTCAGCACATCATCTTCAATAGAAGCCATAGCCCTTGTCATCTGCATATATCCACGCACATTAAGCCTCTGTATTGTATCGCTTTCTATATTTATGCACTTTACTGCATTTTCATCTGACACACGGCTTACCATATCAATAATATCTGCGTCAGTTGACGTAAGAACTGCTGACATAGCCTCCCCTGTTTCTGGAACATATATACTTGTAGGTATGTAATCATATATATAGTCCTTCATATGATTATACTTATAAAGGCGCAATATATCTGCCTGTGTTATGACACCATCACACTCATCGTTGTGTAGTCTAATCAGGCAGTCATCAAGACTGTTATCATACAAACACTCTGTGTCTGCATACACATAAGGACAACGTTCCTTAATATCCATTGAAGATGTATATAACACAGCTGTTTCTCTTGCCTGGCTTTTTCCCCGTGACAGACCACCTTTTGTCTTTTGTTTTTTCGTTATAAGTACTGTTCTTGCATCCCTTCTTCTGGTTATTGCAGTAAGATTTATTCCTCTGTTCCATATAACAGAAGACTCAGCTTTCATAAGCTTCTTCATACTGACAACACCCATATCAATTCTTCCCTGTGATATTGCATTTACAACATCTGTAATCCAATGCTCATCCTCTTCGCTTCCACCTATGTATCCTGCAAGCTCACGCCTTGTAAATGTAACTTCAGGACACGCCTTTTTTATCTGGCTTGCCACAAGCTCTGTCTGTGCCCTGCATAATCTGTCTGTATCTCTTATTCCTAATCTTATTTCCATTTTTTTATTCTGTTCTTATATTTTTCTGTTCTTATTTATTTGCAGGTTAAAAAGTCTTATCTGGCATACCTGTGCCTTTTTCCTCTTATCCCTGATATTATATAATACACATATATTACCCATTCTGTCAAAGTTTCAATCTTTTTGACACTTACATCATAATGTGTTAGATTACCATATGTGCACTATTTATATGTATCATTACATTTGCATCCTTGTGTATCCTACACGAATATACGGTATACTATAATAATGCTGCATTAAAATATTTATCGAACCATACTTTAACCCTATTACTAACTATCGATTATTATATATGCTTCATTAAAATGTGCACAGAAATGAGGATAAATATGAATATACATAAAGTATTACAATCATCAGCCATAGCACTCACCGCTATGACTGTATCATGTTTTAACATGCCAGCTATGACTGTTACACAGATTCTTGCAGATGAAAATACTAATACGTCTTATGAAACCACTTCACTTGACACGCATGCCACTGCTATTGATATAACTGTAAACAGCATCAGTGGCTCATCCACTGATGATATAACTGCCGCAGTTACAGATGGCTCTTATGACACAACCACAGGAATATCTAAGGATGACTGCATATCCATAAAATCAGATGAGCCCATGTATGGTGTATACATTCTGTGGGGAAGTGAAACTGGAAATTATACTTTGAGCTATGAAAGTATACAAAGCTCTGGCAATTCTGATAACAACAGTTCCAATAATAATAACAGCAACAACAATGACAGCCACATAATCCAGTGTGGAGCTTACGGCTATCTTCACGATTATATTCCTATTGATGAAGGAACAACATCTGTAACTATCAGGACTTCATATGACTGTGAAGTTTCTGATATATATGCCTACTCCGCTGGTACTCTTCCATCATCTGTCCAGGTATGGCAGCCTCCTTGTGATGATGATACTGATATTCTCGTATTTTCCACACACGCAGATGATGAGATACTTTTCCTTGGCGGTGTACTGGCAAACTATGGCGGCGAACAGGGACTTAATGTTCAGGTTGCATATATGTGTAACTTCTTTCTTACTGAACCTGTAAGACAGCACGAAGAACTTGATGGTCTGTGGGAATGTGGAATAACACATTATCCTGTAAAAGGTGACTTTATGGACCTTTACTCACTTGACCTTGATACCGCGCTCACCCAGTATGATTATGACGATATCGTATCTTATGCCACATCCGTCATAAGACGTTTCAGGCCTTTAGTATGCGTGTCACAGGATTTTAATGGTGAATATGGACACGGCAACCACCGTATATATGCAAAGGCTGTTTCAGATGCTGTTAATAATTCGTCTGATGCTTCATTTAACAGTGACTCAGCATCCACTTACGGCACATGGGATGTTCCAAAGACTTACTACCATTTATATAATGAAAACACACTCACTCTTGATGTTGACTCACCTCTTGAAAGGTTTGGAGGACGAACAACTGTTGATGTATTAAAAACAGCATTTCAGAAGCATGTATCACAGATTTCCTACTCCTTTAATGTTATGGATAATGGTTATGCAAAGACCTACTGGGGTAACTTTGACATGCGTGCCTTCGGACTATACCGTACAACTGTAGGTTATGATACCAGCAATGATATGATGGAAAATGTAACCACTCTTCACTCAGAGCGTGAAGCTAAAAGAGAGGAAGCCCGTATTCAGGCAGAGAAAGAAAAAGAAGCACAACTTGCAGCTACTACTTCTGATAATAACGATGAAGATGAGGAAGCTTCCTCTGACAACACTTCACAGACACCGGATATAAAGCAGCTTGCCATAACTCTTGCAGCTATACTTATAATCGGCGTTGTCATAGGTGGACAGGCTTACCGCACAAGAAATCTTTATAAAAAGAAATATAATGAGAATAAAGACGAATTTAATAAGGACAATAATTAACACTTACCGTAACAATTATAATACTTAATGCTGGATAAATTGGAGAAGCATTTTATCTCTGATTTTGACAAAAAACCAAAAAAGGTTGTGACACAATGAACGTGCCACAACCTTTTATTTTTATACACTGTACAGCCAAAGCTTTATCTGCTCCTAATTCGTATTACTACAGATTAGTTGTTGATAAGCTTGTCTGTTTCGTTGTTCCAGCTATAAAGCTTTCTAATCTCAGCACCAACCTTCTCTGATGGATGCTCTGATGCAAGCTTTCTCATAGCCTTGAAGTGAACCTGTCCGCCAGCTTCGCTCATATCAAGTAAGAAGTCCTTAGCGAATGTACCATCCTGGATATCAGAAAGAATCTTCTTCATAGCCTTCTTTGTATCCTCTGTGATAATCTTAGGACCTGTTATGTAATCACCATATTCTGCTGTGTTAGAGATAGAGTATCTCATTCCTGCGAAACCTGACTGATAGATAAGGTCTACGATAAGCTTCATCTCGTGGATACACTCGAAGTAAGCGTTACGTGGGTCATAACCAGCTTCGCAGAGTGTTTCAAAACCAGCCTGCATAAGTGCACAAACACCACCGCAAAGTACTGCCTGCTCACCGAAGAGGTCTGTTTCTGTTTCTGTTCTGAATGTTGTTTCAAGAAGACCAGCTCTTGCACCACCGATACCAAGACCATAAGCAAGTGCCATATCAAGAGCCTTACCTGTCTCATCCTGCTCTACAGCTACAAGACAAGGAGTTCCCTTGCCAGCCTGATATTCAGAACGTACTGTATGTCCAGGTGCCTTAGGAGCGATCATAGTAACATCAACGCCCTTAGGAGCCTTGATTAAACCAAAGTGGATGTTGAAACCATGAGCGAACATAAGCATGTTACCTGGTTCAAGGTTTGGTTCGATATCTTCCTTATATAACTTAGCCTGCTTCTCATCATTGATAAGAATCATAATAATATCAGCCTTCTTAGCTGCCTCTGCTGCTGTGAATACTTCAAAGCCCTGCTCCTCAGCTCTCTTCCATGACTTTGATCCTTCATAAAGACCAATGATTACGTGACAACCTGAATCCTTAAGGTTTAATGCATGTGCATGTCCCTGACTGCCGTAACCGATGATAGCAATTGTCTTACCATCAAGTAATGATAAGTTACAATCTGACTGATAATAAATCTTAGCCTCTGACATTTAATATACCTCCGAAAGTAATAAAAAATATTTATTTTAAACTTGCAGCGCCTCTTGCAAGACCAGTGATACCAGTTCTTGCGAGTTCTGTAATTTTAAAACCATCAAGTAATTCGATGAATGAATCAATCTTACTCTGACTACCAGTAAGCGAAATAATAAGTGAGTTCTTGGCAACATCAACTATATTTGCTCTGTATATATCTGCCATAGTTGTTATCTGCTGTCTTTCTTCCCTTGTACATAATACCTTTATAAGAACAAGCTCTCTGCATACAGACTCATCATGTGGAAGTTCTACAATTTCCTTAACATCTATAAGCTTGCCAAGCTGTTTTTCAATCTGTTCAAGGACATCATCATCACCAGTTACTGTTATAGTCATTCGAGATAACTTAGGATCAAGTGTCTCTCCTACAGTAAGACTGTCTATATTATAACCTCTACGGCTGAATAATCCAGCCACACGGCTAAGAACACCTGATGAATTATCTACTAGAATTGAAAATACTGCTCTTCTCATATATCTTTCCTCCAAAACATTATATACAATATCCAAAATGTCAATAAAAAAAGCCTGTCCTGTTAAAAATACTGACCTTTTTTATAAACTTCTGTATAATCATATAAAATCACACATTATTGTAGCAATTAGCAACCTTATTGTCAATAAAAAGCACCTTAGCACTTAACTTTTTTACATCTTCATCGTCATGAGTCGATATTATAAGAACTCTTTCTCTGATATTATTTATAATATAATGTATAACTGTGTCTTTGGTTTTATCGTCAAGCCCTGCAAATGGCTCATCCATAATAACAACATCTGAGTCAGCCATCATCGCACGGACTATCTCAACACGCCTCTTCATTCCTCCGCTAAGCTGTGTACATGGCTTATCAATACATTCCTCATCAACCAGCTTACAGAGTTCATTTCTTATAATACTCTTATCTGTCTTTTCCTTAAGTACCATTGATACATTAATAACAGGGTTTAAGTGTCCGACAAGTGCTGATTCCTGAAATACTGATGAGAGCCTGTAATCATTTTTATTACCACTACATTTTTCATGTTTATTTATTTCATCATTGTATACAAGCTCTCCCTCATCCGCATTTACAAGACCCATTATAATATTAAGCAGTGTTGTCTTTCCCGCTCCCGACACACCTCTTACACACACTGGCTGTGAAGAGCTGCACACTGCACTAATACTATCTAGCACACACCTGCCGTTATAGCTTTTTCTTATATTTTTAAGTTCCAGTCTTTTCATCTTTATCTTCTTCCAAACGTCATTATTACACATTTACAGATTACCCTGCAAAGCTTTATATATAAGTCCAAGCAGCTTTAATATGAGCTTTTCAATAATGAAGCTCACCGCTATCACAACAATACTCCATGCAAAAAGCTCTGCTGACAGCAGATACATTTTGGCATAATACATACTTGTTCCTATTGTATCAGACACAAGTCCTATTATCTCTGCCGATATTCCCGCCTTAAAGCACATTCCAAGTGCTATTTTAAGCTGCGTTTCAAGATATGGATACACACCTGTCATATATATGTACCTGAAACGGTTTAAGCGGCTCATATTATACACCTTTGCCATATTGACAAGACCTGTATCTGCGTTTCTTATGCCATCCGTAACTCCTGCCGTCACCATTGGTATGACAACCATAGCTGATATTATACGCGATACATTCCTAGAGCCAAACCACATAAGCAGAAGTATTATAAATGCGGCAACAGGAAGCGACTTCATAAGCTGAAGCGGAATTTCCACGAACTGCGCAAATGTGTTAAACCGTCCTGAACCTATGCCGACTGCCACACCTATGATAATTCCTGCCAATAGTCCGCTTCCTATGTTTAACAGGCTGTGTGAAAGTGTCATATAGAACGCCTTTGATACAAGCATTTCAATAAGAGTTCTTAATACAGCAACAGGACTTGCAAGCAAAAGCTCAAGTCCTGTCATCATACTGGCAATCTGCCATATTATAAGCCATATAAGAACCATAACAATTCTTTTAATGTGCTTCATTATCCTTATCCCCTGCGTTCCCGTTTTTTACAACAAGAACCTTCTGTATCATCTTGCCGGATACAGATAATATCCTGAATGTATAACCACCGCACTCTGTTTCAAACTTCTCATTCTCAGCGGGAATTTTACCAAGCTTATATATCATATATCCATTAAGTGTATCTATATCCTCACAGTTAAACTCAATTCCAAGCTTTTCTTCAATATCCTCTAACGGTGTCTGACCATCCATCTCATACTTTCCATCTGAAAGCTGTCTTATCTGGACTTCCTCTTCATCATACTCATCTAAGATATTGCCAACTATCTCCTCAAGAATGTCCTCCATCGTAACAATACCAGTTGTCTGTCCATACTCATCTACAACTACTGCAAAATGATTTTTCTTAGACTGCATTTCCTTAAAAAGAACACTTACGCTTCTTGTTTCCGGTATGCAGAATGGCTCAAACATAACCTGATTTTTAACCTGATAGAGCTTCTTACTCCTATCCTCTTCCTTAACGTATACCTTCAGAAGATCTCTGATATGTAATATGCCAATTATATTATCTATGTCGCCGTCATACACAGGATACCTTGAAAAGCTCTCCTCCATAACTATGTCAAATGCCTCGCTTACCGTAAGTGCTGCATCAAGTGCGACAATATTCTTTCTGTGTGTCATAACATCTTCTGCCTGCTTTTCCGCAAACTCGAATATGTTGCCAATCATCTCGGCCTCATTCTCTGCTATAACTCCCTGTTCATGGCTTTCATTGACCATATCCATAATCTCTTCTGTTACATCTTCTTCTCGTTTTCCTCTTCCAAACTTCTTAAAAAATCCGGAAAACAAACCTTCATTTCCTTCCGCGGGATGACCCTCGTTCATAATTCGTATAAATCCTTTCGCTATATATTGTTAATAAACTTATATATCTCTGTCTGTAATATCTGACAGATATTGCCATTAGAATATCACATACCGGCTGTATCAGTCAATAATTATGGTTCATCTCAAGGCTTACGCTAAGTGCTTTATCCACCTGTCCTATTATGTCGTTATCAAGATGGCATACTTTATCTTTAAGACGCTTCTTATCTATGGTGCGAAGCTGCTCAAGAAGTATAACCGAATCTTTGACTATATCATAATGACACGAATCTATCTCAACGTGTGTTGGCAGCTTTGCCTTGTTCATCTTTGATGTAATCGCTGCACATATGACAGTCGGACTGTGCTTATTGCCTGTATCATTCTGTATAATAAGAACCGGCCTTATTCCGCCCTGTTCTGAACCAACAACTGGTCTTAAATCTGCATAAAATATATCTCCACGTTTGATTACCACTTATATCACACTCCCAAAGCATTTACTTAATCGATTATAGTTAAAGTATTGCCAGGTTTCCCGTGTTTATTCACTTGATGTAATCTCTTCGTATTCTGAATTCTTAAAATTTTTAATTATTAAATTTATAAATGAGTGAATTATTTTTGTGCATTATTCTGTATTTGCTGATTTATAGTATTAAATTCATTTATCTGCTGTATGCATAAATAATTTACAGATATTTTTAATGGTAAACGTTAGTGCTATTAATCATATTCTTTTAACACATTCGATATATTACCAATTATATCCCCTGCAACCATTGAATATCTTGTTCCAGCTCTGGCCGCTTCATCTCCTGCAAGTCCGTGTATATATACTCCAAGCTTAGCCGCATCAAAGCAGTCCATTCCCTGTGCCATAAGCGAAGTTATTATGCCGGACAGGACATCTCCTGAACCGCCTGTTGCCATACCATCATTGCCGGATACATTGATATACACCTCATCACCATCCGTAATAATAGTTCTTGCATCCTTTAATACACATATACACTTGTGTTCTTTGGCATAATCCACTGCGACCGATATTATATTGCTTTTTATATCTGCTATGCTCTTTCCTGTAAGTCTTGACATTTCACCAACATGAGGTGTCACTACAATCTGTCCTCCATTTAATGTTATGCCGCACTTTGCTATTATATTAAGGGCATCCGCATCAAAAAGCTTCTTTTTACCAGTATCATCGTCCGCCACCTGCCTTACAAGACTTTCCGCAAGTGTATCCTGTGAAAGTCCCGGACCTATACACACTGCATCTGCCCATTCAAGTGACTCTTTAACTGATACATCCGTATCTTCATCGCCATAAGTAGAAAGCAGGGTTTCCATATTGCTGGAAAGTACTACATTCCTGTTATCAATATGTGTTATAAGCTTGACAAGCCCTGCTCCCGTTCTGTAGGCTGCCCTTGAGGAAAGAACTGCAGCTCCGCCATACTTCTTAGAACCTGCGATAACAATTGCCTTTCCGCAGCTTCCCTTATTGCTGTCTGCCCTTCTGTGCGGCAGCTTCGCCCTTATATCTTCTGGCTCATATATATATCTTTTTTGTGACATTTTATCATATACCGCAAAACCTATATCGCTTACCCTAAGTTCTCCACAGTAACCCGCTCCCGGATATAATAACTGTCCTGTCTTTATATATCCAAATGTGACTGTAACATCTGCCATAACGGCACAGCCCATAACAGCGCCGCTTGTTGCACTTATACCCGATGGTATATCAACTGCTGCCACATATGCACCATTATTATGCGCATTATTGACCGCCTCAACCACACTCACCGACTTTCCTTCAAGATTTCTTGATAATCCATTGCCAAAAAGTGCATCAACTATGACCCCATAAGCAGAAAAATCCGGGTCATTAATATATTGTATGCCCAGATTCTTTATTATGTTCAGTTGTATTCTGTATTCTTCTGTAGAATGTTTTCCCTCACATAAAAAAACATCCACCTTATATCCCTTAAGATATAACTGTCTTGCCACTGCAAGTCCATCTGCCCCGTTGTTTCCGCTTCCACATAAGCATAAAACCATCTTATCTGTGGATATATGTGCTTCTTCTGCTATATAGGAAGTAACCGAAAGGGCAGCCCTTTCCATAAGCACTACAGATGGTATTCCCACAGTACTTATAGAATAGTTGTCAACTTCTTTCATCTGCGCTGCATCAAGTATATACTTCATAAGCCCCTCCAGAACATAATCTGTTATAAACCTTATTACTGTAAATTAAAGACCGGACGTTTATTCGTCCTCATCAACAATTCCTTCATTAATTCTGTCAACCGCACTACAGTTCTCAGGTCCTATAATATCGTGGATAAGCGAATACATACTTTCATTGCTTGTTTCCTTATCCTGCTTTATAAGAATGTTTTTCTTAAGCTTTACCCTTGTGGCATCTATCCACTTGGTAAGCACCTCTATGTCCTCTGTATTAGAGTTCATCTTTCCATAACATACTTTAAGCGTTTCTGTAAGAAGCTTTTCATTAGCTCTTGCAAGCTCCCTTGGAAGCTCCATAAGCTCATCCTCCAAGTTAGCTATCTTATCCTTTGACTCCTGTATAAGTCTCTGGTTCTGATTCATCAGCTTCTGCCTTGCCCTGCTGTCATCATCGCTTTCCATATTCTCAACAACATCATTGATAAGCTGTTTCTTTAGTTTCTTAATATCCTTGATATCCGTATTAAGTCTGCCCTGCTTCTTTAAAAGTTCATTAACCTGCTTTTCCCAGTAGGCTATCTCATCCGTTTTAATCTTATCATTTACAAGGCGGTACCATCTTTCATCCAGCGTAAGAATAGGAATATTAGTAAATACTCCTTTATTTTTTAATGCATCATATGTGATTTCAGACATTGACAATCCCCCTTAATGATATCAATCCTTATTAGCTATAGTATATGAAAGCCTCATAAGACTCTCTGACAAATGGACATTCTCAACTATAACATCATCAGGAAGATTAAGGTCAGTATGCGCAAAGTTCCATATTGCCTTAATTCCGGCATCTGCAACACGTTTTCCTATCTGTCTTGCCGCTTCCTTAGGGATTGTAAGTGCTACTATCTCTATGTTATTCTCCTGTATAAAGTTCTCAAGATTGTCCATCATCATAATACTTATATTGTCACGGATAACCTGTCCCTCAAGAGCCTTATTGCTGTCAAATACACCACAGACAACAAAACCTCTCTTCTCAAAGTCCGCATAGTTGACTATGGCTCTTCCCAGATTACCAGCACCAATAATAATCATATTATGCTTTCTATCTATTCCTAATATCTTTCCTATTTCATCATAAAGATACTTTACATTATAGCCATAACCCTGCTGTCCAAAACCGCCAAAGTTGTTAAGGTCCTGACGTATCTGTGAAGCTGTGACTTTCATCTTTGCACTTAAATCCTTTGATGATATTCTCTGGACACCGCTTTCTATTAACTCACCGAGATATCTGTAATATCTGGGTAATCTTCTTATAACTGCTGCCGATATTTTCTTACTATCTTCCATAACCAACTATCCTCTGTTTCTGTACATTTTAAATATGTCTAAAATATGCCGCCTTACTTTTCACATAACAGGCTGCAAAATGCTCTGTTAATTATATAACAATTATCCGTGTGTGTCAAAATGTAAAAAAACACAACTAATCTTACTAAAAGTCTGCGTTTTAACCAAGCACTCTCTTTGCTATATCTACCGACTCTTTCGCATCCTTTGAATAAAAGTCTGCGTGTATCTCTTTGGCGTACTCAGGCGTAAGCACCGCACCGCCAACCATAATCTTACAGTCAAGATTATTTTCGTGTATAAGCTCTATCGTCTTTTTCATAGATACAAGTGTAGTTGTCATAAGTGCTGAAAGTCCGCAAAGCTTTGCATCATTTTCTCTTATGGCATCTACAACTGCCTGATACTCTACGTCCTTTCCAAGGTCGATAACCTCATAGCCGTAGTTTTCAAGAAGTACCTTTACAATATTCTTTCCAATATCGTGAACATCACCCTTAACTGTGGCTATTACTATCTTTCCCTTGCTTACCGGCGCATTGTTGCTCATAACCATATGATTTCTTATAACTTCAAATGCTCCCTGTGCAACACCAGCCGCCATAATAAGCTGTGGAAGGAATAATGTTCCCCTTTCAAATTCGTCACCTATCTTGTCAAGTGCCGGAATAAGTGCATTATTTACAATCTCCATAGAGTCCATGCTTGAAAGAAGTTCTTCTGTTATGGCTGCGCCCTCATTTTTAAGTCCCTTTTCCACGGCATAGAATAAGTCATCACAGGTATAGCTGCCCTTTTTATCCTTAAGATTAATGCTGCTGCCTGAGCCTGTACTCTGCGCACCCACTGTTCCTGCATTTCCAGCACCTGCATTAGCTGTTCCCATATTCATAGGATTAATCTTGCTTACATTTGGCATAGATGCATATGCCTTTATATAATCAACGGAATTCTTATCTATATTGGCAAGCAGCTTGTATGCCCTCACTGCGCCCATCATCTCATATATGTTAGGATTGATGATTGCAAGGTCAAGTCCGTTCTGCATAGCCATAGTAAGGAATATATGATTTACAAGCACTCTGTTAGGAAGTCCAAAGGATATATTCGATACACCGAGTACTGTCCTTAAGCCAAGCTCATGCTTTACTGTATACAGGGCATTGAGTGTTTCCATAACCCCCTCCTGCTCTGCTGAAGCTGTAAGTGTAAGACAGTCAATATATATATCCTCCTTAGGTATTCCTATGGCAACTGCCCTGTCCATAATCTTTTTCGCTATGGCAACTCTGTCCTCTGCCTTCTTAGGAATACCATCCTTGTCAAGTGCAAGACCGATAACAGCAGCTCCATACTTCTTAACTATAGGAAGAATGTTATTAAGTGAGTCCTCCTCACCATTGACCGAATTCACGATTGGCTTTCCGTTATATATCCTTAAGGCTGAGTCAAGAACCTCTGGAATAGTTGAGTCAAGCTGTAAAGGTACATCCACAACTGACTGTAATGACTTAACTGTATCTATCATCATCTGTCTTTCATCAATACCCGGAAGTCCTACATTTACATCAAGTATATCCGCCCCTGCACCTGTCTGTTCAAGTGCCTGTCCTAATATGTAGTCCATATCGTTATCAAGAAGTGCCTGCTTAAATATCTTCTTTCCTGTCGGGTTAATTCGCTCGCCTACTACTCTTGGCTGGTCGACTACAACTGTCTTTGTTGCCGAACACACTGCCGATGGAATAACAACAGGCTCCTTCTTAGGATTGCCCTCTTTGTTCAGCATAGCTGAAAGCTCACTTATGAACTCTGGTGTTGTACCGCAGCAGCCTCCGAATACCTTTATTCCATACTTTCTTAAGTCCTTCATAAATTCTGCAAACTGCTGTGCATTAACATTATAAAGGTTAGTAACAGGGTCAGGAAGTCCTGCATTTGGCTTAACTATGACCGGAAGATTAGTCCACTTTGTAAGCTCCTCTATAACAGGCTCTAACTCCTTTGGACCAAGTGAGCAGTTGACACCTATTGCCTCAACTCCAAGTCCTGATACAGTAAGTGCGAAGGCTGATATCTGGCAGCCTGTAAATGTACGCATATTTTCCTCAAATGTCATAGTTGTCATAATAGGAAGTGAACTGTTTTCCTTTGCCGCAAGCACTGCTGCCTTGACATCTAAAAGGTCAGTCATTGTTTCAAATACAACAAGGTCTGCACCAGCCTTTTCACCTGCTTTTACTATCTCGGCATACATTTCATAAGCTTCCTCAAAGCTTAATGTTCCTGTTGGCTCTAAAAGCTGTCCGATAGGGCCTACATCAAGAGCTACAAGTGCCTCCGGCTTTACATTGTTACATGCTGTTCTTGCATTCTTAATACCTGCTGTTACAAGCTCATCAACTGAATGTCCGCACTCCTCAAGCTTATATCTGTTTCCACCAAATGTGTTGGCATATATAATATCTGAACCAGCATTAAGATACTTTTCGTGTATAGATATTAAAAGCTCTGGCTGTGTGATATTAAGCATTTCCGGTGTTTCACCCATCTTCATGCCTGCTGCCTGAAGCATAGTTCCCATACCACCATCAAGAATTACATAATCCCTTTTTAAAAGTTCCTTTAACTTATTATCCATTGCAATGTCCTCCTGATTCCCTGAATCTGCATGTTCCCTTAAGATTGCACGACATACATCCTTTTCTTTTGGTACTTACTTCACCTGTTGTAAGTCCTATAACCGCTGTAACTGACTTAGTCGGTGTCATCATATAAGTCTTTCCTACAGTTAATCCTACAAGTCTTTGTGCATTAAGCACCTTTAGAAAATCGCCCTGTTGTGACAGAGGCAGATCCCCATAGCCTATGCCAAACCTGAAGGTCTGGTTGTACTCTGGCAGCTCTTCTTTTATTATGCGCTCAAGCTTATCGCATACCTGCTCTATTCCGGCACTTGCAAGACTGTCTGCCACAACAGCCTTTGCAAGGTCAGATGCCTGCAGGACACGAAGCATCCTGTCTATGCCATCAGATAACGTGACTGCTATAAGCGCTGCCTTATCACAGCCTGTAAGGTGTTCCTTTATGGAGTTACCTTTGAGCACCAGTCCTGTGCCTTCGAGCTCTACGCCGTCATCTGTCTGCCTTACATCAACAACTCTGTAAGTATATCTTGGAACCGCTGCTTTAATAACTTCCGCCTCGCACTCATCTATGAGCCTCTCAACAGTTTCATCTGCACCTATTCCTTTGTAACCAAGATATCTTAATACCTCTTTACGGTTTATATTTTCAAGTGTAATCTGCTTTCTCATAGAAACACTCCTTCCCGCATTTTAATTAATCACGGTTTTTCTTAGACTTATCTCTGTTTTTGTGCTTTGACTTTCCGTGGATCTTTCCTCTTGTCTGGTTAGCCTTCTCCATATTGACACGGCGTCCCTTTATCTGGACATTATCATTCATCGCCTTAAGCACCTTCTCAGCGTGGATTGCCGGTACATCAACAAATGTATAGTTATCCATCATATCTATGGCACCGACAAGCTTTCCTGGCATACCTGACTCACCTGCTATCGCACCAAGGATATTAGATGGCTTTATCTTATCCTTTTTACCTATATTAATAAAGAGTCTTACCATTCTTGAATCATCTTTATCTATATCAAAGTGGAAGTTCTCAACTTCATCCTCTCTTTCAAGCGTATCACCGATGAGCATCTTAAGAAGAGCTGCTGCCATATCCATAGATGTATATTCTTCCTGATTAACATGCTCTTCAACAAGATTAACCATATCTGTAAGTCCACCATCTTCGATAGTCTGCTTAATCTTTTCAAACATATTGTCAACCTTTGTGTTCTTTACATCATCAAGTGATGGAACCGGCTTTGCAAGAATTTTAGTCTTACAGTAACGCTCAATATCCTTTAACTTATAAACTTCCTTTCCGCTTATGAAGGAAAGTGCCATACCTGACCTTCCGGCTCTTCCTGTACGTCCTATTCTGTGTACATAGTATTCCTCATCCTGTGGAATATCATAGTTAAATACCATATCCACATCATCTACGTCTATTCCTCTTGCGGCAACATCTGTAGCGATAAGTATGTCTACTTTACCACTTCTGAAATCGTCCATAACCCTGTCACGCTGCTGCTGCTTCATATCTCCGTGTATTCCGTCTGCAAAGTAGCCTCTGCCCTTAAGCTCAGATATAAGCTCGTCCACCTGTCTTTTAGTGTTACAAAATACAACTGAAAGTCTTGGATTATATATATCTATAAGTCTGCAGAGAACTTCTGTCTTATTCTTAGGTCTTACTTCATAGTAGAACTGCTCAATATTAGATACTGTAAGCTCTTTTCTTACAACCTTTATAACCTTTGCATCCTTCTGGAAGTTTCTTGCTATATCCATAATAGCCTTTGGCATAGTCGCTGAAAACATAACAGTCTGTCTGTCCTGTGGAGTGTCAGTAAGAATAGTTTCCATATCCTCCCTGAAGCCCATATCAAGCATTTCGTCTGCCTCATCAAGAATAACCATATTGATATTATCAAACTTAACTGTCTTTCTTCTCATATGGTCCATAACTCTTCCCGGTGTACCTACGATAATCTGTACGCCGGTCTTTAAAGACTTAATCTGTCTTACTATCTCCTGACCGCCATACACTGGAAGCACCTTTATATCACTCATATACTTGGCGAGCTTTCTTATCTCCTCTGCCACCTGCACTGCAAGCTCTCTTGTAGGGCATAAAACGATTGCCTGTGGCTTTTTAATCTGTGGATTTATCTTCATAAGCATTGGGATAGTGTAGGCTGCTGTCTTACCTGTACCTGTCTGTGCCTGTCCAACTACGTCTATTCCCTCACATACTGCCGGAATTGCCTGTGTCTGTATAGGTGATGTTTCCTCAAAACCCATATCCTCAATAGCTCTTAATATTCTCTCGTCAATGTTTAATTCTTCAAATTTCATTCATTTCCTCATTTCTTTTCTTCTTATGGAACCGCTTACCTGCCTGTGCCTTTCGCGTATTTTCGTTCCATTATTAATAATATCTCTTTTTATTTATGCTTAACTTATAAATAATACATTACTGTTGCTGATAAGTCAAAATATATTACATTTGTTTATTGACTTTTTTCACCTTTGCATTTTTACCAAAAAACAAGTATTATGATAAGATGGTGTGCGTGTAAATGTTATTTTACCCCACTAATTTATCCCGATTGCTGTATTTTTATAATTCAGGCAGTCACAATGATTATATCTTTTTATAGAAAGGACTCTTATATACTTATGATATTATCCTGCAATAATATAAGCAAATCATTCGGAACAGACGTTATCATAAAGTCCTGTTCCTTTAATATTGAAGACCACGAAAAAGCCGCTATTATCGGTATCAACGGAGCCGGCAAGTCTACTCTTTTAAAGATAATCACAGGTCTTGAACCTGCTGATACAGGACTTGTCACTCTAGCCAAAGATAAAACTATGGGGTATCTTGCCCAGCAGCAGAACTTAGGCTCAGATAACACCATATACGATGAATTATTGTCTGTTAAGCAGTTCATACTTGATATGGAACAGGAGCTGCGTGATATTGAAAAGCGTATGAATACTGCCAAAGATGATGAGCTTGAAGCTCTTATGAAAAAATATTCTGACCTCAACCATAAGTTTGAGATGAACAACGGTTATGCATACAAAAGTGAGATTACCGGCGTTCTTAAAGGTCTTGGTTTTAAGGAGGCTGATTTTTCACTTAATGTAAACACATTATCCGGCGGTCAGAAGACAAGAGTTGCACTCGGAAAGCTTCTTCTTGCAAAGCCTGATATTATCCTTCTTGATGAGCCTACCAACCATCTTGATATGGAGTCAATACGCTGGCTTGAAAACTATCTTCTTAACTATAACGGTGCTGTGCTTATCGTTGCCCACGACCGTTATTTCCTTGATAAGATAGTAACTAAGATTATCGAGCTTGATAACGGCGAGGCTACTGTATTTTCAGGCAATTATACTGATTACGCTTCTAAGAAAGCCATATTGAGAAATATGAAGCTTAAGGAATACCTAAACCAGCAAAGAGAGATAAAGCATCAGGAGGAGGTTATAACAAAGCTTAAGCAGTTTAACCGTGAAAAATCGATTAAAAGGGCTGAAAGCCGTGAAAAAATGCTTGATAAGATAGAACTTGTCGATAAACCTCAGGAATTAAACGACAAAATGAATATAAAGCTTGAACCTAACGTAGTCAGCGGTAATGATGTTCTGACTATCAGGGAACTTTCCAAAAGCTTTGACGGCGTAACACTCTTTGACAATATTGACATTGACATAAAGCGTGGTGAACGCGTTGCCCTTATCGGTAATAACGGAACTGGCAAGACTACCATACTTAAGCTCATAAACGGAATAATAGAGCCGGACTCCGGTTCTATATATCTTGGTGCCAAGGTCAATATCGGCTACTACGATCAGGAACACCACGTTCTTGACCCTGACAAAACCATATTTGATGAGATAAGAGACTCTTATCCTGACCTTAATAATACCCAGATTCGTAATACTTTAGCCGCATTTTTATTTACAAACGAAGATGTATTTAAGTATATACGTGACTTAAGCGGTGGCGAGCGTGGACGTGTATCCCTTGCGAAGCTTATGCTCTCTAACGCGAACTTCCTTATACTCGATGAGCCTACCAACCATCTTGATATTGTTTCAAAGGAAATTCTTGAAAATGCGCTGAATAATTACACTGGTACTGTGCTCTTCGT
>FR886340.1:7297-66212 GCA_000436535.1 Eubacterium sp. CAG:252 | reverse complement strand
TATCACATGACCGTTATTTTATCAATGCTGCCGCAACAAGGATAATTGAACTTTCTAACAAATCTGTTGTTAATTATATAGGTAATTATGATTATTATCTTGAAAAACGGGATATACTTAGTGCAAAGCCTGAAAGCAGCACAGCAGATGGTGAGCACGCAAAGAAGGCTGCCGATTCCCGTACAAGCTGGCAGGAGGAAAAGGTTAAGCAGGCACAGCTTAAAAAAATTAAAAACGAACTCAAGCGTACAGAGGAGCGTATCGCCAAAGTTGAGGAACGCATAGAGGAACTTGATAATATGTATGCAGACCCCTCCATAAGCAGCGACACTGCAAAGCTTATGGAAATACACACTGAAAAAGAGGCTCTAAGCACTGAACTTGATGAGTTATATGACAAATGGGGTGAACTTACCGACTTATCATAAAACACCATAATATGCGCATCAGAGCTTTCAAACCACCTGTTATTATAGTGTAAATACACGAAAAATGCCGAAAAAAGGCAATTCTTAAGCGGTTTTTATTGACAAAAGTACACATATGGAGTATAAATAATCTATACTTATTATTACTTATTTCATTTAAGGAGGATGTAGTTTATTATGAATAAGACAGAGTTAGTTGCTGCAATCGCAGAGAAGGCTGAACTTTCTAAGAAGGATGCTGAGAAGGCTTTAAAGGCTTTCACTGAAACAGTTGCTGAAACATTACAGAATGGTGATAAGATCCAGTTAGTTGGTTTTGGTACATTTGAAGTAGCTGAAAGAGCTGCCAGAACAGGTAAGAATCCTCAGACAGGTAAGGAAATTAAGATTCCTGCTTCTAAGGCTCCAAAGTTCAAGGCTGGTAAGGCTTTAAAGGATACTGTTAATAAGTAATTTTAGAAAAAGTGATTTTTCTGATAACATTACGGCTGTCACTTAGGTGGCAGCCTTTTTTATTAAAGCGCAGAAAGGATTAACTATGGAAATAGAAAGAAAGTATCTGGTTTCACACATTCCAGATAATCTAAGCGAATATCACTGCCGCCAGATAGAACAGGGTTATCTGTCAACTAATCCTGTGGTAAGGGTAAGGCGTGACAATGATGAATATTACCTGACTTATAAGGGAAAAGGTATGATGGTACGTGAAGAATATAATCTTCCACTTAACAGGGAGGCTTATGAACATCTTATCCAGAAAGCTGATGGTAATGTAATCACCAAGAAAAGATATGAAATACCTGACAATACGGGACACACCATTGAGCTTGATATATTTGAGGGTGTATTTGCCGGAACTGTATTAGCTGAGGTTGAGTTTGACTCTGTTGAGGAAGCTGACAGCTATGTTGCACCCGAATTTTTTATAAAGGATGTAACAACTGACCCACAGTATCATAACAGCAATATGAGCAAAAAGAGGTTTGACTAATGAAAAAACTAATAGACATATTAGATATACACCCTGATATAGCTCTTGAAACGCTCCAGAGGGCACGTATGGCAGCTATAACACTTATTAAGTGGCTGTTATGCTCTACCCTGTCCGGCGCTTTCATCGGGCTTGTTGGCGCGCTTTTTTATAAGGCCCTGCAATACGTGACTAATATAAGAACAACCTACAGTTTTACGCTTTTTTTACTGCCTGCAGCCGGTCTTATAATTGTTTTTATGTACAGACTTATGAATGAGTCGAATAATACCGGTACTAACCTTGTCATAACTGCCATACAGTCAGATGCCGAGGTTCCTGTAAAGGTTGCACCGCTTATTATTATCTCAACACTGCTTACACACCTGTGCGGCGGTTCTGCCGGACGTGAGGGTGCTGCACTGCAGGTTGGCGGTTCACTCGGCAACTTTTTTGCAAAGCTGTTCCACTTTGATGACAAGGACACACGTATTATGATTATGTGCGGAATGAGCGCCTGCTTCTCAGCTTTATTCGGAACACCAATATCGGCTGCCATATTCTCTATGGAGGTCATAAGTGTCGGAGTTATGTACTATGCCGCTCTTGTTCCCTGCATTATATCAGCGCTTATCGCACAGGGAATTGCCGGACTTTTTGGTATCGCACCGACAGCCTTTGTAATCGGTGAATTATGCAGCTTTAACCTGTCAACAGCGGTGCGCTTTATTATTATGTCCATATTATTTGCGCTGACAAGCATAGCCTTCTGCTACATACTTCACACATCTGCAAAGCTGTATTCCACATATATCGAAAATCCTTATGTGAGGATAGTTATTGCAGGTATATTAGTAATTGCATTAAGATACATCACCGGAACAACTGATTATCTTGGCGCTGGTGCTCCTATCATAGCCTCCAGCTTTTTATCAAGCTGTGCTTGGTATGTATTCATACTTAAAATGCTTTTTACAGCCGCAACTCTTGGCGGTGGCTTTAAAGGCGGCGAGATAGTCCCTACTCTTTTTGTCGGAGCAGCTCTTGGAAGCTTTCTTGCACCTTTATTCGGGCTTCCTGTCGGTCTGTGTGCCGCGTGTGGTATGGTAAGTGTATTCTGTGGCGTAACTAACTGCCCTCTCACATCATTTATCATATCTGTTGAAATGTTTGGTATATCATCTATGAAGTTTGTCATAATATGCATAGCCATAAGCTATATGCTGTCGGGCTACTACAGCCTGTATAACAGTCAGAAGATTGTGTACTCTAAGTACAGGACAGAGTATATTAACCGGAGGTCGCACTAAGGTATA
This sequence comes from Eubacterium sp. CAG:252, assembly GCA_000436535.1. Classification (GTDB taxonomy): domain Bacteria; phylum Bacillota; class Clostridia; order Lachnospirales; family Lachnospiraceae; genus Lachnospira. The sequence continues at coordinate 63,498 of FR886340.1, read as the reverse complement.
TGCCTCATATTCAGTATTGCATATGAACAACAAATAAAAGCAGATATTCCAAGATGCTGCAATATTTAATGATATGCTCTTTTCTACATAGACAAGTTTTTATTGTTTCACATGTTTACCTAGAAGCGGACATATCAAAATCATTGTCAGCCCCCTGAATATCTGCTTTTTTATTTTTTAATATATATTTACTCAGCTGTGCATATCTGGAAAAGCTTCTGCTCTTCTGGACTATCGGGTGTTCACCCTATCAGACCAAACTCTGACAAAATGCTTTGTACAGGCACAGCATTTTAACAGACTTCTATCTGTCACAGCTCATCGCTTACGCACTTATTTATAAAAGTCAGCCTCTGGCATCTTACCGCCAACTGCTGCCTGATTAGCATCATATAATACTGTAAGATACTTGCTTATCTTTGTCTTTGCCTCATCGCCTGTGATCAATGTTATGTTACACTTTGGAATAGCCTGCTTTGCTACTGCCGCCTTAGTTATATCATACTTCTCTACAAGCTCTGCTGCTGAGTCTACATTTGCATTTACATAGTCAACCGAAGTCTTATATTCCTCAAGGAACTTATTAACAGCCTCTTTATTATTATTGTAATACTCAGTGTTTACAACAATAACACCTGTTACAACGCTGCTGCCATCGTTAGCTGTCTTTTCCCATTCTGCTGTCACATCAAGAGCTATCTTAACATCCTGATTATTCATAAGAACTGTTGTTGCAAATGGCTGTGGAAGCATAGCGATAGTTTCTTCCTTTGCCAAAGCCATAATAGTCGCTACCTCTGTTGCCTCTGACTTGAATTCTATAGTCACATCCTTATCAGGGTCAATTCCATTAGATGAAAGAAGATATCTTAATGTGTATTCAGGTGTTGTTCCCTTGCCTGTTGTATATATAGTCTTTCCCTTAAGGTCTGCTACCGACTTGATTTCTCCCTTATTATCAAGTATATATAATACTCCAAGTGTGTTAATACCAACTACAGATACTTTTCCATGACTTTTGTTATAAAGAGTTGCTGCTGCATTACAAGGCATAGCTGCTATCTGTACATCCCCTTTTATAAGGTCTGCTGTAAATGCATCTGCTGCCGCTTCTATCTGAAATGTATAGTTATTGGCTGTCTTCTTGTCTTCATTATCATTCATAAGCTTAACCATACCAATAGCTGTAGGTCCTTTGAGCGCTGCAACCTTTATATCCTGGCTTTCATAAGCCTTTGATGTTGTAGTGCTCTCCTCTGTAGTATTCTGTGTGCTGTTCTGTCCGCAGCCAGTAAATACAACTGCAGCCATAACTAATATAAGCATAACTGCCGCTAACTTACTTACTTTCTTTTTCATATCGTTATTCCTTCCATTCCTTTATTATTATCTGAAGTGACGATACTCCATTGTATACATTGATATCCGGATAATACACGATAAGTATCCTGCTTCCAGCCTTTGGAACCGGGTCTTTATCACTTATCCCAAACTGTACCGCCTGCACAATATAGCCTTCTTTAGTTTCTAACTGCATCTTTAATACATTACGGTTCTTTCCGATGATACTGGCAGTCTTTACATAAAGGTCCCTGTCTGCAAATACCGGTTTTTCATTTCCCTTGCCAAATGGTTCTAACAGCTTTAACTGTCCGACAAGTCCCATACTTGCATAGCCTACAGGCATTGGAACATCTATCCATGTCTTTGGAATAAGGTCACTGTCATCAAGCGTGGCATTGTCGTTTAACATCTTTCTGAATACGTCAATGTCAGCCGTTTCTAATGATAACCCAGCAGCCATAGGATGTCCACCATATTTAGTGAGAACATTTTTACATTTATTAATCTCCTCATACATATTATAGCCTTCTATCGAACGTCCTGAGCCTTTGGCCCCCTCTTCTGCGTTCGTTATTACAAATGTAGGTCTGTAATATCTTTCTTTAATTCTTCCTGCGATAATACCTGCGATACTCTCGTGGCAGTCAGGAAGATATATGACAAGCACCCTGTCCTTTAACATATCATTCTTCTCAACAAGTTCTATGGCTTTGGCTGTTTCATCCTCTGTCATCTGCTTACGTTCGGTGTTGAGTGTGATAAGCTCTCTTGCCATATTATGCGCCTCTTCCGTATTCTTACACAGCATAAGCTCTATAGCCTTTCTTGCCGTATCAAGTCGTCCACTCGCATTAAGGCACGGACCTATCACAAAACCTATATGATATGAACTGATATTATTAATATCAACTCCGCACTCCTCAACAAGCGCCTTAAGTCCTGTATTAACAGTGTGTGCTATATGCTTTAAGCCATACTTTACGACAACCCTGTTTTCATCTATAAGGTCGACTATATCACCAACCGTAGCTATCGCCATAAACTCCCTGTATTCTTCCATATCCTTTGTATCAAGCCTCAGGCGTTCATATATAAGGCTTATAAGCTTATATGCCACCCCTGCGCCGCACAACAGCCTGAAAGGATACTGACAGTCCTCCTGCTTTGGATTAACAACAGCATCGGCGGGAGGAACCCTGTACTCTTTTACTCCGTTCACCTCGTCAAATGGAACATCGTGGTGGTCGGTAACTATAACTGTCAGACCATTTTCCTTGGCATACTTCACCTGATTATATGCGGCTATTCCGTTATCACAGGTTATTATAGTGTCAATTCCTTCATTGATTGCATTATCGATAAGATGTTCATTAATACCATAACCGTCATTAATTCTGTGTGGAACAACATAGTCCACATCTGCGCCCGCAGCCATAAGCCCTTTATATAAAATATATATAGAACATATACCATCTATATCGTAATCGCCTATTATCCTTATTTTACATTTATCCTTAATCTTCTGTGTTATTATATCCACGGACAGGACAGCATCCTTCATACTTTCCGGATTATGCATATCATTAATGTCACCATTCAGGTACATATCAATAGCGGCATCACCACATATATCACGGTTTCTTATAATTCTTGCTATAACCTGGTCTATGCCGTACCTTCCTGCTATGCCCTTGAAGTCTGCCCTCTTTGCGTATACTCTCCAGTCGCTTCTCATAACTACTCCTAACTATATTGTAATGTCAGTCCAATAAATGGGTCTTTCCTGATTAATCCCGTATTAATAATCCTGTATGCAGCTAAAAAGCACCCGTATCATAATACAGAACATAACTTAATAATTCTGTATACACTGATACGGATGCTTTTATAAGGCTTTAAAGGTAATTAAACGCTTATACCTGAGCGCCGTCTGGACCTACCTTGGCTGCCTTTTCCTTCTTGCTTATAGCTTCATCTATAACGCCTCTCTTCTTTCCACCAAGTATGTACCAGAATGAACTTGTAAGGAATACTGAAGAGTAAAATCCGCAGATAATACCTACAATAAGTGGAAGTGAGAACTCTTTTACTGATGTAACACCAAGTATATAAAGCATTACAAGCATTATAAGAGTTGTTATAGTTGTATTGATATTTCTTGTTATTGTGCTTGTTACGGCTGAGTTCACAAGCTCTGTTATGTTAGTCTTAGAGTTAGCACTCTTTAACATTTCTCTTATTCTATCAAAGATAATGATAGTACCATTGATTGAGTAACCTACGATTGTAAGCATACAAGCGATAAATGTGTTACCTACAGGTACTCTGAATACTGCATAGAATGTAATAACTACTAATACATCCTGTAAAAGAGCCATAACAGCTGCAAGCGCAAACTTAATATCCCTGAATCTTGCAAAGATATATATAAGCATAGCGATTGTTGCAAGTACTACTGAAAGAATGGCATTCTTCTTCATAGTGCTGCTGACTGATGAACTGATAGTATCAGATTCTACTATAGAACCGTCCTGAAGTGGATACTTCTCTGTAACAGCGGCTTCTACAGCTTCTCTCTGTTCAAGTGAAAGGTCCTTTGTCTTGAAAGTTACCTTTGTAGAATTCTGAACCTTCTGCTGCTGGACCTCTGTTATTCCGGCTGCATCCTTAATAACAGGGATAATTCCATTTTCAATCTCTGACTGTGAGTATTCCTTATCAAATGTAAAGCTTGTTGTTGAACCACCAACGAACTCAAGGCTGAAATTAAGTGCCCTGTTACCTGTTGCACTCTGTACTCCCATAGCTACAAAACCTGCAACGATAAGAACAACTGATACTGTAATAGTCCATTTTCTTATAGACAGGATATTATATGTTCTTCTATGAACTGTCTTACCATACATGCTTTCCTTTGTAAGTCCAAAATTATAAAGAAGCTTCATAATAACCTTTGTTATTACAAGGGCTGTAAATATTGATACGATATTACCAACTGCAAGAGTTGTAGCGAAGCCCTTAACAGGACCTGTACCAAATATATAAAGAACTATGGCTGCGATAAGTGTTGTTACGTTACCATCAACGATAGCTGATGTAGCCTTGTTGTAACCTGCAAGAATAGCACTTTCTACACTCTTTCCAGCAGCAATCTCTTCTCTGATACGTGTATATATAATAACATTGGCATCAACCGCCATACCGATACCAAGGATAATACCTGCGATACCAGGAAGTGTTAATGTAAGGTCATATACACTTACAAGGAAAAGAACAAGAGTTGTGTATATTATAAGTGAAAGTGTAGCAACTACACCAGGTACTCTGTATATTGCAATCATAAATATACATAAAAGTACGAAACCAATACCGGCAGCGATAAGACTTGAATGGATAGCATCCTGTCCTAACTGCGCACCTACAATATTAGAGCTTACTTCATTAAGTGTAAGTGGAATAGAACCAATTCTTATATATGTAGCAAGATTGTCTGCTGCTTCATATGTTTCCATACCTGTGATAGAAGCGCTTCCACCTGTAATAGCTGTATTAACTGTTGGATAGCTTACAACAGCTCCATCATATATGATATAAATTCTGCTTCCTATATTCTTAGATGTAGCATCTGCAAACTTTTCTGAACCCTCATCTGTAAATGTAAGTGATACACCATAAGGTGTGCTTTCATTAGATGATGTGTCTGAATAAGCCTGTGCTGCCTTAACGTCTGAACCAGTAAGAAGTGGTGTGTAATCTTCTCCCTGTGACCATGCTGTATATCCTGTATAATCAAGGAATTCAAGCGAACCAGGTGTTCCTAATTCTGTAAGAATTTCATTAGCATCTGTAACACCAGGAATTTCAACTGTAATTCTCTTATCACCTTCCTTGTATACCTGGGATTCAGTACTTCTTCCTTCAATACGTTTCTCAAGCTTATAGATAGTATCCTCTATATCCTGAGAAGTTGGATTATCTTCCTGAATCTCATATGTTATGCTGACACCACCTGCAAGGTCAAGACCAAGATTGATGTCCTTGGCACTGCCATAACCATTGCCATTCATTCCAAGTATTGTTGTAAGTGTAAGACCCACAAGCAGCATAAGAATGATGATGCTATAGCTAATCTTCTTAGTTAAACTGTACTTCATGTTACCTTTAATACTCCCTTCAATACATTTCTTTTAATCTTCTGCCATCGCAGCTCTTATCATAATTGCACATTCAATTCTCTTCTTCTGCATTTCGCAGCCAACATCATATGCATCATTGATATTGCCATGGAAATTGTAAGAGTTAGCGGCACACCCACCACTACAGTAGAACTTGGCAAAACAGTTCTTACATTTTTCCTTTGAATATACATTACAATTCTTAAAACTATCTCTTATATCGTTACGGGTAATACCTTCATCAACATTACCCATAAGGAAATCTTCGTTACCTACAAACTGATGACATGGATAGAAATCACCCCAAGGAGTAACTGCTAAGTACTCACATCCTGAACCACATCCTGATAATCTCTTAGCCACACAAGGACCACCGCTTAAATCTATCATAAAGTGGAAGAAGTTAAATCCGTTACCAGCCTTCTTTCTCTTTATAATCTCTTTTGCAAGCTTATCATACTGCTCAAATATTATTGGAAGATCTTCTTCTCTTATGGCATATGAATCTGTTGGCTGTGCTACAACAGGCTCAACTGATATCTGCTCAAAGCCCTCATCTGCCAGATGAAGAACATCTTCTGAGAAATCAAGATTATTATGTGTAAATGTACCTCTTACATAGTAGTTCATCTGGTTACGGCTCTCTGCAACCTTCTTGAACTTAGGCATAATAATATCGTATGAGCTTCCGTGATTGTTTCTTGTTGGACGCATAAGGTCATTAATTTCCTTACGTCCATCAATACTAAGTACTATATTGCCCATCTCTTTATTGGCAAAGTCAAGTATCTCATCATTAAGAAGGATACCATTTGTTGTAAGTGTAAATCTGAACTTCTTATTATGTTCTTCCTCAAGGCTTCTTCCATACTCTACAAGCTGCTTTACAACTTCAAAGTTCATAGTTGGCTCACCACCAAAGAAGTCGACTTCAAGGTTTCTTCTTGAACCTGAGTTAGCTACAAGGAAATCAAGTGCCTTCTTACCTACCTCAAAGCTCATAAGTGCTCTTCTTCCATGATATTCGCCCTCTTCTGCAAAACAGTACTTGCATGCAAGGTTACAGTCGTGTGCTATATGAAGACAGAGTGCCTTTACTACTGTAGGTCTGTCCTTAAATGAATCGATATAAGGCTCATATATATCTTCTGTGAAAAGCTGTCCGGCTTCCTTAAGTTCAGCTATCTCTGAACAGGCTTCCTTAATATCTTCCACAGGATACTTATCCTTTAATTCTTCAATAATCTTATCTTCACTATTGTTCTCATAAAGTGCGATAATATCATAAACCATATCATCTACAACGTGTACTGAACCACTGTTTACGTCCAGAACTATATTGTATCCATTGTTTTTATACTGATGTATCATAAATAAATAATCCTCAATTCTAATCTTAAATGATAACTTATTTCTATCATATTACAGGCAGTCTTACTCTTCATAACCCACCTGTATTATACTCTTTGTAAATAAGGAAAATAAGAGAGTGTCGAAATGTATTCACACTCTCTTACTTCTCTTAACATATTAACTTTTAATGATGTATGTATCAATAATCAATACTGAAAAACCACACCGAGTTAATTAGTTGTTCTTATTCTCACAGCTCTGGTTACCAACTGTGCAAGATGTCTTACAAGCTGACTGGCAAGATGTCTGACATTCGCCGCATCCACCGTGCTTCATTGTATCCTTTAATACGCGATTGCTGATAGTCTTAATATGCTTCACAACAATACCTCCTTTTTGTTCATAACTATTAGAAGTATAACATATAGATGGAGTATTTTCAACTGGTTTCTTTTAATTCATGCTTATTAGATAAGCCCGAACGTTCTTAAGATAAATATCCAGCCAGTAAGGGTTATGCTTGATAATACAGTTGTGAGCACGATGATACTTGATGATAATACTTCATCATTATCCATACTCTTCGCCATAACATAACTTGTTACTGTTGTTGGTGAAGCCAGCATAATAAGCGCTGCGACAAGCTCCTGATTTCTAAAGCCAAGTGCAACACCGATTGGAATAAACACCGCTGCAAGACCTATAAGCTTTATAAATGTTGCCACAAGTGTAGGCTTTATCTTCTTTATAGCCTTTCTTCCCTCAAAACCTGCACCTATACATATAAGCGCTATTGGTGTTGCTGTCTGCGCTATGCTTTCTATTGTCTTATTAATAATAACTGGATACTTCATATTAAACATTGATGATATGAAGCCTAATACAATTCCTATTATAATCGGGTTCTTAACAATATTGATACACGCTTTTTTGATATTATCTGTCTTGTGGCTGACTGTCTTTTTTATTGTTATATTATCGGTTACCACTTCTTCATTATCATTTATATTCTGCACTGTTTCATATGTATCTATCTCATTTACAACAACTTCTTTAGGATGTGCCTTAAATGTAAGTACAACGACTGCAAATATGTTAAACAGCGGAACAGCAGCAACTATCATAAGCGGCGCCATTCCCGTATCTGAATACATATTCTGCACAAACGCCATTCCAAGAATAGCTGCACTGCTTCTACAGCTTCCCTGTATAAATGCACCTTTTTGTGTATCATCCTTCATCAGTAATTCTGTAAATATCCACACTAGTGAAAACATGAGTATTGTTACAATACTACAATATAAAACGAACTTTGGCTCGAACTGGCTTTTAAAGTCTGACTTTGAAAGGTCCCTGAATAAAAGTACCGGAAGTGCCACTTTAAAAACATATCTGTTGGCTACATTGGCAAAATGTTCATCTATAATGCCAATTTTTTTAATCACGCCGCCAAGCACCATAACGAGGAATACCGGCACTGTCGCATTAATACTGTATATAAAACTATCCACAATAATCTCCATTCCGCCGCAATATATGCTGATATTACAGCTTTTTTGATGAATGGCTATATAATACTATTATCGTGGATAAAATGCAAATGTTCGAGCACTAACCAGCATCATCCTATTCCACCAAGTATTGCTCCCGCAACAAGTGCTATAAATGACAGTGGCACAAGCACATATTTTCCAAGAATAACAAACCACTTTCCTACCGGCTTATCCGCACCATTATTAACAGACTCATCTGCAAACCTTTTTCTTTCCTGTACGCATCTGCACGCAATCACCAAATGCTTTTATTGGACCACCTTTAGTTGCACGTCCTAGTGCCATCTCTTCAATAACACCTGTAGAACCTATTAATATAACAAATATTACATATGGTATTAAAAATTTGCTCATAGATTCAGTGTCATCTGCTTTTAATATTCCTGATGATGCACATCTTCTTATGACCGAAGAAATATGCCTTGCTGTTTCCTCCTCACATCCACTTGCACATACAGGTCATATATCTATTGAACAGATGATGAATGAAAAATTTATTGACCTTGCTAATTCTCCATCATACACTGGTGTGTTCAACTCAATATTTAACCAGTGCAAAAGAACACCTGAAATAGCCTATTCCTGCAATGACTATATATTACAGGGAAAGCTTATAAGTCTGGGGTTAGGTGTATCATTTGTTGCCTCTGTAACATGGACAAGCAGCAGTCTTCCAGAAAATATCTGCCTTCTGCATATAGATGACTGTCCTCATTTCAGAAGTATATACTATCAGCCACTTGGTTCATTCCGTTCAGACAATCAACGCATATTTGAGCACCAGCTTGAGGAGTATTTCAAGAAACTTCAGTCCTGATATAACTCCATTATATGTAAGGGGGAATTCATATCCCCCACATATAACCCCGTATTCACAGCATTTTGTATATATTACACTTACTTCGATTATTATTATGCCTGCACCTCAAGTGGTGTATTCTCACCCTTTTCAAAACATACAACACTTTTTATAGACGACTCAACCATATCTGATACAGCCTGATCTGTAAAAAATGCTACGTGTGGTGTAACTATAGTATTCTGGAATGACTTAAGTATAATATAATCATGGTTAACCACGAGGTCATTATACTTACGGTCGGTCCTTATAAATTCATCTTCACCTTCACAGCAGTCAGTTCCGACTGAACCTATTTTTCCACTTTCTATTGCTTCAATAAGTGCTTTAGTATCAACAAGTGCACCTCTTGCTGCATTTATCAGAATAACTCCATCTTTCATTTTAGCTATAGATTTTTTATTAATCATATGATATGTTTCATCACTTAAAAATGTATGAAGTGATATGATATCTGCTCTGGCATATAATTCATCAAGTTCTACATATTCAACATTATCAAGATTTTTTGCTGGATATGGGTCGTATGCTATTATTTTACATCCGAAACCTGAAAGATTCTGGATAACTGCTTTTCCTATTCTTCCTGTTCCAATAATTCCTACTGTCATATTCTGCATTTCATGACCGCATATAGGTCCAAGGGAATAATCTGCTGTATGTGAACGAAGCATAACATACAATGCCTTACGTATACACATAAGCATAAGCATTACCGTATAATTAGCTACAGAATATGGAGAATATCCACTGTGTGCAACTCTTATCCCAAGATGCTTAGCTGCTTCAAGGTCAATACTGTTATATCCTATTGTCCTGAAACCTATATACTTAATCCCCTCTTTTGACAGCTTTTCAAGTACTGATGCCGACAGGTCACACATTCCATCACACACCGACATAGCATCGCATCCTTTTACTTTATCAATATCTTGTTCTGTGAAACCATTATTATTAATCTTTAATTCAACCTTATATACATCTGCAAATGTATCAAAATACTGCTGTTCATCAGGTCTTACACTAAATGCTGCTATTTTCATATCTTTTCACTCCCTTATTACTTTATCCATTCATATGTCAGTTTTCCAAGTATCTCGATTCCCTTTATTATCTGTTCATCAGATGGTGTTGAATAATTAAGTCTGAATCCATTTGATTTCTGATTTTCATCAGCTAAAAATGCTGCTCCTGGAACTGAAAGAACACCCCTGTTTATAGCTTCTCGTACAAATGGTGCTGAATCCATTCCATCTGGTAAAAATGCCATTACAAAAAGTCCACCCTCTGGATGTCCAAATGTAACTGATGGATGGAATTCTTTCTTCATACAATCAAGCATAAGATTACACTTGTGCTCATATACCTTTCTTGACTCCTCAAGATGCTTGTCAAAATCATAATTGTTGATATATTCATTACAAATATACTGGAACAATACTGTTGAATGTACATCCGTACATTGCTTTGCAACCGTAAGCGGTCCTGTTAGTGACTTATTAAACACAAGAAAACCTAAACGGAACGCTGGTGCCATCACTTTTGAAAAACTTCCAGCATATATAACTCTTCCTTCTGTGTCCATAGACTTAATAGTTGGAACATTTTCACCTGCAAATCTTAACTCTCCATATGGATTATCTTCTAATATTGCAATATCATATTTACAGCAAAGCTCATATATTTTCTTTCTTTTTTCAAGCGAAGTTGTAATACCAGTTGGATTCTGGAAAGAAGGAATTGTATACAATAATTTTGCATTTGGATTAGCTTCCAATGCCTCTTTTAACGCATTTATATTCATACCATCCTGTTCCATAGGAATCCCTACAAGCTTAGCTCCATATGAACGGAATGTATTAAGACATCCTACAAATGCAGGTTCCTCTGTTAGTACTACATCTCCTTCATTTACAAGCGCTTTAGTTGTAAGGTCTGCGCACTGCTGTCCACCTGATACTATAAATAATTCGTTATCATCAAATTCAAAACCTTCTTTTGTTTCAAGATATTTTTTCATAGTATCACGAAGTGGTGTGTAACCTTCACTAAGTCCATACTGTAACAATGAAACCGGGTTCTCACCAAGTCCTTTGGCTGCAATTTCTTCTATTTCTTTACATGGAAAAGTTTCTGACGATGGATTACCTCCACCAAAAGATATAATATCCGCACTTGCTCCTAACTTAAATAATTCCCTTATCATAGAGCCGTGTACGCCTGATAAACGATTAGATATTTCATACTCCATTATTATGTCCTCCTGCATTACTATTTCATTTATTTGCACTAATTCTAGTATAATTAATTATAACTGTCTAATAGTAATTAGTTATTGAATTATAAATTATGGGAATACTTTCGGACGGCTTAAGGGGCGGAATTATGTGCAAAGCACACAATTCCGCCCCCTATATACCGCTCTGTTGATTTAGTGATACATCTACTTACCTGTTAAGTTAAGTTTTGCCAACAGCCAGATATAAGCTACGGGACGGTTGTCACGAATAATGCGCAGGATTCGCGACATCCGTCCCGTAGCTTATATCGTCCGTTCGTCACTACCGTGACATCACTAAACAACAATTCTATGCAAAGAACTCACCCAGTTCATCCGCAATCTTCTTTTCTACAACCTCTGCATCTTCCTTGCTCTTAGCACTTACACTTATATAAGTCTTAAGCTTAGGCTCTGTACCACTTGGTCTTACTACAACTGAGCAGTTGCCATCAAGGAGATACTTAAGTACATCTGACTTAGGAAGACCGTCAAGACCCTTGCTGTAATCAAGAACTGTGTTAATCTTCTTGCCAGCAAAGCTTTCAATCTTCTTTCCTTCTCCAACCTCTTCACGGAAAGATTCCATAATCTTCTGCATTTTCTCAAATCCTGCTGAACCTTCAAACTGATAAGAATGAAGAGTGTTGAGGCAGTAACCATACTTATCGAAAAGTTCATTGAGCTTGTCAAGAAGAGAAATGCCCTTAGTAGCATAGTAGCTGAACATTTCGCATATAAGGAATGCACCGTTAACAGCATCCTTATCTCTTACATAGCTTCCTGAAAGATATCCGTAAGACTCTTCAAAACCAAAGATATAAGAATCTTCCTTACCCTGCTTTTCAAGGAAACCAATCTGCTCTCCGATGAACTTAAAGCCTGTAAGAACATTGATAACTCTTACGCCATAATTCTTAGCAATCTGCTCTGCCATATCCATAGATACGATAGTCTTAACCATAACTGGGTCTGCTGGCATCTTGCCATGCTTAGTCCTCTGTGAACAGATGTAATCAAAGAGTAACATACCTGTCTGATTACCTGTTAATAGCTGATATTCACCATTCTTATCCTTAACAGCTATACCTACACGGTCACAGTCTGGATCTGTTGCAAGAAGAAGGTCTGCATTGTTACGCTTGGCATAATCCATACCAAGTGCCATAGCTTCCTTAATCTCTGGGTTAGGATATGGGCATGTAGGGAAGTTGCCATCTGGAAGACGCTGCTCCTCTACTATAGTGATATTAGTATATCCCATTTCTTCAAGAGTTCTTGTAACAGGAATATAACCTGTACCATTAAGAGGGCTGTATACAATAGATACATCCTTGTTTACTTCCTCACCGAATAATACTGACTGACTCTTAACCTTCTCGATAAATGCTGTAAGAACATCATCTGATATGTACTCAATCTTTCCAGCCTTGACAGCCTCATCAAAGTCCATCTTCTTAACATCAGCAAATATGTCAAGCTTTTCTATCTCTGAAAGAACAGTTGCTGCTGCTTCTGTTGTCATCTGGCATCCGTCTGAGCCATATACCTTGTAACCATTATACTTAGATGGGTTATGAGATGCTGTAACCATAACACCTGCTGAAGTATGAAGATATCTTGTTGCAAATGATACTGTAGGAACCGGATTAAGTCTAGGCCATAAGTTCACCTTGATACCATTAGCTGCAAATACTGAAGCTGCTGTTTTAGCAAATACATCCGACTTTATACGTGAATCATAACCAATCGCTACAGATGGCTCTTCAAAAGACTTCACAAGATAATCTGAAAGTCCCTGTGATGCCTTAGCAACTGTATATATATTCATTCTGTTAGTACCTGCACCTATAGTTCCACGTAAACCACCTGTACCAAACTCCAGATCACGATAGAACGCATCTTCTATCTGTGCCTCATCCATATTCTTTAATGCGTCTGAAAGTTCTTCATCCTTAACGTTTTCTACCCAACGCTTGTACTCGTCCATATAAGACATAACATCATCCTCCATTACATAAATTAGTCGTCACTTCATCAATCTGCCTGACATAAGCGAATATATCCACAAATATTAAGTAAGTGACATAAAAACCCACTAAATCATAAAATATATAATACGATCATTGGTCTTTATCTTATTATACTCTATATTGGTAGTAATTAGCAAACTTTTATTTGATAAATATACAGTATTTTTAAGACATTTTCTGATTTTTTCTATAAATACAGACCTTATGATAAAATTTAAAAAATAAGCGCAAATTCTCCCTTACAACCTGATTTTAAAAAATGTACGTAAACATTTCACTAATAATACATTAAAAAATAGGCGTAAACACTCTACTACAATACAATTAAAAATTCCCTACAGACAAATATGCTTTTATGCCACCGCAGTGACCCGCACATCCGTCCATAAGGAATTTAATTTTATTATTTTATTGTCCGCCAGTAGTAAATACCGAAGCTACTGTCTTAAAGAGAATTTTTATATCAAGTCCTATACTCCAGTTGTCGATATAATCCAAATCCATCTTTACAATATCTTCAAAGTCAGTAACCGTCTTTCTTCCATAGGCCTGCCACATTCCTGTGATACCCGGCTTCATAGAAAGTCTTCTCTTATGATGTCCCTCATACTGCTTGAACTCATTGACCGTTGGTGGTCTTGTTCCCACAAGGCTCATATCTCCAAGAAATACATTGATAAACTGTGGGAGCTCATCAATACTTGTCTTTCTTATAAACTTACCGACCTTTGTTATACGTGGGTCATCCTTCATCTTAAACATAAGACCGCTCATTTCATTCTGTGCAAGAAGCTCTTTCTTTCTCTCCTCTGCATCCTGATACATTGAGCGGAACTTGTATATATAGAAGTATCGTCCATTCTTACCTACACGTTTCTGCTTAAAAAATACAGGTCCCTTTGACTCTATCTTAATAGCTGGAACGACAAATATCATCGCTATTAACATAATGAGCATACCTACTATAGAGCCGGCTATATCCATAGCTCTCTTTACAGCAAGCATTTTATAGTCGAATTCTCTGTTTGCAAATGTTACTACAGGAACACTTCCAACCATTCCAAGTGATGTTGAATATCCGTCAAAGCCATCAAGCACTTCTATTCTTATATGTACTGTTATACCCATATCCTCAAGGTGCATAACCATAGGATTAAGATGGCTTCTTATGCTTTCATTAACATCTATATAGACTTCGTCAACAATCTCATTTTTAATGTAAGTCATCATACTGTGGGCATTAGCCACTACTTTTACGCCATCAATCTCCTGACCTACCATATCCTCATCCATAACAACAAAACCGGCAAGTGTTCTTACCCAGTCCTCTTCTCTGTCAAGGTTATCCACAAGATGTTTCGCTCTGTCCTTCATTGTTATAGCTATTACACGTGCCGCTTTGTCCTCATTTCTTCCAAGGCCCTTAAGATACTTTTTCATAAGCTCCCTGCCCACTAATATAAGGACAACACTTATAAGAACTGTACATACATATACACCTCTTGGTATCTGGCTTTTTCTTGTAATAAGCTCATATACAGCAGCAGTTGCAGCAAATACTGAGACTTTGCATATAACGGCTCTTAATTCATCAAATCTGCCTCTTTTTAAGAACTTACCTTTACCATTGGTAAAGAGCATTCCGACAAGTGCCGCAACAATAATGGTATCCAGATTCGTACTAAGCTGAACGATTGTTTTATCAATGCCCATATTCTTATATACAAACAGCCATGCCATACCAGATACATAATATGCGATAAGCACGCCCAAAACATCTATAAAAAATAATATTATATTTTGTACACTATCACGTGTTTTATTAGAATCGTTCAACATTCTCACATCCTCTGTTACTCTTATTAAATAATATCTGCCATACAATCCCCTGATGTCATTCCCTTTACTGTTGCCTATATATGTTTTTACTTGTTATCATCATCAAAGTCCATATCAAGGAGAAAATCTCCATCATACTCCTCTGTTCTGCTGCCTCTCTTCTTAAGAGGCACACCATTAACACTTCCCGGCTTATTAGCTGTGTTATTCTTATTACCTCCTGAAGACTGTGCATGTGAATTCTTTCTTGCAGCTACTGAACCAACGCTTCCTGCAACTGGCTTTTTACCATTCTTAGATGAAGAAGAAGTTCTCGAAGATGATGAACTGCCGCTTCTTGACCCAGAATTCTTTGCTGCTGAAGCCTCCTTAGCCTTTTCAAATGACTTATCTGGTGACTGTTCACTATGATAATTGCCATAATAGCTTCCATAGTACTTACCATAATACTTGCCGTAGTACTTACCATAATATCCATTTTCAGACAAATCAACCTTATTAAGAACACTACCAATAATCTTAATTTTAGTTTTCTTAAGCTGTTCCATAACATTCTGTGCAAACTTATAACTTACCTGATTAGCTGCAATTACAAGCACTGCACCATCACTTACTGTTGCAACAATAGCTGCATCAATAACTGAACCAAGTGGCGGCGTATCTATTATGACATAGTCATACTTTTCACGCATTTCCTTAACTGTATCCTTAAATAAAGGACTGTCAAGAAGCTCTGCCGGATTAGGTGGCACAGGTCCCGCAAGAATAACATCCATATTTTCTACATTTGTAGAATATATAACTTCCTCAAGAGTATTCTGACCTGATAAGAAATGTGTCAATCCCTTAATACCCTTCTTAACTCTGTAACGTCCTACTAATACTGACTTTCTTAAATCGCAGTCAATAAATAAAACTTTCTTGCCACCATCTGCGATAGATGATGCGAGATTCATTGTAACTGTAGATTTTCCTTCATTAGGTCCACAGCTGGTAAACATAACTACTTTAGTATCTTTTCCGCTAAGGAATATATTAGTTCGTAAGTTTCTATAACTTTCTCTTACCTGATAATTATCCTGCTGGGCATTCTCTATATTGATCTTCTGCATTCTAACTTTCCTCCAACCTTTCTTATTTTTTATTACTTACTTTTCTTTTTCTTCTTACTGTCATGTGGCTGTCCATTGTACTCTTCTTCTGTAAGAGGAATCAGTGAAAGGTTAGTTATACCAAGATACTTTTCAACATCATCGGATGTCTTGATAGTATCATCAAGTATGAAGTTAACTACAAGTACTGCTATTGCTAATACGATTCCAACCGCTGCACCAAGCAGTGTATTCTTCTTTACATTAGGGCTCGATGGTTCTGTTGCAACCCTGCCATATTCAATAACATTTACGCCTTCTATCTGCATAACAGAAGTTATCTGATTAGCTGATATATCAGCAACTGCATCAACTATATTTTTAGCTCTCTCTGGATCCGGGTCTGTTACTGTGACCTGGAGAACTCGTGAATCTGACTCTATCTCGCACTTAATCTTTGATACAAGCTCATCAGAAGTCATATCAAGTTCAAGATTTCTTATAACCTGCTCAACAACTGGAAGACTTGTTACAAGAACTTTATAATCCTGAACAAGCTGTGTAGATGACTGAATATCACTAAGTGTTGTTGTTGAACCATTCTGTCTGTTAATTATGTATAACTTTATTGACGACTGATACTGTGGTGTAATTGCTAATTCTGTTATTGAAAACGCTATAATTCCCACAGCAACTCCAGATACTATTATCACCCATATCTTTGATAAAAGCATTCTTAATATCTGCATTATATCAATTTCTACTTCTTCATTGTTATCCTGTCTAATATTAGTTTCCATCTTTTCTCCTATTTTCTATGTCTTACTCGTAACCTTAAGATACCTTCAATATATCTTCTTAAAATAATATGATGTCATTGGGCAGTGTTTATTTCACCTTTGACTTCTGCCATTTGACTGCTTCATAATTCTGCAATTTACATAATTCTTTGGCAGATTCATCTTAATATTTCAAAAGATTAACTATATATAAACTTAGAAAATTAATAGTTTATTAATTGTTGGTATCCTGATTGATTATATATACGCTAAGTTTACTTGTCAAGCCGGGTCAGCATCCCGATTATTAATTCATAATATGAATTATAGTTTCTACCCCCCCCCTTGATTTATGCGACTTAAAGGTATTTTAACCCGGTAATCTTATGTAACAATGTTTTTAAAAAAGAACATAAAAATATCTGGATATCTACTATGATATCCAGATTAGCCATAATCAGGCATAGCAAATGCTATAAGCTACTAGCCGGAATCGAACCGGCGACCTACTGATTACGAATCAGTTGCTCTACCGACTGAGCCATAGTAGCATACTCTAATATAATACTATTGTATTATTTAATTGTAAAGACATATATTTATATTTTTTCAATATTTTTTCAACTATATAAAGTAGGACATATCGTGTCATACATTAAAACAACTCCGTTACAAGTCTATTTTGTGTAGAGATAAAACTGATTATATAATGTATTTTTTCCTTTCTCTATAAAAATTCATTTTTTTAATTTTTTTTGTAATTTCTTGTTGACAAACTATATATCACATGATATTATAATCAAGTCGCTGGGATACAGCAACACAATAAATACGCAGTCGTGGCGGAATTGGCATACGCGCTAGACTAAGGATCTAGTCCATATTGCTTGGGTGCGGGTTCAAGTCCCGCCGACTGCACTACTTAAAGGAAGCTGATAAGGCTTCTTTTTTGTTATATTGACTATTTTTTCTAATATATTTCATTATAAACTGTCTTAAGTGTCTGGACATCTTTCTTAAGCTCCTTATCATATTTAAAAATATTTTAATCATGACATTATATGTAATATTTTATATGATATATCCGTATTCATCTTGACAATTCATCCATATTATCATAAAATAAATGAGTTAGCGGAAATGTCGGAATGGCAGACGAGCAAGATTCAGATTCTTGTGTGGGTTACCACGTGTGGGTTCAAGTCCCATTTTCCGCACTATATAAATGTCAAAAAGGAACGATTACTATTATATTTGTAAAGTAATCGTTCCTTTTATTTTCTCTTTTTGTTTTTAAGCAATTCTTATGTAAACATTAGTCAACAACTGTTATTTTCTCGATAACCGGCTGGTCCCCTTTGTTGACCTTTCCATTATCATCAACAGGCTTAACATTCTGACATATCTTGTCCACTACATCCATGCCATCTGTTACATAACCAAAGCATGCATATTTTCCATCAAGATATCTGCTGTCCTTATGAACTATAAAAAACTGTGAACTTGCACTATTATTGCTGCTTGAACGTGCCATTGATATAGCACCTCTCTTATGTGTCAGTTTATTAGACACTCCATTATCCGAGAATTCACCTTTTATCTTAGTATCCGAACCACCTGTACCATCGCCAAGAGGGTCTCCACCCTGTATCATAAAACCGCTTATAATCCTATGAAATGTAAGTCCGTCATAAAAACCACTTTTTGCAAGTGTAACAAAGTTAGTAACTGTAATTGGTGCTGCATCTGCATCAAGCTCTACACTTATATTTCCATAATCCTTAACAGCTATAACAACGTGATGCTTTCCTGTAAGCTGCTCTTCATTACTATTCTGCTGGTCAGATGATGTACCTGTATTCCTGCCGCATGCAGCAAGCGATACCGCCATAATCACAACCAATAATACTATTGATATTTTTTTCATATTTTTATTTCCTAATATTTAAACCTGCTTAAGATGATACATCCTTAACTAATGCTTAATACTGCATAAACTCATTAATATCCCTTAACACATCTTCAATTTCGCTTTCTCCACCATTGATAGTAAGCTGTAACGGTCTGCTGATATCAAGACTGAATAAGCCAACAAGCGACTTGCCATCTACATAGCTGTTACCACTCTCCACATCAAAACTGCATGAATACCTGCTTATCTTGCTTACAAATCTCTGAACCTTTTCCACCGAATTAAGTAAAATTGAAACTGTCAACATAAGTATTTCCTCCTAATCAGGTCTTAACCTTTATCTTTTATTAAAATGCTAAGGTCACAATTTCAAAAGTCTTATTGCACAAACACTAACAACTTTTTGACCCTTACATCATATTAAAATAATATCATAAATCACTATACTACTTTTCTTTACTAAAAACAACATAATTCGACATTTTAAATATTATCCATAAACATTGTCAAATATTACATTCAATTATCCTATATAAGACTCTACTGTCTCCCACAGCACATCAAGTCCCTGCTTTGTTTCTGATGAAAATGGTATAAGAATATCGTCTTCCCTAAGACCTAATCCAGTTCTTACAGCCTTAACATGCTTAGCCACCTGACTTCTTTTCAGCTTGTCAAGCTTTGTGGCTATGATAACAGGTCTGAAGCCATTATCAACTATCCAGTTATACATCATCTTATCGTTCTCTGATGGATCATGTCTTATATCCACCAGAAGAAATACCTGTTTAAGATTAGCTGACTTTCTAAGATACTTCTCTATCATCTTGCCCCACTTTGCTTTAACCGCTGGACTTGCGTTCGCATAACCATATCCAGGAAGGTCAACAAGGTACATACAGTCATTAATATTATAAAAATTAATAGTCTGTGTCTTACCCGGCTGTGAAGATGTTCTTGCATAAGACTTTCTGTTCATAAGCGAATTGATAAGCGATGACTTACCAACATTAGACTTACCTGCAAATGCAACTTCTGGATATTCTGTATCCGGTATGGCACTTGTCACACCGATAACTATATCAAGATTTACCTTTTTGATAACCATAACAACACTCCTTTCTTTGTAATTCATATTCCACTACGTCTATAAAATTTTTCTATTTTATTTATATAATTATAAATGCGTAATTTTAAAATATTGCATAATTACGCCCTTGTTAGAAATACACAATTCTTACTTTGTAAACAGAGCTTCTTTTATCACCTGACTTATATTTTCTACATACACGATAGAAAGTCCGTCTGTTATCTCAGCCTCCAGTTCCTCAACATCTGACTTATTCTCCTCTGGAACAAGTACGGTCTTCATACCTGCCATCTTGGCTGCAAGAAGCTTTTCTTTAAGACCTCCTATAGGAAGCACCTTTCCACGAAGCGTAATCTCACCTGTCATGGCGACATCTGCCCTTACTGGTATTCCTGTAACTGCTGATAATATGGCAGTTGTCATAGTAACACCCGCAGATGGTCCATCTTTAGGAACTGCACCTTCAGGAATATGCAGATGAAGATTATGCTTATCATAAAATTCACTGTCAACCTTGTACTTTCCCGACATAGTAAGTGACCTTACAAGTGAATAAGCTATCATAGCTGACTCTTTCATAACATCGCCCATATTGCCTGTAAGCTTAAGTTCAGAATTGCCTGCCATAACATTAACTTCTATCTCAAGCGTCTCACCTCCGGCACTTGTCCACGCAAGACCTCTTACAACGCCGACCTCAGGACGTTTATTAGCCTTATCTGGTCTGTACTTCACTTTTCCAAGATAATCTGCAAGATTTTTATCTGTAATTCGTATACATTTCTTAATCTCTGTATTTCTCTTACCATCCGGTGTATACATCCCTTCTTCGTAAGCCTGCGTTACTGCCTTACGGCATATCCTGGCTATCTGTCTTTCAAGCTCACGCACTCCGGCTTCCTTTGTATAACCGTCTATTATACGTTTAAGCGCGCTGTCAGATATCTTAAGCATTGAGGCTGTAAGGCCGTTCTTTGCTATCTGCTTCTTTACAAGATGTTCCTTTGCTATGTGCATTTTCTCATTCAATGTATAACCCGGAACTTCTATTATCTCCATTCTGTCAAGCAGAGGTGTGCTCACTGTTGAAAGGTCGTTAGCTGTAGCTATGAAAAGTACATCCGAAAGGTCAACCGGAAGTTCGATATAATGGTCGACAAAATGTGAATTCTGCTCACTGTCAAGCACCTCAAGCAGCGCAGAAGCTGTATCTGACCTATAATCGTTACTTATCTTATCTATCTCATCTAAAAGCATAAGCGGATTAGCTGTCTTTGCCTGCTTAAGACCTTCAATAATTCTTCCCGGCATCGCACCAACATAAGTTTTCCTGTGTCCTCTTATCTCAGCTTCGTCCCTCACGCCACCAAGACATACTCTTATATACTTCTTATTAAGCGCATTGGCAACCGAACGTGCTATAGACGTCTTACCTGTTCCCGGCGGACCGACAAGACATAATATTGGCGCATCTGACTTTGATGTTATATTTCTTACCGCAAGAGACTCTATAATTCTGTCCTTTACATCCTTCATGCCATAATGGTCGGCATCAAGCACTTTTCTTGCATTTACTATATCTTTGTTGTCCTCTGACTTCTTATTCCAAGGAAGTGCAAGACAGTTTTCAATATATGTTCTTTCAACATTTACCTCTGACGAACCCTTAGACAGGTTCTTAAGTCTTTTCACTTCCTTATGGAGCTTTTCTTTTATATTATCAGGCGCATTAAGTCCGGCTATCTGAGTATCAAACTCCTCAGTTTCTGAATACTCATCCTGCCCAAGCTCCTGATTAAGTACATTTAACTGTTCTCTTATAATATATTCTCTCTGGTTATTATCGACCTTAGATTTAACCTTAAGTGCAAGTTCTTCCTTTATCTTATACGCATTAGTCAACTCTATAAGCATCCTTGCAATATATTCATATATGTCTAATATATCATCCATCTCAAGAAGAGTCTGCCTGTCTGTATATTCCATAGGAAAATCAGCGCATATCTTAAGCATAAGTTCTCTTGCATCATCAAGACCCAGCCAGTACTTTAAAAGTTCCTTATTACTTCCATGGTTAGATTCACCGTACTGCTTTAGCAGTTCTCTCATGCCAAGAATTATAGCCTTGTCAGTAACTTCATCAGGCTCATTTATATAACTTTCCTGAACCTCTGCCACCGCTCTTATGCACTTTTTAGTATCTGTTATCTCTATTGCATGTGCTTTATGCAGACCTTCCACCTGAACACGCACAAGCTTGTTTGGAAGCTTTATAACCTGCTTTATAACAGCTACTGTTCCTGTTTTATATAATTGCTCTGGCTGTGGACTCTCTACCTGTGCATCCTTCTGTGTAAGAAGTAACACCTTTTCATCTGCAGCAAGTGCATCCTCCACCGCCTGTTTAGATTTTTTTCTGCTTATATCAAAATGTATGACCATGTCAGGCAACACGGTCATACTTTTTAACGCAATTACTGGTAATGTAATCATATTCATAATTATTATGCTCTCTTAACTTCAATGCCGTCAGCATCCACAAAACTGCTTCCAGCAATACCACCTTCGTTACTGCTTCCTACCATCTGTGTTCTGTATTCTATAACCGGCTTACCTGTTCCAAGAACTGCATCCTTTGTTATAATACATCTAGCGATAGTTTCATCAGATGGAACCTCATACATAACCTCATTCATAACTGACTCAAGTATAGAACGAAGTCCTCTGGCTCCCGTCTTTCTCTCAAAGCTCTTATGCGCTATTTCCTTAACAGCATCATCCTCGAACTCAAGGTCAACCTCATCAAGGCTAAGGAGTGCCTTATACTGCTTAAGTATAGCATTCTTAGGCTCTCGAAGAATACGTACAAGTGCTTTTTCATCAAGTGAGTCAAGTGCTACAACAACCGGCACACGGCCTACAAACTCAGGAATAAGGCCAAACTTTATAAGATCCTGTGGCAGTGCCTTATGGAACATTTCACCAATATCCTCAGTTGCTGTCTTTTCCTTAATCTGTGAATTGAAACCAATTGTACTCTGGTCCATTCTTGACTCTATAATCTTCTCAAGTCCGTCAAATGCTCCACCACAGATAAACAGTATATTAGTTGTATCTATAGGAATAAGCTCCTGCTGTGGATGCTTTCTTCCACCCTGAGGTGGTACTGATGCTACTGTTCCTTCAAGAATCTTAAGAAGCGCCTGCTGTACACCCTCACCAGAAACATCTCTTGTTATTGAAACATTTTCTGACTTCTTAGTTATCTTATCTATCTCATCAATATATATAATTCCATACTGTGCTTTCTCTATATCATAATCAGCAGCCTGAATAAGCTTAAGAAGGATATTTTCCACATCCTCACCTACATATCCGGCCTCTGTAAGAGTTGTGGCATCTGCTATCGCAAATGGTACATTCAGAAGTCTTGCAAGATTCTGTGCAAGAAATGTCTTACCAGAACCTGTAGGTCCTAACATAAGGATATTACTCTTCTGAAGTTCTACATCCACATCCTTTGCTGATAATATTCTCTTATAATGATTATAAACAGCCACTGATAAAACTTTCTTAGCTTCATCCTGTCCTATTACATAATCGTCAAGGAATTCTTTTATTTCCTTAGGCTTCAAAAGATTGATATCAAGCCCTTCTACTGCCTGCTCATCTTCTGCCTCAAACTCCTCGTCAAGTATATCTGAACATATTCCAATACACTCATCACATATAAACACACCATTCTGTCCCTGAATAAGCTTCTTAACCTTATCCTGAGTCTTACCACAGAATGAGCATCTTAACTCTCCATCTTTAATCTTGCCTGCCATAATTCCTCCGGTCTGCTATGCATTAATAAATAATACATAATAATATATTGCCTCACTCTAAATATCACATCAAACACACTTTATTATATTATTAGCATATTAACAAATCATGTCCAATGATATTCTATCCGTAACGCTCTTTTAACTTATAAACAACAGGGGACTGTGCGAAAAGCAACAGTCCCCTTAAGTAACTATCTCTTTTCAACTACGCTGTCGATAAGGCCATATGCAACTGCTTCCTGAGCAGTCATATAGTTATCACGTTCTGTATCCCGAGAGATTTCTTCTACTGATTTACCTGTATTAGCTGCAAGTATCTCATTTAACTTATTTCTAGTCTTTAAGATATTCTCTGCAACTATTCTGATTTCTGTTTCCTGACCTCTGGCTCCGCCTGAAGGCTGATGAATCATAATCTCAGCATTAGGAAGTGCAAGTCTCTTACCCTTAGTACCGCCAGAAAGAAGGAATGCTCCCATACTGGCTGCCATACCTATACATATTGTTGAAACATCGCACTTGATATACTGCATAGTATCATATATCGCAAAACCAGCCGATACTGAACCGCCTGGGCTGTTGATATAGAAATGTATATCCTTACTTGGGTCTTCTGCCTCAAGGAATAACATCTGTGCAACAACAAGGTTAGCAGAAACATCTGTTACCTCTTCACCTAAAAATATAATTCTGTCTTTAAGAAGACGTGAATAGATATCATATGACCTCTCTCCACGGCTATTCTGTTCAATGACATAAGGTACAAAACTCATATTATTGCCTCCCTGTCTTATATTATGCCGCGGGTATCAATTAAATTATATCAATACCCGCCACTTAACGTCATAATAATCAATTAAAGTTATTATTTCTCAACTACTGAGTTAACGATAACATCAACAGCCTTCTGGATAGCGATATCTTCTCTAATCTGCTTAGACTCATATTCGCCCATGAATTCCTTAATCTTTTCGATTTCCATCTTATACTGTTCAGCCATCTTGTTAAGCTCTTCTTCAAATTCAGCATCAGATACTTCGATATTTTCAGCCTTAACAACGGCCTCAAGAACAAGTCTTGACTGGATGTTCTTAACAGCCTGTGGCTTCATATCTTCAATAATCTTCTCTGCTGTAACACCTGTATACTGGAAGTACTGCTCTACTGATAAGCCTTGAGCCTGTAATCTCTGAGCAAAGTCTTCTAACATTCTGTTAACCTGTGTATTAATCATAGCTTCTGGAATATCCATCTTAGAAGATTCGATAATCTTAGCGATAGCTTCGTCTTCCTTCTTAGCCTTAGCTTCATTTTCCTTACGTGTAGCTATAGTCTTCTTAAGGTCTTCCTTGTATTCAGCAAGTGTATCAAAGTCAGATACATCCTGAGCAAAATCATCATCAAGTTCTGGGAGAACCTTTTCCTTGATTTCCTTAACCTTAACCTTGAACATAGCTGGCTTACCCTTTAATTCTTCAGCGTGATATTCTTCTGGGAATGTTACGTTGATTTCCTTCTCATCGCCGATGTTCATACCGATAATCTGCTCTTCAAAGTTATCGATGAATGAATGAGAACCAATTGTAAGAGGATAATCTTCACCCTTACCACCTTCAAATGCTTCGCCATCAACAAAACCTTCAAAGTCGATAGTTGTCATATCGCCATCTTTAACTGCTCTGTCTTCTACAGTAACGATTCTTGAATTCTTATCCTGAGCCTTCTTTAACTCTTCTTCAACGTCTGCATCTGTAACTTCTGTATCACACTTAGCTACTTCAACACCCTTATACTGTCCAAGTTCAACTTCTGGCTTAACAGCTACAACTGCTTCAAAAATAAATGGCTTACCAGCTTCAATCTGAACTACATCAATCTTAGGCTGAGAAACGATTTCTAATTCACTCTCATCTGCTGCCTTAGCATAAGCATCAGGAATGATAGCGTTAGCTGCATCTTCGTAGAAGATTTCTGCACCGTAAAGCTTTTCTACCATCTTTCTTGGTGCCTTACCTTTTCTGAAACCAGGAACGCTGATTTTGTTCTTATTCTTATTAAAAGCTGTGTTAAGGCCTGCTTCAAATTCTTCAGCAGTGGCTTCAATCACGAGCTTAACCATATTCTTCTCTTCCATGTTTTCAACTTTAAAACTCATTGTTTATAAATCCTCCTTAAAATATATATGAAGTCTCTTTTTCTATCGTACAAAGTACATACTAATGGATTGTATCACATCCGGCGCTGATTTGCCAATATATTTTTTATAATTTATATTTATTTTAACATTTCGATATTACATACCTGACAATCAGCTTTGTTAATATATCGTATCGTTAAATCACGCAGATATAATCAGTGTGGATGTTTTATTCGTTTACTTTGATAGTAAAATATTAAATCTAATATCTTTAATGTTCATCTTTCTCATCATAATCATTCTTACAGAAGAAAAACTTTCTTGTAGCAAAAAGTACACATATTGACATAACTCCTATTGCCGTGTTAATTGCAGAATCGTGATGTGTCACCATCTCTCTTGCTATCGCGAACATAAGCACTTCCACAACTGTTGCCGGTGTATGCTGCGATAACATCTTAATAAGCTCCACACCGACTGCCAGTGTCATAATATCTGATACAAATGTTTCAAAAAACTCAACTGGCGCACTGTCAAACATCCCGCCAAGTTCAAACACAAACCTCACACACATAACTGCAACAACAACTACAAGTATTGCTGAGATTATCCATTCAAGGATATTGCATACTTTTCTGAATATACCGTTTACTCTGTTTTTCATATATCACACTCACCTCGTATTATTATTAGTTTTCAGAACCTCCTCCAAGGCTTTAAATCAAACTATTTTAAGTATACGAAAATTTTCTGCATATATCAATACAGGTTTCAATCTGCTTATTTTCATATTGATAATACTGTCTTTGTTGACAGCGTTGACGGTATCTTTAAACTCCCATCAACAAATGTTATTCTATATTCCACTAAAAAAGCAGCCAGTGCATGTTTTTCACATTGCAAACTCACGCACTGACTACTTAATATAAACTTACTTTACTTTTAACATTTTCATTCCTGTAATTTCCTGATTAAGCAGGCTAACCGCATCACACACATTACAGATTAGTATATCCCATCAGATACTTATCCACTTCTCTTGCACAGTCCCTGCCCTGTCTGATAGCCTTTACGACAAGTGACTGGCCTGTGTGGCAGTCGCCGGCGGCGAATACACCTGCAACATTAGTTGCGAACTTTCCATCATCTGTCTTGATGTTGGTTCTCTGGTTTACTTCAACACCAAATGCATCTGTAAGATACTTCTGGGTTCCAAGGAAACCTGCTGCGATAAGAACAAGTTCACAAGGAAGCTCTTTCTCTGTTCCGTCTACTGGAACCATCATTCTTCTTCCAGTTGCCTCATCTACCTTTGACTCAAGCTGGACAGTAACAACCTTGCAAAGCTTGCCTTTCTTATCCTTCTTGAATTCCTTTACAGTAGTTGTATATATTCTTGGGTCATGTCCAAATACCGCTATAGCTTCTTCCTGACCATAATCCGTCTTGCAGACAAGAGGCCACTGTGGCCATGGATTAGACTCACTTCTTACATCCGGTGCCTTAGGCATCATCTCAAGCTGTGTCACTGACTTACAGCCATGTCTTATACATGTACCAACACAGTCATTACCAGTGTCACCACCACCGATTACGATGACATTTTTATCCTTGGCACTGATATACTTACCGTCTGTAAGGTCTGAGTCAAGAAGGCTCTTAGTTGTAGCTGTAAGAAAATCCACTGCGAAATATATTCCGTCAGCATCTCTTCCCGGCGCATTGATATCTCTTGGATTAGATGCACCAACAGCAAGTACAACTGCATCATAATCATCCATTATCTTCTTGGCTTTGATGTTCTGTCCGATGTTTGCCTCTGTTACAAACTCAACGCCTTCATCCTTCATAACATTAAGCTTTCTGTCGATAATGTGCTTTTCAAGCTTCATATTAGGTATTCCATATCTTAAAAGTCCACCTATTCTGTCAGCTCTTTCATATACCGTAACAAGATGACCTCTCTGGTTTAACTGGTCTGCCACTGCAAGTCCTGAAGGGCCTGAGCCTATGACAGCTATTCTCTTTCCAGTTCTTGCCTTTGGTGGCTTAGGACCTGCAAGTCCGTTAGCATAGGCATGCTCTATAATAGCCATCTCATTTTCCTTCGTACATACTGCATCACCATTAAGACCGCATGTACATGCTTTCTCACAAAGAGCTGGACATACACGGCTTGTAAACTCTGGGAAGTTACTTGTCTTATGTAATCTGTTATAAGCCTGCTCCCAGTTTCCTGTGTATACAAGGTCATTCCACTCTGGTATAAGGTTGTTAAGAGGACAGCCGCTTGTCATTCCCTTTATAGTCATACCAGACTGGCAGAATGGAACGCCACAGTCCATACAACGGGCGCTCTGGCATCTCTGTTCTGCTTCTGAAAGTGGTGTATGAAACTCATTAAAATTCTTTATTCTTTCCTTTGGTGCAACTGCCTTAGCTTCTACACGTTCATATTCTAAAAATCCGGTTGGTTTTCCCATGATTATCTCCTTTCAAATACACATTTTCACAAATATGTACCAGCAGACTTATAAGCTGCCAATACATATCTGTTTTTGTACATTTCTATCTTACTTAGTTGCTGCGTAAAATGCTTCAATCTGAGCCTGTTCACTGCTAAGACCCTTCTCTTCCATCTGAACAATCATATTGAGCATCTTCTTATAATCATGTGGCATAATCTTCTTGAACTTAGGAAGATATTCACCAAAGTTATCCAGAACCTCTTTACCCTTCTTAGAGTTAGTGAAAGCTACATGGTCAGTAATCATCTGCTTAAGTTCAAGTACATCATACTTGTTAGTAACTGGTTCAAGTGATACAAGCTGCTTGTTGACTCTCTTGTAAAGTGTTGTATCCTCATCTAACACGTATGCAACACCGCCACTCATACCAGCAGCAAAGTTCTTACCAGTTCTTCCAAGAACAACCACTCTTCCGCCTGTCATATATTCACAGCCATGGTCACCTGTTCCCTCAACAACTGCTGTTGCGCCTGAGTTACGTACACAGAATCTCTCGCCGGCGATACCATTGATATAAGCCTTACCGCTTGTTGCACCGTAAAGTGCTACATTACCGATGATAATATTTTCATCTTCCTTGTAAGATACACCAGTTGGTGGATATACAATAAGCTTACCACCCGAAAGACCCTTACCGAAGTAATCGTTACTGTCACCTACAAGCTCAAGTGTAAGTCCCTTAGGTATAAATGCACCGAAGCTCTGTCCGCCTGCACCAGTACATTTAACTGTGTATGTATCATCTGCAAGACTTTCACCAAATCTTCTTGTTATCTCTGCACCAAGAAGTGTACCAAGTGCCCTGTCTGTGTTCTTTACATCAACCTCAACACTTCTCTTCTGCTTCTTATCCATAGCATCTGAAAGCTTCTTTATAAGAATTTTCTCATCTACTGTCTTATCAAGTTCAAAGTCAAATACATTTTTCTTGTCATACTTGATAGAAGCAGCTTCCTTAATATAAGGATTATTAAGGATATTAGAAAGGTCAACCTTTGCTGCTCGTCCACTTTCCTTAACATCTGCCTTAGATTCAAGGAAATCAGTTCTTCCTACAAGCTCGTCCACTGTCTTTACACCAAGCTTTGCCATATATTCACGAAGCTCTTGTGCGATAAATCTCATAAAGTTGACTACATATTCAGGCTTTCCTGCAAATCTCTTTCTAAGCTCAGGATTTTGTGTAGCAATACCAACCGGACAAGTATCAAGATTACATACTCTCATCATAACACAGCCCATAGTTACAAGTGGTGCTGTTGCAAACCCAAATTCCTCGGCACCAAGCATAGCTGCTATAGCCACGTCACGTCCACTCATAAGCTTACCATCTGTTTCGATTATAACCTTATTACGAAGTCCGTTCATTGTAAGTGTCTGATGAGCCTCCGCAAGTCCTAACTCCCAAGGAAGTCCTGCATTATGTATAGAACTTCTTGGAGCTGCACCAGTACCTCCGTCATAGCCCGATATAAGGATAACCTGTGCGCCTGCCTTGGCAACACCGGAAGCTATAGTACCAACACCCGCCTCAGATACAAGTTTAACTGATATTCTTGCATCTTTATTGGCATTCTTTAAATCATATATAAGCTGTGCCAAATCCTCGATAGAATAAATGTCGTGATGTGGTGGAGGTGATATAAGTGATACACCCGGTGTTGAAAGACGTGTCTTTGCAATCCAAGGATATACCTTTTTGCCTGGAAGATGTCCACCTTCACCCGGCTTAGCACCCTGTGCCATCTTAATCTGTATCTCTTTAGCACTTACAAGATACTTGCTTGTAACACCGAAACGTCCTGAAGCTACCTGCTTGATAGCTGAACATCTGTTAAGTCCGTCAGCGCCGACTGTGAGTCTGTCTTCATCCTCACCACCTTCACCTGAGTTAGACTTGCCGTGAAGCATATTCATGGCGATTGCCATAGTTTCGTGTGCTTCCTTAGAGATAGAACCATAAGACATAGCACCTGTCTTAAATCTCTTAACGATTGAGTCAACACTCTCAACCTGGTCTATGCTTATTCCCTTCTTAGGGAACTTGATATCCATAAGACCTCTTAAGTTCTTAACTCCTTCTTCCTTATTAACAAGCTCTGTATATTCCTTAAATGTATTATAATCACCTGTACGTGTTGCAAGCTGTAAAAGATGTATAGTCTGTGGATTATAAAGATGTTCTTCCTTTCCACTTCTCATCTTGTGTGCGCCCTCACTGTCAAGTGTAGTATCTGTTGATAAGCCAAGTGGGTCAAATGCCTTTGAATGAAGTGTTTCAACATCATTCTGGATATCCTTAAGGCTTATGCCCTCAACTCTTGATACTGTACCTGTAAAGTACTTGTTAATAACATCTGAGTTAATACCTATTGCTTCAAATATCTTAGAACCCTGATATGACTGTATAGTTGATATACCCATCTTTGCAGCTATCTTAACAATACCGCTTATGATAGCATTGTTATAATCATCAACTGCTGCATAGTAATCCTTATCAAGCATATTAAGGTCGATAAGCTCCTGAATACTCTCCTGTGCAAGGTATGGGTTGATAGCAGATGCACCATAACCAAGCAGTGTTGCAAAGTGGTGTACATCTCTTGGCTCACCACTTTCAAGTATAACTGCCATACTTGTTCTCTTCTTAGTCTGTACAAGATAATGCTGTACAGCACCAACAGCAAGAAGTGAAGGTATAGCTACGTGGTTTTCATCTACTCCCCTGTCTGATAAGATGATGATGTTAGCACCCTCTCTGTGCGCCCTGTCGACCTCAACAAAGAGATGGTCTATAGCCTTTTCTATAGAAGTATTCTTATAATATGTAATAGGAATAGTTTCAACCTTAAAGCCTTCAACCTTCATATTCTTAATCTTTAAAAGGTCTGTGTTAGTAAGAATAGGATTGTTAATCTTTAAGTTCTTACAGTTTTCAGGCTGTTCCTCAAGTATGTTACCATCTTTACCAAGATAAACTGTTGTAGCTGTTACTATCTTCTCTCTTATAGAATCGATAGGTGGGTTAGTAACCTGTGCAAACAACTGCTTAAAGTAGTTAAACAGTGGCTGGTGTCTATTAGAAAGTACTGCAAGTGGTGTATCTATACCCATAGCACCGATTGACTCACTTCCGTTAAGTGCCATAGGAAGAATAGATGTCCTGAAGTCTTCGTATGTATAGCCAAATGCCTTCTGTAATCTTGCTCTTTCTTCCTTAGTGTGTGTAGGAACTTTCTTATTAGGTATCTTGAGGTCTTCAAGCTTAATAAGGTTGTTATCAAGCCATTCACCATATGGCTGTTTTGTGGCAAACTTTTCCTTAAGCTTGTCATCATCTATAAGCTCGCCCTTAACTGTATCTACAAGAAGCATTTTGCCAGGATGAAGTCTGTCTTTAACTTCTATTCTGCTCTCATCTATAGGAAGTGCGCCTACTTCTGAAGAAAGGATAAGATATCCGTCCTTTGTTATATAATATCTTGAAGGACGAAGACCATTTCTATCAAGAACAGCTCCCATAATATCACCATCTGAGAACAGGATAGATGCAGGACCGTCCCAAGGTTCCATCATAGTTGCATAATACTGGTAGAAGTCCTTCTTTTCCTGCTCCATAGCCTTGTTGTTACTCCAAGGTTCTGGGATAGTTATCATAACAGCAAGTGGAAGTGGCATACCATTCATAACAAAGAATTCAAGAGTATTATCTAACATTGCTGAGTCTGAACCATTAGTGTTGACAACTGGTGTAATCTTAGACATTTCATCCTCAAGATATGGAGAAACCATTGTTTCCTCTCTTGATAACATTCTGTCGGCATTACCCTTGATAGTGTTAATCTCACCATTGTGAACAATAAATCTGTTAGGATGGGCACGCTCCCAGCTTGGGTTTGTGTTAGTTGAAAATCTTGAGTGAACAAGTGCTATAGCTGACTCATAATCCTCATCTGTCAAGTCCTTAAAGAATGTTCTTAACTGTCCTACAAGAAACATACCCTTGTATACAATAGTTCTGCTTGAAAGTGAACAGACATATGTATCTTCTGCTGTCTGCTCAAATACTCTTCTTGCAACATACAGCTTTCTGTCAAAGTCTATTCCCTTATTAACATCCTTAGGCTTCTTTACAAAGCCCTGCATAATATATGGCATGCAGTCAACTGCCTTCTTACCAAGGACATTAGGAAATGTAGGGACTTCTCTCCATCCAAGGAATTCAAGTCCTTCCTTTTCAACGATTATTTCAAACATCTTCTTTGCACGGTTTCTTGCAAGCTCGTCCTGTGGGAAGAAGAACATACCAACACCGTATTCTCTTTCCTCGCCTATCTTGATACCAAGAGGCTTAACTGCTTTCTTAAAAAACTTGTGGGATATCTGAAGGAGAATACCTACACCATCACCAGTTTTACCTTCTGCATCCTTACCTGCTCTGTGTTCAAGATTTTCTACGATACTGAGTGCATCAGATACTGTCTGATGTGTCTTTATTCCTTTGATGCTGACAACTGCACCGATACCACAGTTATCATGCTCAAATTGTGGGTTATAAAGTCCAGGCTGTTTATTCTGATTTTCCATAGTCCTATCATCCTTTCATATATAATCTAATCCCTGTTACATCCATATGCCTGTCTGTTATCTGCACATATCTAACAGTTCCGCCAGTTTTAAGCTTATCTGGCAGCAGATTTTTTTCTTGTCCATAATATACTCTTATTTTCCGTCATTGTAAATGTGTTTTTATTTTAAATTGTCAGATTATTAATTAATATTAAATTATAATATACATTATCAGATAATTTATTTTATATAATAGTTATTTTTTATCTGTAAATGTATTTTCAGGCACAATTTCAACTGTAAGCCAAATCTTTTACACATTTTTAGCGTACTCATTTTTATAACTTTTTCTTCTATGTTGTCGAATTGTGTCAGAATTGTATATCAAAAAGCGCCCCATTTTAAGGCTTACTTTAAAAGTTGTAAAAAAATAAAGTGATAAAGCCTATCCAACCAAACTGATAGGTTTTATCACTTTATTATATTAAGCATTTTCTGAACTTTTCAGAAACAATTCTTAACTTAATTAACTTGAATTAGTTTCGCATTTATTTTATTAGTTAGTTTTGACTTTTGGCTTGCTTTTATTAACTATAAAATCTACAGCCTTAGGACATACTTTGAGGTTAACTTTGTTGTGTTCTCCTCCGTACTCTCCATCAAGTGTCCACTTTACATTTTCTGTAGACTCAAATGTAATATCATTGGTCTTGAATGAATATATCATATCGCAGCTATCTAACTTCTGTGTGACAAACGCATTTACAAGCTGCTGGAAATCTATAGCGTTCTTTATCTCCCTTATAAGAGTGACCTCAAATACTCCGTCCTGAAAATCAACACCATCTCCTATAAGTCCCTTCATTCCACCAACTGAGCTTGCATTACTCACCATACCATATACGAAGTTATCTTCAACACAAAACTGGCCGCTGCTGACCTTCATAGGACACGCCTTAAGATTAAGAAGTCTTTTAGCACCTTCTATCACATATGCCTGATGTCCGAACATATTCTTAAGGTCCTGCGGTGTTTCATATGCTACATCTGTAAATGCACCAAATGCCGCCACATAATTAAAGTAACGTGAGTCGTTGGCAATTCCTATGTCGCATGCAAACCGCTCACCTCTTATAACATTATATGCTGCCCTCACTTTATCAGAAGGTATTCCAAGACTCTTGGCAAAGTCATTGGTTGAACCGCTTGGAATATAGCCTATCGGCGGCTTCACATCTTTATAAGTCATAACTGCTGATACAATCTCATTGAGAGTTCCATCACCGCCGCTGCATACAATAATGTCATACAGTCCTTCACATGCTTTTATCTTCTCATATCCATCTAATGCTGCTTTCGTAGGATACACAGTAACCTCGTAATCTGCATTGGAGAATATCTGAATAATCTTCAAAAGTGAATTCTTAAGCTGTGCCTTCCCCGAATTCGGGTTAAATATAAAAAGCATTTTTTTCATGATATTCCTCCATTTCATCTTATTTATTATATATATTTATGCAATTTTATATATCCACTCACTTACTAATAAGCAATAACCTTCTATCTGTCCCACTTATCGCAAAGTGAGTTAATCTGGTCTGTGAACTTTGCAAGGTCTTTGTTTGCTCCACCCTCATTATGCATAATAACTGTCATCAGGCGCTTTCCTGCTGCAACAAGTCTGTCGTATATGCTTCTGTTACGCTTATTGACAGTAGTTCTTCTGCTCTTCTTTTCCTTATTGCCCTCGGTAATCATCATGCCTGTTGCAAGGTCGAAGGAGCCGCCTGTATATGGCGCATATGCATTAAAGCCATGCTCTTTTTTAAGACACTCTGTAAATTCCTCACACACGCTGTCTTCGCCGTGTACAACAAAAACCTTATCCGGCTTATTCTTAAATGCACTGACCCATCTTATAAGTCCGTCCTTGTCTGCATGACCGCTTGAACCCGGTAGCTGTGCTATCTCAGCTTTTACCTGTATAGGCTCACCGAATAACTTAATCTCATCTATGCCATCAACTATTATTCGTCCTGTCGTTCCATTGGCCTGATAACCAACAAACAAAACTGTACACTCTGGTCTCCAGAGATTGTGCTTAAGATGATGTCTTATACGACCTGCCTCGCACATACCTGAAGCTGATATTATTACCTTAGGATTAGGGTCAAAGTTAATCATCTTTGACTCCTCACTTGATATGGCATACTTAAGTCCCGGAAATGAAAGTGGATTAATACCCTCATTTACAAGCTTTATGGCATCATCATCAAAACACTGCTCAACATTCTTGCTGAATATCTCTGTTGCCTCTATTGCAAGCGGACTGTCGACATACACATCAAAATCCCTGTCAATAAGGTTATCCGCCTTTATCTTTCTTATATGATACAGAAGCTCCTGTGTCCTACCTACTGCAAATGAAGGTATAACAACATTACCGCCTCTGTCAAATGTCCTCTTGAATACATTTACAAGCTCTTTGACATAATCCGGCGTACCATTGTGGCTCCTGTTGCCATATGTTGACTCCATAACAACATAATCAGCATCATCTACCATAGCCGGGTCTTTAGTTATAGGCTTATTGACATTGCCTATATCACCGGAAAATACTATCTTCTTCGATACTTCTCCCTGCGGTGTGTCTTCCTTTGCCCATACCTCTATACTTGCCGAGCCTAAAAGATGTCCTACATCCTTGAATCTGACACTTACATTGTCATCTATATCAATAATCTCATCATATTTTACGCCGACTAACTGCTTCATAACTTCATATACAGCCTTTGCATCATATAAAGGCACAAACTCTTTAAGCGTGCCGTTAGAACGCTTAGCCTTTCTGTTTCGCCACTCAGCCTCGAACATCTGTATATGTGCGCTGTCCCTTAACATAATATCACATAGCTGCACAGTTGCCTCTGTACAATACACTTTCCCGCGGAATCCATGTACATAAAGAAGCGGTATAAGACCCGAATGGTCTATGTGTGCATGTGTAAGCAGTACATAGTCCACATCCGATGCCGGAATAGGAAGTTCCTGATTTTCATACACATCATTACCCTGCTCCATACCACAATCTATAAGAATATTCTTATCACCCACGCATAGATAGTGGCAGCTTCCTGTAACTTCATGGTCTGCACCTAAAAATGTCAGTTTCATAAGCCTCAACTCCCTTTGAATATTGTAATATTGTCCGTACTATATAGTATTCAGCGCTATATTATCTGACTACTATCCTCCACACAAGATAGTATAACATATATTCAAAGGGAGTTACATTGTTTTGTGTAATATTTTAGTTGATTTTTATATGTTTTATTATGCTCAGAGCCTGTCGAAAATTCCACACATTTCCCAATGTTGCATATCCGCCATATAATACCCAATAAAAATACAGGCATTTTATGCATATATTTTTAGATTTTCACATTTCTCAACAATCTTCCCACTTTATATCATAAAATGTGACATCCACATTTCTGGCTGCAAACATACCCACATATACGTGAGCTGGGTCTATGGCTGTCAGCTTGAAATCATATCCGCCAGTAACCTCCGGACCGTCCCCAAACTGCGCCATATAGCCGTCCTGCGAAGAAGAAAGAACAAGGCTGTAATCCTTCCCTTCCTCTATGGCAAAGCCTGTTACAGGGCCTTCTACAAGCTTTCCGCTCTTTCTTGCAAATGTTCCTACAGTATTTTCTCTTCTTGTTATACAAAGTGGTGCTGCTGCCACATAATCCCCAAGAATATCCGGCATACACTCATCAATATAGCAGTCATCCCTTACCATAAGTCCAAAGGATACCTGGTCATTTGCAAATATCTTATTAACCATTACTTTGGCACTGAGCCTGAAATTCTGTGTAATATCAACCTTCTTATAATACATAGCTATACCATCAGTAACCGCTGATATCTTACCCATATTATTGCGGACTGCAATATGCATATTTCCATCCTTGTCAGCTTCTAATGTGAAGTTATCACTACTTACATTTTCAAGGACATCGCCAAAAACCGTGCCCTTATATCCGCCGTAATCCTCAAAAAGCTTACTCTGTTCAAGCTTATCGCTGAATACAACCGGCTTGTAATCAGGATTGGATACAAGATATTTTTCCTTATATTCAACAGGATTATCCGAAAGGTTAATAATATGCTCAGAAAGTCCCTCTATGCCAAGCTCCTTAACCGCTGACATAACCATATAGGCGTTAACTCTTGCACCCCATATATTAGTGTGTGTATTATCAACACTCAGTTCATTATCAGAAGGCCATGCGTGAAGATATAGTGTGTTAGAAACACCTAACTCATCATATAGCTTATGTGTTTTCTCTGTCATATCAACAACAGGAATATTAAGCTCACTGCCAAGCTTTCTTATAGCCTCCGGATAATCTCCGCCCTTAAATGTACCGACATCCTTTGTTATATGTAACAATGTGTCACTCCACTCACCTGTAGGTGTTCTCCTTACGATAGGTGTACAAAGAATAGTCTTACATCCGGCTTTGTCTGCATTTGCAATATAATTGGCATAAAGTGAATGTGCAAATGAACCTTCTGTCTTATAATCTCCATTCGCATCTGTAAAACGTGACTCCTCCGTCTTCTCGTCATTATGCCCGAAGCCTATAATAAGAAAATCTCCCTGCTTCATTCCAGAAAGAAGCTCATTATACTGTGGCTCTGTAGTATAACTTTTAGTACTTCTTCCTGAAAGTGCTATATTAACAACTTTTATACTGTCATCCAGATACTTATCAAGCATAGTGCCGTATCCATATCGTGGATAATAATACTTATCTTCAAAGCTGCTGACTGTTGAATCTCCTATAACCCATAATGTACTCATAATAATCTAACCTCAACTTTCTGCTATACCATTAATAACTTTTATTCAGATACTCATTTCTTATATGCTCTTCCATAGCCTTAACCTCCGCCTCAAACTCCCTTGCGGAATAAAGAAGACATCCGGCGCCTCTTATGATAACCTGTTCAAGTCCGTCAGATGTTGCAACAGTCACATTATACTTTCTTCCATTCTCATGTGCAAACTTTTCTATATAATGGTCTGCTGTTTCTGCCTCTTTCGTGTATACAACATGAATATTATGATAATCCATATATTCCTCTACATGTCCTGCAAGCCTGTATGCATCAAATACAACTATAAGTTCACACTTTTTCATGCCCTGATAATTGCACATTATATCAAGCAGCCTGTCACGCGCACTGTCCATATTAATCTTTGAAAGTTCTTCAAGCTCTTTCCACGCATGTATTATATTATAACCGTCAACTAACAGATAGCTTACTCCCGGTACCTTCTGTGTCTTAGAAGAAGCTGACGGCTTTGAGGCTACATACTGCCCAAGCTGGTCTGACGACTTTCTTTTAGACAGCTTTCTTCTCTCATTATCGCCACGGCTGTTGGAAAAGTACGTTTCTGCCAGTATTCTGTCAACCTCGTCAGTACCTATCCACTCATCCGACACCGTCCTTGCTGACTGTCTTGAGCTCATAGGCACAGCCGTATCTGACACTGGCTTTGGATTAAGTACACTGTCAACATGTGCATACTTTGGCACTTCATCCCAGCTTACTGTATATCCTGCCCCATGCGCACAGAATACCGAATCTGGAGTATTTCTTATATCACGCTCCACATCATAACCTGTCTTTTCAATCACTTCATCCTGATTGTGGCAAGGTCTGTAGCCGGACATTCTTAAGCTTATGCTGCCAGTTCCCTTTGTATAGGCATTAACTTCTGCCTGATAATTGCCAAGACATGAAACCGGTCCATTACCTGTGATACTCACTTCATCTCCGGTATCATTAATCGTAAATGCTGCGCCCATACGCTCAAGGTCTGTCATCGCCCTGCCTATATACTGCCTGTCAAGCTTTAACTCAAAGTCATAATAAGGCTCTAACAGTACTGAATCTGCCTGCATAAGCCCCTGCCTTACTGCCCTGTATGTTGCCTGCCTGAAATCTCCGCCTTCAGTATGCTTATTATGCGCCCTTCCAGCTACAACAGTTATCTTCACATCCGTAAGTGCTGAACCTGTGAGTACACCTTTATGTATTTTTTCGCACAAATGTGTATATATAAGGCGCTGCCAGTTCTTCGCAAGAACATCCTCACTACAGTCAAGCTCATACTTCATGCCGCTTCCCGGTTCTCCCGGTTCAAGTATAAGATGTACCTCCGCATAATGTCTTAAAGGCTCAAAATGTCCGATTCCTTCAACTTTGTTAGTTATCGTTTCCTTATAGACAATACTACCCTCTCCAAATGTTACATCAATTCCAAAGCGCTCTTTTATAATATTCTGGAGTACTTCTATCATAACTGGTCCCATAACCTGTACGTGTATTTCCTTAAAGTTCTCATTCCACTCTATATGAAGCTGCGGCTCTTCCTCCCCGACTGCCCTTAACTTAGGTAACATCTGCATAGGGTCTATACCCACCGGAAGATTTATCTTATAGTTAAGTACGGGTGTGAGTACTGGTGAGTTATCCTCTATGCCCTCGCCTATTGCCTGACCTGCATATGTCTCGGCAAGTCCTGTAAGTGCGCATATACTTCCAGCCGGAGCCTCCTGTATAGCTGTAAACTTATCACCGGAATACACTCTTATCTGATTTACTTTTTCATCATTGATGATACATTTGCTCTTAATAACACCGCCTGTAACCTTGATATGTGTAAGCCTTTCGCCTCTGTCATCTCTTGATATCTTATACACCTTCGCACTAAGCTCATCGCCATATGACTTCTGTGTACAGAAACGGTTCATAATTCCAAGCAGTTCTTCAACACCGTTTAACTTAAGTGCAGAACCGAATATAACAGGGAATATATCCCTTTCATCAAGCATACAGCTTATACTTTCATCTGACACCTTAGAGGTATCAAGATACTCTTCAAGTGCTGCTTCCGAACACGTAGCTATCTCTTCATAATCAGGCTCTGCGCCGCTCATACAGCCTGTAAAATCAACACAGCCTGACGACAGCTTATTCTTAAGCTGCTCTAAAAGTCTTTGTCTGTTGGTCCCCTGCTGGTCCATCTTATTAACAAATATAAACGCAGGAACATTCAGCCTCTTAAGCAGTCTCCACAGTGTATCTGTGTGTCCCTGCACGCCATCCATTCCACTTATGACAAGTACCGCATAATCAAGCACCCACAGCGTTCTTTCCATTTCCGCTGAAAAATCAACGTGGCCGGGTGTATCAAGAAGCGTGACATCCAGCTCCTTATACTTAAAGCACGCCTGCTTTGAAAATATAGTTATTCCCCTCTGTCTTTCATATTCGTTATTATCAAGAAATGCATCTTTATTATCAACTCTTCCAAGCTTTCTTATTGTACCTGATGTATACAGTATACTTTCAGAAAGAGTAGTTTTCCCGGCATCAACATGCGCAAGCATGCCTATAACCAGTTTCCTCATAATATACCTCCCAATTATTACAGCTCCTTACGTATCGCCTTCTCATATATGTCTGGTCTTCTATCTCTGAATAATCCCCATGAAAGCCTGTCATACGCCAACTTATCAAGGTCAAACTTATGAACGATAACTTCCTCTTCGTCCCTGCCTGCCTGATATATTATATCACCTGTATTGTCAGTAATAAAGGAAGAACCATAAAACTTAAGCGAACTTGTCTGTTCACCATTCTCCTCACAGGGTTCTACACTTTCCACACCAATTCTGTTAGCTGCCACAACCGGAACAAGATTACTTGCTGAATGTCCCTGCATACATCTTCTCCAATGAGGCATACTGTCACAGTCAAGTATAGGCTCACTTCCTATCGCTGTAGGATAAAAAAGCACTTCAGCACCTGCTACAGCCATGGCTCTCGCTGTTTCAGGAAACCACTGGTCCCAGCATATACCAACCCCTATACATCCAAATCTTGTATCAAACACCTTAAAGCCTGTATTACCCGGAACGAAGTAGAACTTTTCCTGATAATAATGGTCATCAGGAATGTGCGTTTTTCTGTATATGCCAAGATTAGTGCCATCGGCATCTATAACTGTAACAGTGTTATAAAGCTGATTGACGTCTTTTTCATAAAAGCTCACTATAATAACTACTCCAAGTTCTTTAGCAACCTTTGTAAAATGTTTTACTCCCTCATCCTCATCTGTTTTTCTTGCATATTCATAATACTCATATCTTCTTTCCTGACAAAAATACTGTCTTTCAAAAAGCTCCGGAAGCAGTATTATATTGGCACCTTCCTCTGCTGCTTTTCTTACAAGTCTGTCGGCTGTCTGTATATTTTCTAAAACATTTCTGCTGCACTTCATCTGTATAGCAGCAACTCCTGTTATTCTGCTCATGATATTCCTCATTTCTGCGCACGTTTTTTGCGCATAACGAGTTTGTGTCAAGTGCGCGCAGACACAAATCCCGCGTGTGAAAAATCTATTTTTCACACTATTTCCTCATTTCTGCAAATCTGTCACACCTGCCGGTATCTGCTGTGTTATACAGTGTATATTTCCTCCACCAACGATTATGTCCCTTGCATATATTCCAATAACTTTCCTGTCGGGCATAAGCTTTGATAAAAGTTCTATAGCTGCTTTATCCTTTTCATCATTGAACTGTGGCACAAGTACTATACCGTTAGCTATATAGAAGTTGGCATAACTTGCGGCAAGTCTTTCCCCTGCTTCCCTGTTATCTTCGCCCTCTGCAAACACATATCCTTCTAAGTCTTCCTCTGTTACACACACAGGCACATCGGGTATGTACAACTTATGCACATTTATCT
The DNA here is from genome assembly GCA_000436535.1 of Eubacterium sp. CAG:252. Lineage (GTDB taxonomy): Bacteria > Bacillota > Clostridia > Lachnospirales > Lachnospiraceae > Lachnospira. The sequence goes on along the minus strand of FR886340.1, from coordinate 21,287 downwards.
TTCTACCCTTTGCATCCGTTTCACTTTCAAGAACTTTCATATCGGCAAGTGACATTTCATACTGTAAATCATTCATATTATCCGTCCATGCAAGCACTACATTGGCTGGTGATGTAAATGCGCACACATTATCAACGTGTTCATTCGTTTCATCATTATATATGCCATAAGGAAGCCATATAACTTTTTTAGCGCCAAGATATTCTTTAAGCCTGTTCTCTATCTGCGACTTATTAAGTTCAGGGTTTCTTCCTTTGCTTAAAAGACAGCTCTCAGTCACAATAACAGTGCCTTCACCATCACTGTGTATCGAACCTCCTTCAAGCACAAAAGGCGAAGCAGCATAATAATCAATCCCCGCCTTATCACAGAATATCCCTGCTGCCTTATCATCATTTTCCCAGTCCATATATAATCCGTCATATTCACCGCCCCACGCATTAAAGCTCCAGCTTACGCCACGGACATCACCAGACACATTTTTTACAAACGTAGGACACATATCTCTTGCCCATGCATCATCTGTATCTATATTAATAAGCTTAATCCTGCTGTCTAACATCTGTTTCGCTTCTTTCATATGCCCACTGTCAACAAGCATATACATGTCTTCCGACTGCGCAATATGTTCTGCTATTTCCTTAAACACTCTCTTAGCAGCAGCTCCTCTGCCCGGCCATGAACCCGGTCTTACCGGCCATATCATAATAGTTCCACTATGTTTTTCATATTCTGCCGGCATATAATAACCGTCTTTTAACGGAGTTGAATTAATAATACCCATATACTTTAATATCTCCTCTTCCTATGATAATCTTACCTTAAAATCTTCATAGCCAAAGCTCTTTATAAGCTCTACCCTGCCATCTTTTAACAGTGATATTGATGGAAGTGGAATTCCATTAAATGTATTATTTTTAACCATCGAATATATAGCCATATCCATAAATATTAGTCTGTCACCTATATTTATCTCATGTTCAAATGCATAATCGCCTATGACATCTCCGGCAAGGCATGTATATGAAGAAAGTCTGTATACATACTTACGGTCAGAATTTTTTTCCTGCTCGTCCTGTGATACAATCTTAGCACCATATAAAGGAGGTGTGTATGGCATTTCCAGTACATCCGGCATATGACATGCAGCAGATGCATCAAGAATAAGCGTTTCTATGCCATTGTCAACCTTATCAAGCACCTCTGTTACAAGATAACCGGCATTAAGTGCCACAGCCTCACCCGGTTCAAGATATACGTCCACTTTATATGTATCCTGCACATACTTAATACAGGCAATAAGAAGCTCCACATCATAATCATCCCTTGTTATATGATGTCCTCCACCCATATTTATCCACTTACAATCATGCATATATTTTCCAAACTTCTGACATACACCATCAAGCGTTATCTTAAGGTCATCGGAATTCTGTTCACAAAGTGTATGAAAATGTAATCCGTCAACACCGTCAAGCAGATGTTCATCTTCCATAAGCCCCTTTTCAAGTGCTGCAAGCGTTACACCAAGTCTTGAACCTGCCGCACAAGGGTCATATATTGCATGTTCTTTCTGCGTTGACACCTCAGGATTAATTCTTATACCAATACTTACTCCGGCATCAATACACTTATCTTTATATTTTACAAGCTGGCTTACTGAATTAAATATGATGTGGTCGCATATCTTAACAAGCTCGTCCATATCCTCCTGTTTATATGCCGGCGCATATACATGGTTTTCCTTATTCATCTCTTCCCTGCCAAGCCTTGCCTCATACAGTCCGCTTGCTGTCGTTCCGCTTATATACTGGCCTATAAGCGGATACAGCGCATATCCTGAAAATGCTTTCTGCGCAAGAAGTATATGACATCCTGTAGCATTTTCTACTTTCTTAAGAATACTAAGATTATGAATAAGCTGGCTTTCATCAATAACATATGATGGTGTTTTTATATTTTTAAATACTTCTGTATTCAATTTACTCTCCTATATATTAGCGCTGTCATACATACGTCAATGTATAGCAGCGCTATATTTTATAATCTAATACATTTGTAATTATTATCATGCTTCTTCAACAGATATAATTAATCGACAAGCACAGGATTTTCATCAACCACCCATGGGAGTCCCCACTTATTAAGTGCCTCCATATATGGATCCGGGTCAAATTCCTCCACATTGTATACACCCGGCTTGTTCCACTGTCCTGTGACAACCATCATGGCACCTATCATGGCTGGAACACCTGTTGTATAAGATATCGCCTGCGACTCAACTTCTCTGTAACATTCCTGATGGTCACACACATTATATATGTATATTGTCTTTTCCTTACCGTCCTTTTTACCTGTAAATATACATCCTATATTAGTCTTGCCAACAGTTCTTGGACCAAGACTTGCAGGGTCTGGAAGAAGCTCCTTAAGAAGCTGTATAGGTACAACCTCAACATTTCCTACCTTTACAGGGTCAGTCCTTAACATTCCCACATTTTCAAGACATTTCATATGCGTAAGATAGCTCTGGCCAAATGTCATAAAAAATCTTATTCTTTTAACTCCCGGTATATTCTTTGCAAGCGACTCTATCTCTTCATGGTGAAGAAGGTACATATCCTTCATGCCAACCTCAGGAAAATCGTACTCTCTCTTAATAGACATAGCAGGCACTTCCACCCAGTGTCCGTTTTCCCAGTAAGAACCCGGCGCTGATACTTCTCTTAAATTAATCTCAGGATTAAAGTTAGTTGCAAATGGATATCCGTGGTCTCCACCATTACAATCAAGTATGTCTATTGTTTCTATCTCATCAAAGTAATGCTTGAGCGCATATGCACTGAATACGCTTGTAACTCCCGGGTCAAAGCCTGTTCCAAGAAGTGCCATTATGCCTGCGTCCTCGAACTTCTTTCTGTAATTCCACTGCCATGAATAATCAAAGTAAGCTGAAAATCCTTCTTCCTTACATCTCTTTTCGTATATCGCTCTCCATTCCTTATCCTCTGTATCCTCAGCCTCATAATTAGCTGTGTCTATATAATCAACACCTGTTTTAAGGCAGGCATCCATTATTGTTAAATCCTGATATGGAAGTGCAAGATTAAGAACTGCCTCCGGCTTATAACTTTCTATAAGCGCTGTAAGTTCCTCCACATTATCTGCATCAACCTGTGCTGTTGTTATAACTGTCTTTGTTTTACTTTCAAGCTTTTCCTTAAGTGCATCGCATTTGCTCTTAGTTCTGCTTGCTATACATATTTCTGTAAATACATCACTGTTCTGACAGCACTTGTGAATAGCCACACCTGCTACACCACCACATCCAATTATTAATAATCTGCTCATAATTCTTATCCTCCTTATATTACGCAAAATATATCTTTCTAACGTTCCTCTTCCTCAAGCATATCCTCAACATACTTAGGAAGCATAAATGCACCTTTATGAAGGTTTGTTGTATAATACTTTGTCGGTATTCCAAGCTTTTTCCATTCATCGGGCTTAAAGTCGAGTATCGGATGATACTTCTTTGATGCGAAACCAAAAAGCCAGTAACCTGACGAACAGGTTGGAATATGTGCCTGATATACACGGCTTACTGGAAATGCCTGATAAGCCTTTCTATGCATTTTTACGCATTCTTCCTTATCCTCTGAATAGAATGGACTTCCGTGCTGATACACCATAATTCCATCCTCTTTGAGCGCCTTATAACAGCTTCCATAGAATTCTTTTGTAAATAATCCTTCTGTATATCCAAACGGGTCTGTAGCATCATTTATTATAAGGTCATATTCATCTGTCTTGCTTCTAAGAAAACGAAGTCCGTCCTGTATGTATACATTGACTCTTTCATCATCAAGCCCGCATGTGAGCTCCGGAAAATACTCACGACAGACCTCTGCAAGTGTTTCATCCGGCTCAACTACATCTATTCTTTCAATAGTCTTATAATTGATAAGTTCTTTGGCAACACCACCGTCAGCTCCACCTATAATAAGGACATTCTTAACATCCGGATGAACCGCCATAGGTACATGTGTCACCATCTCATCATATATAAATTCGTCTTTTTCAGAGAATAATATCTCACCATCAAGTGCCAGAAACTTTCCAAATTCATCTGATACAAGCACATCTATTCTCTGACAGTCACTCTCAACTGAACACAATTGCTGCTCAATTCTCATTGACAGCTTTACATTAGATGTATGCAGTTCTGAAAACCACATTTCCATATTACTTGTCACCTCTCATATCTTAATATATCTATCAATGAGCAGATTAAAAAAATTATAATCTTCCCACTTATAGTATCACTGCTGCATAAGTACCATCAGGTTATCTACCATCGGGTCCTCTGTACCCTGCATAGAACATCCCTTTTCCTTAACATATAATATATACTCAATAATCTCTTCTGTTATCATCTCTCCCGGTGCAAGAATAGGTATTCCAGGTGGATAACACATAACAAATTCTCCCGATATTCTTCCTTTTGTCTGCTTTATAGGAAGTGACTCCTTATCGGCATAGAATGCTTCCTGTGGAGACTTCGCCACAAGCGGGCTTATAAATTCCCCGCTTAACATGCCCGTCTTATCTTTCTTATATATTCTTGCTATATCTGCAAGGGCACCTACAAGTCTTTCAATATCCTGCAATCTGTCACCTATTGATATATATGCAAGTATGTTACTGACATCTCCAAACTCAATCTGGATATCATACTCATCCCTTAACAGGTCATACACCTCTATTCCTGCAAGACCAAGACCGAGTGTGTGAACGGATAACTTTGTAACATCATAATCATATACACTTGTGCCATTCACAAGCTCTTTGCCATATGCATAATAGCCGCCAATATCATTTATTTCTTTTCTTGCATACTCGGACATTTCCATAACCTTTGTAAATGACTCCCTGCCTCTTAGTGCAAGATTACGTCTTGATATATCAAGGCTTGCAAGCAAAAGATATGAACCACTTGTTGTCTGTGTAAGATTGATTATCTGTCTTACATAGTCAGCATTTACACCCTTATTAGTAAGCAGTATTGAACTCTGCGTAAGTGAACCACCTGACTTATGCATGGAAACTGCAGCCATATCTGCACCTGCCTCCATAGCCGATACTGGAAGGTCTGGCTGAAAATAAAGGTGTGTTCCGTGTGCTTCATCCGCAAGCACTTTCATGCCATACTCATGTGCAAGCCTGACAATAGAACGGATATCTGAACATATTCCATAATATGTAGGATTATTTACAAGTACCGCAACCGCATCCGGATTATCCTCTATAGCCTTTCTTACTGATGCCAGATTCATACCAAGTGAAATTCCAAGTTCTGGATTAACCTCCGGATTAACATATACAGGAACTGCACCACACAGAACAAGCGCATTGATAGCACTTTTATGTACATTACGCGGAAGTATTATCTTATCGCCCCTTTTACAGTTGGACAGTATCATCGCCTGAACTGCCGATGTTGTACCTCCTACCATAAGAAATGCATTATCAGCTCCAAATGCTCTGGCAGCAAGTTCCTCTGCGTCACGTATAACCGATACCGGATGACACAGATTATCAAGAGGTTTCATGGAATTAACATCTATTCCAACACATTTTTCACCTAACAAATTCACTAATTCCGGATTACCTCTTCCTCTTTTATGTCCCGGAACATCAAACGGAACAACTCTCTGTCGTCTTAATCTCTCCAACGCTTCATATATTGGAGCTCTTGTCTGGTCATCTAACATCTTCTTATCTCCATTCGCATATATAATGTTGTGCTGGACATAAACATAAAATAAATTACATTTATATCATTATTAGCAAGATAGAACCGTAATACTATCCGTGCATAAACATAAAGTAAATTACATTTATATCATCGCCGCTGATTATGTATGTCTTACAATCTGTGCATATCATACCTTTTATAATATCCTATCCAGAATGTACTTTATTCCTGAATACTGTTTGCATAAAAAAAGAGATAGCTGTGCATTATACACAACCATCTCTTTATAGTCTAGTCATAATCTAAATCTGACCTTTCTTCTGCCTGATACCTATATACAGAATACAGACAGATAATCAGAATTAATACCAATTATTAGTAAGAAAATCAGCTAATATACCCATAGAACATTATGATAATTCTATGACATACAAATATGCGTCACTCTTTATTGACTGTTTCACAAGATGATGTGCTTGGCACAGATTATAAAGTAATCAACTTATAAACAGGGCTTACTGCCCAATCAATAACAATAATGTGGGTTCACCACACCGGCAACCGACCCGCCTGTCCGTTAGGCTTAACTTAATCTTTATGCCCTTAACAGGCAAAGATATAAGTGGTCATATTTGTATGAAATCATATATCACTGACTCACACGAATGAATTATATCATATATCAAAAGTATATGTCAATTATTATCTGAATTTTAAAGCAATATATTAATGTTAAAATTCTATATATCGGATACACCACGCCGCATCAAGAAAATGTGTAACATTTTCCAGATTATCTCCTGACAGTAACATTAAAGAATTCCAACCGCCTGCTTTGCAAGCCTGTCCGCCTCCTCGTTGCCCTCAACGCCAGAGTGTCCCTTAACCTTAACAAAATTTACAGATATCTTATCCTTAACTGACTGCATATAGTCATAGTAGGCTATAGTGCCTTTCTTGTTTCTCTTCCATTCGCCAAGTGCCCATGCCCTTATTCCCATATAATCAAAGTACACGTCAACACTTTCTATTCCAAGTTCTATGGCTTTCTTAACGGCTGCCATACTGCCGAGTATCTCTCCGGCAACATTTCTCATAGAAGCCATCTCACTGTCATCACCTGAACCGCTGAGAATATACTTCTCACCGTTATGCATAAGGAAACCACCAAAGCCATACACACCCGTAGCCACATTAAATGAACCATCCACATATGCATAGCTGTCACTTTCCTTAACTACATCATTGACTGCACCCATATAGGCAAGTGCCTCTGCTTCTGTTGTAAAGCTCTTATATTCTGCTCCCTCACACTTAAACACATGACTCTTACATGCATCCCACGTTCTGTATATTCCCGGCTTACGCCCTTTTCTTACTGCGTAATATTTCGCTGCCATTATTAACCACCTTATATATTATCTTAGCCTTTTTATTCTTATATCGATATTATCGGTAAAATATTTTTTCATAACCAATGTCAACAAGTCTTACCACAACTTTTTGACCGCATACCTCTAACATTGAAATATCCTAATATACTCTTATAACACCGGCAATATTCTTAACCGCTGATAATCCCTTAAACACTGCCATAGCATCATTAAAGTGCTTCTCCTTGACTTCATCTGTAATGATAACAAGTTCAGCAACACCATCCTTGCTGCTCTTCTGAACAACCTGAGCTATACTTACACCGCTGTTTCCAAGTACACTTGCTATATTGGCAAGAACACCGGACTTGTCAGCAACTTCAAGTCTTAAGAAGAACTTGCTGCTTGTGTCTTCTATATTCTTGACATTGATATGCTTATAACAGCAGCAGCCTATCTTTCCACATGCATCATGTACTATATTTCTGCACACATCTATAATATCACCTACTACAGCACTTGCTGTTGGCATCTGTCCTGCACCTCGTCCCATAAACATAGCATCATCCATGGCAAGACCGTGGACAAATACTGCATTGAAAGCATCATTGACAGTTGCAAGCGGATGATTAGAAGGAATAAGCATAGGATGCACCTTTACCTCTATTCCATCATCTGTGTTCTTTGCAACCCCGAGAAGCTTAATGACATATCCGAATTCTTTTGCATACTTTATATCATCTGCTGATATCTTAGTGATACCTTCTGTATATACATCTGCAAATGTTACTCTTGAGTTAAATGCTATTGATGCCATAATAGCTATCTTTCTTCCGGCATCATAACCTTCCACGTCAGCTGTAGGGTCAGCTTCTGCATATCCAAGCTCTGTAGCCTTTGCAAGTGCCTCTGCATAGTCCATGCCGCTCTCTGTCATCTTTGTAAGGATATAGTTAGTAGTACCATTGACAATACCCATAATCTCAGTGATATGGTTTCCTGTCATGCTCTGCTTTAATGGTCTTATAATAGGAATAGCACCTGCAACCGCAGCCTCAAACTGAAGGTCAGCACCTGCCGCATTGGCTGCATTGCCAACTTCTTCACCATACTCTGCTATAAGGTCTTTATTAGCTGTAACAACCTGCTTTCCTGCCTTGAGTGCATCAAGCACATAATCCTTTGCAGGATGAATACCACCCATAAGCTCTACTATAATGCTTATCTGCGTATCTGTTATTATCTCTGCCCAGTCATCTGTGAGAAGCTCTTTAGGAATACCTTCTCTTTTCTTTGCCATATTTCTTACAAGAACTTTCTTTATGACAAGTCTTGCTCCTGTCTTATGCTTTATCTCATCACTCATAGCCTCACACAACTTATAAGTTCCCATTCCTACCGTTCCTGCTCCAAGTATTGCAGCGTAGATTACCTTTTCTGACATATTGTTAACTCTCCCTTTGATTAATGATGTCAGAAGCAGATATCTCCTGTTTCTGACAATATATCAGCGAATTACTCCGCCTTATTATACATGCTGATATTTTTATAAAGAATCCTTTAGGCGCTTAATAATTCCTGATATTCTTATAATAGATATTAAGTCAGATGCACCCTCTATCATAAGTACAACACCTATAAATATCATAAGCGCCACTGATGAACCGAATGGATTAAGAAGTGCAATTATACCCATAACAACCATAAGTGCTGCCGCAATAGCTTCTATCCACCATTTCTTAGCTTCCATACGGTAGAATTCAATTCCATACTGTAACTTTAATATTCCGTCAATAATAATAACAATCGCAAGCACTGTTCCAAAGAACATAGCAATAACTTCCGGCTTCATAACAAAGAATATACCGAATGCCAATAAAGATATCCCCTGCACAAGTCCAAATGAGCCAAAAACCTCTTCCTTTGCCATTCTAAAGTAAGTTATAAGTCTTAACACTCCCCATACACACAATGCAATACCAACAACTCTACATATGACAAGTTGCGAAATCTCTGGAAAAATCACAAGAAAAAGACCCAGTGCAAACAAAACAACGGAAATAATAATAAGTTCGATCTTAATTCCTTTAATCTTCTTAATCATACAACCACTTCTCCTTAACCATTATTTTATGATGTCAGTGTTATAAGTTCAACAACCTTATTGTACAGGCACAAGCAAGTTTTTGACCTTTTAAACCTGACACCATTTTATATAGTATACCATATAAATAAAGAAGCTGTCGAACTATTTTACTATTCTGTATATAATTACAGAACATCAACAGCCGACAGCTTCTTTAATTTCATATAATCTGTGTTTTATTGGTTATAATTGTTTTCTTACTTTTTTAAACTCTCAAAACTTAACTTCTAACGATTATAATCAATTCATCATAAGTTAATCATATAATAACGGTTATGCTCTATCCATAGCCTCTTCAAAGTCCTTAGTACCTGCAAATATCTCATTCTTATAAGGATTCTTCTTCTGTTCAATAGCTCTCTTAATAATAACTGCAATACAGATAACATTAGCTACAACTGCAAGTATAGACATAACACCCTGTGCAACTGGATAAGCTCCAGCGGCGTTCATCTGCTCTAATGTGAAGTGTGAAAGCTCCATACCAGTTGTTGCTCCTGTATACTTGTAAAGTACTGGAAGAGTTGCAAATATACCATCTACCTGAAAAAGTGGGAATACCTGCGCAAACATACACCATGTTGCAAGTGTATTCGCACGGTTCTGAATCCATCCACCCTTGTTCCATAATGCATTGGCAAATGTAGGTGCAAGAAGTAATGCAACACCACAATACCATGTATGAGTAGGAAGGTTGTTATATGTATATGTAAAGTTCCATATATCATATGCAACGATAAACCATATAGTCATATCTGGCCATAACATATCATCCTTCTTCTTAGAAGAATAGATACCCCACCAGCCTGTCATACAGAAAATGTTGATGATACCGGCTATACCATTAAGCCAGTTCCACCAGCCGCCATAAAGCCATACGCCCTCGTTAGAGAACCACCAGCCGCCATTCATTCCACCTCTGATAGCAGATTCAAAGTCGCTGCATACAGCAATAAGAATATTGATTGCAACGATTAAGAATGGGAATACCTTAAACCATTCTGTCTTACCTATACTCCACTTATACTTAAGCATCATAAAGCCGATACAGCCTGCTGTAGCAGCATAAAGCTTAGCATAATGGAACCAGCCGTTCATATACTTATATGTCTGGTTGTTAAGTGCCCATGCGGCACCATTCGCAGCACCTATCTGGATAGCCACGAAGTAAATAGTCAAAGCGATAGGAATAAATATAAAGAATAATAATCCACCAAACTTTGAACGTCTTGCTAGCTCGTTACATATAACAAGACCTGCGAATACAAGCACCCATCCTATAAGCTTATAGATAGTGCCATCTCCGTAAAGTTGAAATAACATATTAACACGCCTCCGATCAATTCACTGATTATATGCTGTGTTAATTTTATAACAAATTTTGGCAATTTACAACCATTTTATTAATTTTTTAAAGTTTTTATAAACAAAATGGGTACTATTTCTAACATTTTTCTATCATCCAAAGTTATCTGTCACATTTATTATCCGATATGCATCTTCTGCGATGTTCCTCTTATATGTTCAACTGCCTGCTTAACCTGTTCAGCATACTTAAGGTTCTGTTCACTCATATTGTGTACCTGTTCAGCATTGACTGTTACTTCCTGAGTTACTGCTGAAAGTTGTGATATATTTTCAACTATTTTATTATTAGAGTCTGACAGTCCTGTTATCTGTTTATTAACCTCCTCCACATGCTCTACTAATGCTGACATATTACTATTAAGCTGTTCAAACGTCTGTGAAGCTGAATTAATATTATCGCTCTGCGTATCGGCCGCATTGACAGAAATCCTGACAGATTCCACCACATCATCTGCATTGGCATTAAGCTCATATATTATCTTTGTTATATCCTCTGTAAAGCCCTTTGTCTGCTCTGCGAGCTGTCTTATCTGCTCAGCCACAACTGCAAAGCCTCTTCCTGCCTCTCCTGCTCTTGCACTCTCTATTGAAGCGTTAAGTGCCAGCAGATTGGTCTGGCTTGATATATTAAGAATCATATCTGCTATGTTCTCAACCTCTTTAGTTTTCTGCTGAAGCTTTGACATTGAGTCAGTAACTGACTTATTAGTATCCTTTATCTGCGCAGACTGTGTCTTAAGCTCTGTCATAATTTCTATATTCTTTTTAATACTATCATTAGAATCCATTGCAATATCAACCATCGCATTAGATACTTCGCCTGTGTGCTCAATAGCCTGCTGTATAGATGTTGTCATAGTATTCTGTTCTTCTATGCTTGTAGCAGTCATATTCGTAGCAGCAGTAATTTCCTTCATATTGCTTGTTACATTCTCTGTTGTACTTACAAGCTGATCCATAATGTTTCTGCTTTCATCAGTTTCCTTATTAACAGTCTGCGATATCTCAAGCATATCATCAAGAACCATCTTTACCTTATCGTGTTCTTCTCTTGCTGAGCCAATTGCATCTTCATTAAACAATATGCAGAGCTTCCCTACCTGAAGTATTACAATACCTGTAAGAATAACAATAAAGGTTCCACATACTGCATTAACATCATTGACATATATTCCCTTTGATGCCTGTACACTCATAACTATAATATATAGAATCAATGTGGCTATTGCAGTTCTATTCAAAGACTTCTTCTCATAATAAGGAATCTGTAATATAAATATCATTATAATTGCATAGCTTATAAAGGTTGCACTAGTCTGAACACCAATAAGCAGATATTCTATACATATCTCCCATGTAGCCATAGCCTTTAACTTTCTTGTTTCCTTATTCTTTAAATACACGATAGTATTGACTATTGCAAATACAGCAATAAGAGCTGTATTACCATATACAGTTACATGTGATATAGCATTACAGGACAGTTTTAACCACAGATAGAATATAAATATACATCCCAAAACAGATGTCGCTGCTATATAAAATCTGTTCATTTTTTTAAATCTTTCCGTTTCCTCTGTGTACTTGTACTTATTCCCAGCCTTAATCTCTTCCATTTTAAAAAAATCTTCCTCCTAGTATAATAATGATGTAGTCAATTAAGACTACTTTGTTAATAAGTTTCTATAGCAGATAACAAAAGAAGGTATTCTTCCTTCATCAGATGTTATCTTAAATAATTATTATGCCTGACGGCTCCTGATAGACACCAGATAAAACATAAGGTATTATCTCTTAGGATAGGACAAAAAATGTATCCCTCCTTGTAATTAATACATCATAATGTGAATGAAAACAAACTATAAATATATTAATACAAAAAGTGAGATTTTTCCATAATAAATCAATATTTAATTGAATAAATTTATTCATAAGCTCAACTCATAAATTTAATCCTTGAATACATATCTTCAACTATCGTTCTTATATCCATGCCCTCCTGTGTAATAATAATGTCAGCATACTTTTCATACAGTCTTTTCCTGTCCTCAAATATTTCCTCGATAGTTGTTTTACCATTTGATACAACTCCACGCTCTTTAAGGCTTCCAAGTCTTGACTCAAGCTCCTTTTCAGACACCTTAAGATATATAACAGTTCCTATTTCCTTAAAATGCTCCATTGCCCCCTCACCATACACGGCACTTCCACCTGTTGCTATAATAGTGTGCTCTGGCGATATACCACAGTTTACATCATTCTCTATTTTTATGAAACCTGCATCCCCATGTTCATCTATAAGCTCTTCAAGTGTCTTTCCATAAGTATCCTGAATAACTATGTCAGAATCTATGAAAGAATAACCAAGCTTCTTTGCAAGAACTACGCCTAATGTACTCTTTCCACTTCCCGGCATACCTATAAGTATGATATTCTTTCTTTTTTTGTTATCACCTGTATTATTATTCTGTTCATTAACTTCTGTTGTTTTAATATCTTTCATACTATTATCACTCATATCTTTTCCTGCTTTATCACTCTTTTATATTCTACTTGTTGTCTATAATGCCCTGAAGCTTTGCCATCTCGTCCATAGCACCGTCTAACAGGCTGTTAATCTTCTTTGTTCCGTCTATTGTCTGGCTGCTTAACTGCTACGTATTCTCAGTATTAGCAAGAAGCTCCTCACTCTTTGCCTCGGGATTTTTCTTATAAACAAGTGTTGCAAGCACAACTGGTATTATCAGTATTGCTGAAAATACTGCTACATACATAGCTGTTCTGTTTCCTTTTACAAGTTCCATAATGTATGCTATAAAAAGTACTGCTGAAATAATCTGATAACACAGCAGCAGCTTCTTGTTTACATACGCTTTTTCGCTGAATTGACTACTCTCACTATTTGTTATATCTGACATCTGTCCATATGCCTCCTGATATTTTTATATATATTTTTTATATATTATTTACATCAGTCTTAGTAAAAAGGCTATCACGCTTCTACTTATCCGCTGGTATCACAAATATCCATATCAGAGAGCTTATAAGAAGCATAAGCGGATAGAATAGGACTGGTATAATCTGAAATGCCGATATTGCATAGCCAAGCTCATTTGCGGCGGATATCGCAACAAGCATCTGCGCACCATATGGAATAATCCCCTGAAATACACACGAAAATGTATCCAGCAGTGAAGCTGTCTTTCTGTTAGATATTCCGTAGTTTTCGGACATTTCCTTTGCTATAGGATTAGCCATAACGATGGCAACTGTATTATTAGCTGTCGCTATATCCATAGCTCCTACGAGAAGTCCTACTCCAAGCTGTCCGCCCCTCTTTCCCTT